>CAMYKY010000036.1 GCA_947259165.1 uncultured Acidobacteriota bacterium | reverse complement strand
CCCCTGCCACGAACTCGCTCCATCAAAACGAGCACGACATCGAAGATCTCCTTCGCATCTTCGGTAGGCTCCCGCAGCGTGCGGGCGCGCGTCTCGGTCACGAAATCGGCGTCTCGAAACTTGAGCGTGACGGTTTTACCGCGCACGCCATGTTTTCGCAGCCGAACCGCCACAGCCTCGGCGAGTTTCAAAAGAGTGCTGCGAACCACTTCCGGATCGTTGGTGTCTTCGTGAAACGTGGTCTCGTGACCGATCGACTTGGCTTCATGGTGCGGGACGACGTCGCGCGAGTCGATACCGCGAGCCAGCTTCGAGAGATGCTCGCCGTGCTTGCCCATGGGAAGCCCACCCGGAGAAACGCTCCAGAGATCTCGAATCTTGCGATACCCCAGCTCGTGCAGACGCTCCGCGGTTTTGGGCCCAACGCCCCAGAGTCGCTCGACCGGAAGGTGCTCGAGGAAGTCGAGCTCGCCTCCCTCGTTCACGACCACGAGTCCATCGGGTTTGTCGAGGTCCGAGGCAATCTTCGCGAGAAATTTGTTGGGCGCCACCCCAATGGAAGCCTTGAGCTGCTCCTGACGAAAAATGTTCGCCTTGACTTCCTCCGCGAGTGCTCGCCCTTTCTCGGGAACGCAAATCACGCTCATATCCAGGAATGCTTCGTCGATCGAGATGGGCTCGACGAGATCGGTATAACTTCCGAGGATGTCCATGATGCGACGCGAGCTCGCCGCATACTTCTTCATGTTGCCGCGAAGATAGACTCCCTGCGGGCACAACCTGTATGCACGGCTAATGGGCATCGCCGAGTGCACCCCGAAGCTACGCGCCTCATAAGACGCCGCGGCAACAACGCCCCGGCCACGTCCCCCCTGCGGGTCAGCGCCTACGATGACGGGCTTACCCTGATGCTCCGGATGGTCCCGCTGCTCGACGGACGTATAGAACGCGTCCATATCGACATGAAAAATCGTCCGCGGCACGTCGCTTCCTCACCTCGGAAACACAGCGAAACGGATCTCACGGAGATCGAAAAATCTTCGTCTCCGTGCTTTCCGTGCCTCCGTGGTGATCTTTAGGTTAGTAGCCTAGTTTCCTGCAATAGCCGGTGTTCGTGCAGGGGCGGTCGGGTTCGATCACGCACGGCCTTCGCGTTGGGAAATCCGAATCTTCGTTGCACTCGGGGCCAGAGTAGATTTCGAGCAGCGCGGCGACTCCGATGGGCGGACGCGGGGCTGAAGCTTGCAAGCGTTTTTCGAGCTCCAAGCGCACGAGCGCACGGACGCGATTGCGATCGACGCTCATGTCACCAGCTCAACCGCGTCGACTACGGCCACCACGGCCGCGTCAAGCGGACTGTCTTCCCGTCCCGAGGCCATCGAGGCAGACTTACCCTCTTGAACCACGAGCACTCGGTCACCCTCTCCCGCGTCGACGGAGTCGACCGCGAGCACGGGAATGCCTCGAGGCCTTTGGCCGAGGTCCAGAGGCTGAACGAGCAGGAGCTTTCGGCCCTCGAGTTTGTAGTGCTTTTGGGTGGCGACAACGACTCCGGTGACACGGCCCAAGATCACGCCGTCTCTCCCACGCGAAGCTCTATCGTATCCACCTTGGCAACGATGCTCGCATCCGAAGGAACGATATCCGGCAGAAATGAAAACGACGCTTCCTTGCCGCGCACAAACAGGACGCGCTCACCGACGCCGACGCCGACGCTGTCGAGCGCGACGAGCTGCTCGCCGTCAGGTTGGACCCCTGCTTTGGCGGATGCTTTGATCGGCTGGATCACGACGAGCTTGCGCGCGGCGAGGCCCGGGTCTTTGACCGTAGCCACGACGGTGCCGACGACGTCCGCGAGAAACATGTCGACTCAACCACCTCTCGCTGGCGTCAAATCGACCTCATCGACAATACCCGCGATGGCGGCGTCCACGGGTCGGTCAGCGCAGCCCGACGCCATCCGCGCCGAGCTCCCCGAGATGACGAGGACGAGCTCACCGACGCCTGCGTCGACGGTGTCGACCGCAATGACGTAGCTGTCTTTGACTCGACCGTCCGGCTCCACCGCCTGAACCACGAGGAGCTTGAAGCCCTCGAGCCGCTCGTCTTTGCGGGTGGCCACAACCGTGCCGACCACTCTGCCAAGAATCATTGTTTACGAGTCAACGCGACCGCGCGTTCACTTGCTGTTGGTTTTACCGATGGGCAGGCGATCTTCGAGGCTCGAGTGCGGCCGCGGGATGACATGCACCGATACGAGCTCACCTACGCGACGCGCTGCCGCGGCGCCGGCATCCGTAGCCGCTTTACACGCAGCCACGTCGCCACGAACGAGCGCGGTAACGAAACCGGCGCCGATCTTCTCGTAGCCAACGAGCGTGACCTTCGCAGCTTTCACCATCGCGTCCGACGCCTCGATCATCGCGATGAGTCCTTTAGTCTCGATCATTCCCAACGCTTCACCCATATCATCGGCCATGAATCCTCCTGTCTACTGTCGAAGTTACTCTATACCAATAACGTTTCACTGAATGCTGAATCGTCCGCAACGGACTCCGTCGAAACTGCCCTCACGGCAAAATAGTGCCGCATGCCGAATTAACGTCCGCCCACCTCACGGATGGCGTCCGAAATGAGCTGGACGAGCTCGCTTCGGGTGAGCTGAACGATGTCATCAGCGTTTCCCATAGCAGCTTCCGCGGGTATCGGACACGCGTCCCCACCGGGAGGCCCGTCGAGGCGGTACACCTTCTGGCGGAGGTCGAGCAAGCGAGAGACTTCTTTTTTCGGAAGCAATCGCTCGCCACCGAGCTGACGCGAAATAAGAGAGATCTCCGCGAAATGCTCGATGACCTCCATTTTGAAATAGGCGTCGTAGATATCCTTGCCGACGGTCAACGCACCATGGTTCGACAGTAGCAACCCGTCAGAGGTTCGGATCAAACGATCCACTGAGTCAGCGAGCTCCTGCGTCGACGGCGTGCCGTACTCTGCGAGCGGTACACACCCGAGGGTCACGACGACCTCGGCCAAGACCGCTCGGTTCAGCGGTATCCCGGCAACCGCGAAGCCAGTGCACTTGGGCGGATGGGCGTGGGTGACCGCCTTCACGTCCGGCCGCGCATTGTAAACCGAGATATGCATCTGGATCTCGGTCGAGATCCGCGGCCCGCTCAACGTATTGCCTTCCATGTCGCACGTCGAGATCATGTCGGGCGTCAGGTAGCCTTTGCACGTACCGGCCGGCGTCCCCATGAGCTCGTTCTCAGACAAGCGAAGGCTGATGTTGCCTTCGCCGGCAGCGATGAAGCCATTCTGGTACAGCCGACGTCCCACTTCACAAACGTCTTCTTTGAGCTGGTCGCGGGTTTTCTCGGCCGGCATCGCTCGACTCAGCTGGCTTTCAGAAAGCTCTGTCGGCACTCATCGGAGCAAAAATGGTAGCGCTCCCCCGCACGAACTTCGGTCAACGCACGGTGCTCTGGGATGTGAAGACCGCACACCGGGTCGCGCACCATGAGCCCTCTATGAATCGTCGGTGGCGTCGCTGGCTCAGCCGGCGATCCGCCCGGTCGGTAAGCTCCACGCGATCCCATCTGACGCCGCGCTTGTCCCAGGAGCATGGAGGCGAAGGCGTTCCACGCCAGGCGCGCGAGAAACAGAATCACCAGAAAGTATAAGAAGCGACCCATCTCAACCCCCGGGGTGCGCCGACTTGAGTGCCTCGAGCTCGTCACGAACACTCTGAGCTTCAGTGGACGCGGGTGCTACCGCAATGAGCGCCTCCCACATCGCGAGGCCGCCTTCGATGTCCTGCAGCAAATAGAGTTTCACTCGGCCGAGCCCGAGCAGACTCCCAGGATGCTCGGGCGCCAAGCGGAGCGTTTCCTCGTACGTCGCGACGGCATCGTCCAGCCTTCCCAAGTTGAGGAAAGACAACGCGAGCTGACTGCGCGCGTCCAAGTTATCCCGCTCGATCTCGAGCGCAGCGCGAAGCCACGCCACAGCCTCTTCGTGGAGCCCGGCATCGAGATACATACGTCCGAGTCGCGCCCGAACGTCAGCGTCCGCGGGGTCGTTGTTCGCATCTGCCTCGAGCCGTGCGACAACGTCCGTATCGAGGGAGACCGTCTCCGGCTCCGTGGCGAGTCCGATTTGCGAGCTCTCGGGAGTCGTTTGAGCGGTTGCGACGACGGCGTTGGTCTCCCGTGCAACGACGGTGCGGAACACGAAAAAGCCGGCGACCACACCGAAACACAAACCTGTGAGGAAAAAAAGGAGATCCCGATTCATGGACGGAGTTTACAACATTTAGGTTTACCGCATACGGCTACGGTTCAAAGCTAGCGCAGCGCCGCTTGAAACGGCTGAGTCAGAGCCGGTGGCCAGTGCTTCGGAGGAGCTTGCGTTTGACCCGGCTTTGACCTCCGGCGGCAAAAGGAGTTACTGAACCCGGTATGCCGTATGCCGTATGCCGAATGCCGCTACGGAGTCCGTACGCTTCGACTCACGATTCTCCGACAAGGAAAGCGCCCCCGTGAACAGAAACCCGACTTGAAACAGCACTAGAAAAGGCAGCGAGCCGTAGATCTGGTGCAAGGCTGCGTACGCGACTGCAGCCGTGAAATAGAGGCCAAGGAGGAGCTCCAGGTACGGAAGGTAGCTCCTGCGGCCACGATAGCGTTTGACCTGCCACTCGTCCGAAGCCGACTCGATCCGGTACTTCGGCGTTCGAACGAAATCCGTTTCCCGCCCGAGGAGAGCTTCCATGACCGCCTTGGCGTTGTTGAGGCACATGCCGATCCCGAGCGACAGAAGCATCGGGATCACCTTTAGCCGACTCTTCCAATCGGGATAAATCTCACGCTGCGAAACGACGTAGAAGCTCGTCACCGACATCGTTGCGGCGACGAACAACGGAACGTCGAAGAGCAACATTTCGTGCCAACCCATGTTGAACCTCACGAGCATGCTCGGAAAGATCAACAAAGACAACAACACCATCAACGGGTACGCGAGATTCGCCGACAGGTGGAACACGGCCTCGATCTTGACGCGCAGCGGTAGAGGGCTCGCCAGGATCTTGGGTAGAAGCTTCTTAGCCGTCTGGATCGAGCCCTTGGACCAGCGATGTTGCTGGCTTTTGAACGCGTTCATCGAGACCGGGATCTCGGCGGGCGCAACGACATCGGGCAGGAAGACGAAACGCCAGCCGCGAAGCTGGGCGCGATACGAGAGGTCCATGTCCTCGGTGAGCGTGTCGTGTTGCCAACCTCCGGCGGTCTCGATCGCCTCGCGCCGCCAAACGCCGGCCGTCCCGTTGAAATTGAAGAAACATCGCGAGCGATTCCGACCGCCGTGCTCCAGAACGAAATGCGCGTCGAGCAGAATCGTTTGTATCCGAGTCAGCAACGAGTAGTCCCCGTTGAGGTGATCCCAGCGGGCCTGCACCATCCCGACATCCTCGTCGGCGAAGTGGTGGACCGTCTCTTTCAGAAACGACTCCCCCGGTACGAAATCGGCGTCGAAAATCGCGATGACGTCGCCGGTCGCCGTCTCAAGACCCGCCGCCAACGCTCCGGCTTTGAACCCGGTGCGCTCGCTCCGGTGCAAATAATGGATATCGACACCGGCATCTCGGTGGTGCTCGCATCGGCGACGCGCGATCCCGGCGGTGTCGTCGGTCGAATCGTCCAGCACTTGGATCTGCAGTCGCTGTTTCGGATAGTCGAGCGCGGCAACGGCGTCGATAAGCCGCTCAACGACGTACAATTCGTTGAACACCGGCAGCTGGACGGTGACTTTCGGTAGGTCTCCCTGAACTTCGAGCAAGGCGCTCGGGGCGGGCCGGCGGTGACGATACCGATAGTAGAGAAACACCATCAGATACCGATGCATCCCGAAGACCGCAAGGACGAGCAGAACCGCGAAATAGGCGGTCAACAAAAGCGTATCCATATCCATCCCGACCATCATCGTATCGTAGACTGCAGACCCACAAGGGCCAAATGAAGATCTCCACAGCCTCGCGCACAACCCGCATCCTCGCGGCGTTGGGGCTCATCGAGCTGGGTTTCACGATCTTCGCCGCTCGGCTCGTCGACCGCGAAACGACCTACCCACTGTATCTCGCGTTGTACCTGGCGATGGGGGTGTCCTGGCTCCTTGCGTCGTACTACGTGCTCACCGTGCAAACCCGGCCCCATCGAGCCCTGGTCGTGCTGGTCGCCCTGGCCTTGAGAGTACCTTTCTTGGTGACCGCACCGATCCTCTCGGACGATATCTTTCGCTACATCTGGGACGGTCGCGTTCAGCACGCCGGCATCAATCCTTATCGATACGCTCCCGAGGAGCAGACGATCGCTTTTCTAAGAGAAGGGCACGAGCAGAACTTCCAAGGTATCAACAATAAGGACATTCCGACGATCTACCCACCGTTCATGGAGATGGCGTTTTTCGTCGCCACGACCGTGTCAGAGTCGGTCTTGTGGATGAAGCTGTTTTTCGTCCTCGCCGATCTTGCGCTCATCTTCCTTCTCGCCCGGCTCTTGGAGTCCCTACAGCTCAATCCAGCTCGGGTGCTGATCTACGCGTGGAGTCCTCTAGTCATCGTTGAAGTCGCCGGTAGTGGTCACAACGACATTTTGGGCGTTTTGGGCCTGATGGCGGCGCTCGGCGCGATCGTGCGTCACCGTGGATCCCTTACGATGTTGTACCTGACGCTGTCGGGATTGACCAAAGTCATCGGGATGACGCTCGCGCCGCTGTTTCTTCGCTCGATTCGGCTACGCGATCTGTGGGTGATGCCCGTCGTCACCGTTTTGCTCGCGCTGCCTTATGCGAGCGCCGGAAGCCTCGCCTTCCGCGGGTTGACGCAGTACGGCCTCCGCTGGCGTGGTAACGACAGTTTGTTCCACATCCTCTTCTACTTGACCGGCTCACTCGACACCGCAAAAATCCTCGTGGGCGCATTCCTGGTGACGATGGTACTCGTGTTGTTGGGATTGAACTCGAACCCACTACGCAGCTCGTACCTCACCGTGAGCGCCATTCTTCTTCTGACCACGACCGTGCACCCGTGGTACTTGCTTTGGATCGCGCCCTTCCTAGCGATCTACGCGAGCCCCGCTTGGCTCTATCTCACGTTGAGTGTCGCGTTGGCCTACCACTCCGCGTACCTGGCGACACCGGGACAGGCCTGGGAGGACGTGATCTGGGTCAAGCTCATCGAGTACGTACCGTTCTTCGTGCTCGCGCTCGCGAGCATTTGGCGCGAGCGCGACGCGTGGCGCTCCCAGCTTGGGCTAAACTCACCGCCATGAATCCCGAACGTTTGCGCGAGATCCTAAAGTGCGTCGAGCGCGGCGAGACGACGGCCGACGAGGCATCGGAAAAGCTGCGTGTCTTGGGCTTCGAAGATCTCGGGTTTGCGAAATTGGACCACCACCGCGGTTTGCGGCGCGGCTTCCCCGAAGTTGTTTTCGGGCCCGGCAAAACTCCGGAGCACATCGCCGAAATCGCCTACCGGCTGGCTGACACGGGACAACCCGTCCTGGTGACCAAGACTACGGAGGCAGCCTTCGACGCTGTCACCTCCAAGACGCGCGGTGCTCGATGGCATCCGGATGCGCGCGCCATCATCGTTGGCGAGTTTCCGTCACAGCGACGGGGTCACGCCGCGATCTTGTGTGCGGGCACGTCGGATATCCACATCGCAGAAGAGGCGGCTCTAACGACCGAGCTCATGGGGGGGCATGTCGAGCGCGTGTTCGACGTCGGTGTCGCCGGACTTCACCGCCTGCTGGCCCATCAGAAGGCGCTGACGAATTCGGACGTGCTCGTGGTCGTTGCCGGCATGGACGGAGCGCTGCCAAGCGTCGTGTCGGGTCTGACCGACGCACCCGTGATCGCCGTGCCCACGAGCGTCGGCTACGGCGCGTCGTTCGGGGGACTCTCTGCGCTACTCGCGATGCTGAACGGGTGCTCCCCCGGTGTCGCCGTCGTCAACATCGACAACGGCTTCGGCGCCGGCTACATGGCATCGATGATCCTGCGGGCATCCGCGGGCCACCGCTAAAAACAAGGAGAGATGGGGATAGGAGGGGATGTGGGGATGAGAACAAGCCGTCTGAAATCCCCCACTCTCCAAACATCGGATCGCGACCATCCCCCCTCCCCTTGCTTTAAACAGGGGGACCTGGCTGCTGGCAACGGGGGGCTCGGCGTGGTAAATTGACGGGTTCGGGCTGGACCTGTTTTAGAGCCGGGTGGAGTGTCCCTGCAAGTCGTTGATAACAATACACCTCGTTCGTTTGAAAGGGGCCTGTCGAGACCTCGATCAATGAACGTTCGCGCTTACGACGTACTCGAGTTCGCCAAAGTGCGAGAGAGTCTCGCGCGCTTGGCGGAAAGCGATCGAGGAAGGGCGAGAGCACTCGGCGTCGAAGCTGCGACAGAGCGGCCGCTGGTCGTCGAAACCCTCGCGCTCACCTCCGAAGCGCGCCGTCTGCACGACGAAGGTGAGACGGTTTCTCTTTCTCGCCTGCCCGACATCGAGGGCGAGCTCGACATTCTCCGGATCGAAGGCCGCAGTCTCAACGTCGACGATCTCGTCGCACTCGCTCACTTCGCGGCAACCACCGAACAGGTGCGCATCCGCCTGACCCAACGGGGCGACGAGACGCCGCGTCTTGCCGAGCTAGCAGCAACGATTCCTGAGCTGGGCGAGCCGCGAGCCGACATCATGCGTATCATCGATGTTGATGAGAGTGAGGTTCGTGACAACGCGAGCGATAAACTCGCGAAGCTGCGCGCAAAAAGCGCGACATTGAAAAAGCGACTTCAGAGAGTATTGGACTCGGCTCTGGCGTCGCGCGACAACGCCAAAATCCTGCAAGAGTCGATCGTCACCAACCGTAACGGCCGCTCGGTTGTTCCCATCAAGGCGGAGTGCAAGTCGCAGTTTCCCGGAATCGTCCATGGTGCGTCGGCATCCGGGGCCACGCTTTTCGTGGAGCCCATGGCGGGGGTCGAAATCGGAAACGAGATCGCGTCCGTCCTAGATCAAGAGAACGAGGAAGTGCGCCGGATTCTTGCGGCGCTGACTGCCAAGCTCCATCCGTCAAGGCCGGCGTTTTCCGGAGCGAGCCTCACCGTGACCGAAATCGATCTTGCCCAGGCGAAGGGGCGTCTTTCGGCTCAACACCGCGCTCATGAACCGCACATTGCCGAGTCGCAGCTTCGGCTAGTCGACGCGCGTCACCCTCTCCTCGAAGCCGCCGTGCCCATCAGCTTCCATGTATCCGATCAGCGGCGCGGTCTCGTGTTCACCGGACCCAACACCGGCGGCAAGACCGTTGCTTTGAAAACAGCCGGGCTCTTGAGCCTGATGGCGCAGGCGGGTCTTCACGTCCCCGCAGCACCCGAGAGCTCGTTTCCCGTGTTTCGCTCCATTTTCGCTGACATCGGCGACGACCAGTCGATCGCATCGAATCTATCGACGTTTTCGGCTCATCTTTCGAAAGTGGTGACGATGGAGCGAGAGCTCGAGCTTCCCGCACTCGTGATTCTCGACGAAGTCGGAACGGGTACCGACCCCGCGGAGGGCGGCGCGCTCGGAACCGCGCTGGTCGAGCACTTTCTCGAACGAGGCGCTCTCATCATCGCTTCCACGCACCACGGGCTTCTCAAGGCGTACGCCAGCACGACCGAGGGGATCGACGCGGCCTCGTTCCAATTCGATCCAAAAACATACGAGCCGACCTACGAAATCGTCGATGGAGCTTCCGGACGAAGCCTTGCGTTCGAGATGGCCGAGCGACTCGGGCTTCCGAAACCCATCGTCTCGCGTGCGCGCGAGCTCCAAAGTGAACGTGAACGACAAGTTGGAGAGCTCGTGGAACGGCTCGAGGCGGAAAGCGCCGAGCTCGCCCAAGCTAAACAACAGATCGCGAAAGAGCGTCGCGCCGCCGCGGCCGCGCGTGCCCGCATCGAGGCCGAGGAAGACGAAGGACGCATCGAGCGCCGCAAGCAACTCGACAGCTTCCGCGAATCGCTCGAGCAAGAGCTGCACGACACGCGCCACGAGCTTCGCGAGCTGGTGACCGAAGCCAAACGCGCTCGCACCGAACAGAGCACTCGTCTGACCGAGCTCGAAAAAACGCTTTCGACGAAGCTCGAAGCCGTCGCGAGGCCCCTGCTCGCGAAGGTCCAGGCGGAGACGCCCGCGGAACCGACGCAGCTCCCCGATGCGCTGGAGGCGGGAATGCGAGTTCTGGTAGCCTCGTTCGGAATGGAGGGCGAAGTCGTGCGCCTCATGGGTGACGGCGAGGCCGAAGTTCGCGTCCGCGACAAGAAACTGCGACTCCCCGTCGGCAGCCTCGAGGCTCTACCCGTGCAGGAGCGCGCCCCGGCCGCTTCGCCGAGCCGGAGCTACGAGCTCGAGGTCAAGGATGTCCCCAACGAGCTCAACCTCATCGGGTGCACCGTCGAAGAGGCGCTCGAGCGGGCCGACAAGTTTCTCGACGACGCGTTTTTGAGCGACCATCGAGAAGTCAGGCTCATTCATGGTCACGGAACCGGTCGATTGAAATCCGCCCTTCGGGAATGGCTCACCGGCCACGCTCACGTGGCCAATCAAAAGAGCGAGAGCCGTGGCGGCGTCACCGTCATAGAATTGAAGGACTGATGGCAGGCATTCCACAGGACTTCATCGAGCTCGTTCGCTCCTCGACCGATGTCGTCAATATCATCTCGGGCTACGTCCCCCTCAAGCCCTCGGGAAAAAGCTTCAAGGGGCTGTGCCCGTTCCACAACGAGAAAACACCCTCGTTCCACGTGAACCCGGACCGGCAGATCTTTCACTGCTTTGGCTGCAACGAGGGCGGTGACGCCTTCAAGTTTCTGATGCTCTACGACAAGCTATCGTTCGTGGAAGCGGTCGAGCAGCTCGCCGGGCGCGCGGGCCTCCAGCTACCGAGCCGAACGGGTCCGGCAAAGAAGGAAGATCAGGAGCGCTCGGTTCTTCTTCGCATTCACGATGAGGCGGTCAAATTCTTCCAGACGCAACTGCGCGAGACTCCGGAAGGTGCACGGGCGCTTGCCTACCTCAGGAAAAGGGACTTTTCCGACACGACGATCCGCGACTATGGCATCGGATTCGCCCCCGACAAATGGTCTGGGCTACTCGATTACTTGACTCGAAAGGGCGCGAAGCCCGAGCTCATCGAGCGGGCAGGTTTGGCCATCCCGCGCAAAGGCGGTCAAGGCCACTACGATCGATTCCGCAATCGCGTGATGATCCCGATCGCATCCGAGGCCGGCCGCACCATCGCCTTCGGGGGTCGCCTACTCGGCGACGGCGAGCCCAAGTACTTGAACTCGCCCGAGAGCTCCATCTACAGCAAGAGCGGCGTGCTCTATGGCTTCCATCGCGCCAAAGACGCCATTCGCAAGGAGGGCTCAGCGATCCTGATGGAAGGCTACATGGACTGTTTGCAGGCCTACCAGGCTGGGGTCGGCCAGGCCGTCGCCTGTTGCGGTACCAGTTTGACTTCGGGCCACGCGCGACTCCTGAAACGATATACCGACAAAATCGTCGTGAACTTCGACCCCGACGACGCGGGGATGCGGGCCGCCCGGCGAAGCATCGACCTCCTCCTCGAGGAGGGCTTCGATGTTCGGGTGCTAACGCTTCCCGACGGTCTCGACCCCGACGGATTCGTTCGGGCCCACGGGGTGGACCGATACCGCCAAGCGCTTGCGGAAGCGCCTTCTTTCGTGGGCTTCTTGATCCAGGAAGCCTCGAAGCGATACGATGTGGGGACGCCGCGGGGCAAGGCGGCATTCTTGGGTGACGTCTTGCCGCTGATAGGAAAGATTCCGAACCGAGTGGAGCGAATTGGCTATGTAGGCCCCCTCGCGGAGCATGCCGGCATCACGGACCTAACAGTCCTGGATGAGCTACGGCGGCACGTCGAGACAAACGCCCAACGGTTCACGCTGCCCGCAAATGAGGCGCCGCCAGTCAAGCTGGCGGAGCGGGAGCTGATTCGATGGATTCTTTCGAGTCCGGAAGATTGCGCGATTCTCGACGAGATCGAGGACGAGGATATGGAAGGGCTCGCAACGGCACCGATTGTGATGGCAATGAAACAAGAAAGAGCAACGGAAACGGAACCCCTCAGTACCGAGAAGCTCCTCGACCGGCTCGAACCGGACGCGCTCAAGAAACAACTGACGCGCATCATGACGGAGCCTTCGCCGCTGGGACCCCGACAAAGCGTTCGCGATTGCCTCAACGGGCTTCGTAAGGACCGCTTGAAACGTAAACTGTCGCGCCTGAGAGCTCAACTGGCCAAGGGCGCGGACGACGATAACCTGACCGCCGAGATCCTTACATTGGCTCGGCGTATCGAAACGCTGGGAAGATTAGAGACGAGAGCATGACGGAGACCAGGATCAGCACTCCCGCGATCGAAGAAAAGTACGACGAGGTCAAGAATCTCATCGCGCTGGGCAAAGAGAAGGGCTACCTCCTCTACGACGAGGTGAACGAGAACTTGCCCTCGGAAGTCAGCTCCTCGGAGGAGCTGGACGAGCTCTTCGACGTGTTCGGCAACGCCGGTATCGACATCGTCGAGTCCGAAGAGAAGTACAAAGCGATGAAGGCCGCCGGCCTGACCGGCCAGGGAAAACAGGGCGGAACCGTTCAGCTCGATCTGACTCCCGGTGCCCTCGAGAAAACGAACGATCCGGTCCGCATGTACTTGCGAGAGATGGGCACCGTGCCTCTTCTCACGCGGGAGGGCGAGGTCGAGATCGCCAAACGCATCGAGAGCGGCAAGAACATGGCAGCCCGCGCGATCACCCGGACGATCGTTGTCTCGAAAGCGGTCATGGCGCTTCACGAAGATCTAAAAAACAGCGAAATCAACGTCCGTGAAATCGTCATCGTTCAGGAAGAAGAGCTCACCGAAGCCAAGATCGAGAGCCATCGCAAGAAAACGGTCAAAGCCATCGAGAACATCCAGGCCGCGTCCAAAGCGTACAACACCTACGGAAAGCGATTCGCGAAGCTGAAGAAGCGCTCGCCGAGCTACATCAAAGGCAAGTGGAAGCTCGCACGGCTTCGTATCGCGCTTGCCAAGAAGGTACGCGTTCTCAACTTTACAGAACCTTTCCGCTCACGCATGCGCGAGAAGGTGCAGTCAGGTGTCGAGCACGTGCAGCTGCTGGAGCGACGCCTCACGCGCTACGACTCCAAGCTCAACGGCGTGAAAGGACGGGGCAAGGCCAAGGACGAGGAACGCGCCAAGTTTCGAAGCGAGATCCGCAAGGTCCGTGCGGAGCTTCGTGCGCTTCAAAACGAGTACGAGGCCCCGGCCTCAGAGTTGAAGCATTCGCTCTATACGATCCGTGAGGGTGAAGCTCAGGCACAACAAGCGAAGACCGAGCTCGTGGAGGCGAATCTGCGTCTCGTCGTTTCGATCGCCAAGAAGTACACCAACCGAGGGCTTCAGTTCCTGGATCTGATCCAGGAGGGCAACATCGGGCTCATGAAGGCCGTCGACAAGTTCGAATACCGCCGCGGGTACAAGTTCTCGACGTACGCAACGTGGTGGATCCGTCAGGCCATCACGCGCGCCATCGCCGACCAGGCGCGCACGATCCGAATCCCGGTGCACATGATCGAGACCATCAACAAGCTCATCCGCACGTCGCGCAGTCTCGTGCAGGAGTACGGTCGCGAGCCGACGTCGGAGGAGATCGCCAAGCGCATGGACATCCCGGTGTCCAAGGTGCGCAAAGTGCTCAAAATCGCTCAGGAGCCGATTTCCCTCGAGACGCCCATCGGCGAGGAAGAAGACAGCCATCTTGGCGATTTCATCGAAGATCGCGGCGTCATCTCGCCCGCGGAGCAGGTCATCAACACGAATTTGAAGGAGATGACCGAGGCTGTTCTCAAAACGCTGACACCTAGAGAAGAGAAGGTCATCAAGATGCGCTTCGGCGTCGGCGACGGAAGCGAGCACACGCTCGAAGAAGTCGGCCAAAGTTTTGCTGTCACTCGCGAGCGCATCCGCCAGATCGAAACGAAAGCACTCAGAAAGCTCCGGCATCCCTCGAGAAGCCGTAAGCTCAAAGCGTTTCTAGAGGGCTCGAGAATATAAACATGAACTACGGGCCCATAGCTCAGTGGTTAGAGCCACCGGCTCATAACCGGTTGGTCCTAGGTTCAAGTCCTAGTGGGCCCACCAATTGATGGAAACGATGGACACGAGACGGCCTCGCAAGACGCCCCCAGGCCCAAGCTGGCCGGGGGTCCTCGAAGGCCGTCTCGCGAAAGGTGCCCACCGCGGCACCTTTTTTTTTCGTCTGTTTTCGACACGAAGACGCGAAGACACGAAGACCGGACGAAGAGCATCCGGTTCGAGCTCCGTGAAACCTCCGTGGGCTCCGTGTCTCCGTGGTGAGAGGATGTTATGAAGGCTGAAATTTCGAATTTGGTGAAGCTTCAAGGGCGCGATGACGAAATCCGCACGCTAGAAATACGGCTCGCGGAGATCCCGAAGGAAGTCGAAGAGCTCGAGCGGGAGATCGCGACCGAGAAGAAGAATCTGAAGGATGCCGAAGATGCGCATACGGAGGCTCAGAAGAGCCAGCGCGCCGCAGAAGGCGAGCTAGCGGCCAAGGAAGAGCAACGGAGCAAGTACGAAACCCAGCTCATGAGCGTGAAGTCCAACGAAGAGTACAAGGCGATGCAGAAGCAAATCGAAGTCGTGAAGAGAGAGATCGGCGACGTCGAGACCAAGATTCTTCAAGGCCTGGACACGCTCGAGGAGCTCGAGAGCAAGCGAGCGGAGCGAGAACGAGAGCTGAAAGAAGGCCAGATAAAAGTCAGTGGAATGGAAAAAGAGCTCGACGTGGAGAAAGCGAAGTTCGAGGCGGAGCTCGCCGAGCGACAAGCGTCTCGCAAAGAGCTCTTGTCATTGATTCCTGAGGACCTTCTCGCCGAGTATCAGAAAATCGCCAACGCGCGGAGCGGAGTCGCCATGGCGGCCGCGGTGGACGAGCGTTGCCAGGCGTGCATGGTGCGAATGCGCCCCCAGGTTTTCCACGAGCTCAAGCTCGGCGACAAGCACGTCTGCAGCAGCTGCAGTCGAATTCTTTATTACTTGGAAGAGGAGAAAACCACTACGATTTGACGGCGATCACGCCCATCAAACGCCCCACCCCTTTGCCCTCTTTGCGGTAGGAGTAGAAGCGCTCGTTCTCGCACGCGGTGCAGCAGCCACTGTCGTAGATCCGCTCCCCCCGAACACCCGCGGCGATCAACTGGCGGCGATTGTCCTCGATGAGATCGACATGCCGGCGCTGCCTCGGCCCGGGACGGGAGATGGCCTCTTTGTCGCGGCCGCCGGCGACGAACGCCGCCACAACTTCGTCACCGACTTCGAAACAACACGCTCGGATTGAGGGTCCAATGGCAACGTGCACCTCGCCCGGCGACGCGCCCTTGTCAGAGACGAGCTTCTCGACAGCGAACGTGCCGACGTTAGCGAGCGTTCCACGCCAGCCTGCGTGTACCGCCGAAACGGCGTTGACGGACTCCGCCCATAGGAGCATCGGAACACAGTCGGCGGTGTGAACGATGAGACCGAGTCCCGGCTGATCCGTCACCACACCGTCGCACTCGGGTGTGACCTCGGTGCTGGCAATCGATTGAACGTCACAGCCATGGACTTGCTTCATCGCCGCCGTCGCGTCGAGGCTCAACGCGCGGGCCAGCTTCGAATGATCGGCTGGGCCGTTGTCGCGCGCACCGAAACCGTTTCGCCGCGACGTGAACCCGTGGGGAACGCCCAGTTGCTCGAGCTGTGAACACGTCAGGAGATCGAGGTCGGTTCGGCGATGGGAGGCGAACGACATCAAGGCGGGTTCAAGACGTTAGGACGGGTGCGAGCTCGACACTCGATTGGGCTTTTTCGTACTGCTTGCGCAGAAGCTCGGGTTTCATGCCGTTATCGATGTGTCCCCAAGGCAGAGGCTCGTCGAGTGGCCGCTCGCGGTAGATGGTCGCGTCGAGATCGATTCCGGCTTCCCTCAGCGCGAGAGCTAGATTCGTTTCGCCGCGAGCGAGGCGCAGGAGAACGGGCGCGACACTTTGGTCGCCGACGGAGAGAAGCGCCTGGAGTTTTTCTTGCCGCGCTGATTTGAAGTTCGCCTCGACGTTCGCCATCTTCGCGAAGGCCCGCTTCAAGTACTGCATCTTCTTCGCGAGCACATTGGGTTTCTCCATCGCGTTCCATTGGAACGGTGTTCCCGGCTTGGGGATGAAAGGGTTGACGCTCGGGATCAGGCGTCCGACGTGGCCGCGTTTCCTGCCGTGGTCGATGAGTTGTTCACGAATTCGTGAGACGAGATCGACGATCCCCTCTACGTCTTCCTGGGTCTCGGTCGGCAGTCCCACCATGAGATACAGCTTCAAGTTCTCGATGCCGCGCGAGAAGATGAGATCGGTCTTCTCGAGTATCTCGGTATTGGGAACGCGCTTGTGGATCGCGAAGCGCAGGCGATCGGTTCCCACCTCCGGAGCGACCGCGAGCGTTTTTTCCCCGCTGCTCGAGAGCGGATCGAGGAGCTCGCCTCGAAGATCTTCGAAGCGCAACGACGAAACGCTGACGCGGTAGCCCATTTCTTTCAGCGCTTCGCACAAGGGAACGATTTCTTTGTGGGCTCCGACCGCAGTCGATACCAGCCCAACCTGGTCGGTGTGCTTGCGAGCTTCGCGCGCGACTTCGAGGATTTTCTCGATTTCGAACGAACGTTTGGGCAAATAGTTGTAGCCGGCCCAACAGAAGCTACAAAGGGTCGGACACCCGCGCGAGACTTCAACGAGAAATTTGTTGGACATCTCCGTATCGGGAGTGAGGACATACGTCGCGGGCGGCAAGTAGTCCGCACGTTTTCCCATCTTGGCCCGCACGAGCGCCGACGGCCGGTGGCGCGCAGGAACGTAGAAGCCCTCTTCCTGCTCGAGACGGCTCAGAACGTCTCCGGTCGCCGTCGAAGCGCGGAGCGCGTCGGTAAGCGTGGGCAAGAGCGCCTCGGCCTCCCCGATCGCGACGACATCGAGAAAAGGCGCCATCGGTTCGGGGTTCAAAAAAGTGATCGGTCCGCCGGCAAGAACGAGTGGATCGTCGTCGCGGCGATCGGCGGAGAGTGGTGGGATCCCAGCGAGATCGAGGATTCGAACGAGGTTAACCTCGTCGGGCTCGAACGTAATCGAGAACGCGATCACATCGAAATCACGAACTGGTTGCTGCGTCTCGAGCGACAGAAGCGGTGTTTTCGAACGCGCGTACTCTTCGAGCTCGTCATCATCGGGTAGAAACACGCGCTCGCACACGACGTCGGGAAGCTCGTTCCAGAACTTGTAAACAGCCTGGAATCCCACGTTCGACATTCCCAGGTAGTAGCGGTTCGGGTATGCGAGCGCGATACGGAGCTTTCCTCCGTGGGGCTTGGTGATCGTGCCGATCTCGGACGACAGACGTTCCCTCAGACGATCGGCAATCAGGCGGCTCATGGTTCCAACATTATAGAGGGTTGTCTCCGCGGGCGCCGACCTACCTGTCCGTGCGGTAGAATGTAAGCACTGATGCAAGATGAAGCCTTGGACGCTCGCAAGGAGCGTGCGCGAGCTAGAGCCAACTGGCCCGTGGTGAAGTATCGCCTGGGCGAGGAGCCCGGCGACGAGGTCTGGGCCGCCATGACGCCGCAAGAGCGCGTCAGCTTGATGTGGCCCCTCACCGTGGACGCCTGGATTCTAGCCGGGCGAGAGATTCCCGAGTACAACCGAGCCAACACGCCCACACGCTTGTACCGCCCCGGCGACGCTATACCCGACGAGGACGGTGAAGGATACTGAGCTCAACAGCGATTTCCGCGATCTGCTCTTGGGGTTCGCGGATGCCGCCGTCGATTTCGTCATCGTAGGCGCACACGCGGTCGGTTACCATGGTTTGCCTCGTGCCACGCAAGACCTCGATGTCTTTATTCGACCCTCTCGAGACAATGCCGAGCGCGTGTACCGAGCTCAATACCTCCAGCTCGTCAAATCCGCCCCCACCGGCGCGCTCTTCTCCATCCGCTCGACCGCTTTGGGGATGAACATCTCGTTGTAGCGCAACCGTGAGAGCGCGTTGGGCCTCGACTGGTCGCCGTTCCAGCAACGCTCGGAGCTGCCCGTCTCAATTCCGATCGAGATCCACGCGTGACGCTGCTCCGCAAACAGGCCGAACGATATCTAGCGCCGCACGTCTATTGCTGATCGACCCAAATGTCGATCGACATGCTTTCTGTGAGCCCATCACTCCACATGAACGCGTCGCTCCACATGAACGCATCGCTCCACATGAACGCATCGCTCCACATGAACGCATCGCTCCACATGAACGCATCGCTCCACATGAACGCGTCGCTCCACATGAACGCATCGTTCCACATGAACGCATCGTTCCAGGTATAGCCGCTGAGGCCTTCGACGTAGTAGTTGCCATTCTCGTCGCGGTTTGCGCGTCCGCGATAGTGAGCGGTGCCGGCCAGGTCGAGCGAGACGTCGAGACCCTGGTTGGCGCACGCAAACTCAGTGCTATAGACGGCGGCGTAGGCGTCGATCATCCCGGCGCCTTGTTGAAAGATGCTATAGGCGAGCGTGCCTTCGTGATCCACCGCCGCCTGCGCTGACGCCATCAGGCGGCATTTGACGTCGTCCGGCGTCAACGCCGGATTCTGCTGAAGCATGAGCGCAGCCGTCCCGCTCGCGACGGCGGTCGCCTGAGAGGTTCCCGACATCATGAAGTACCTCTTGTAGTCGTGAAACTCAGGATGCTCTTCCGCAATCTGAGCCGTTGAAGCCATGATGCCGAGGACGTGTCCTCCTGGTCCGACGATCTCAGGCTTGACGAATCCTTCCACGGTGGGTCCTGCGGAGGAAAACGTGGCGAGAATGTCATCGCTCCGATCCTCCGGAGTGTAGCCATCCGTCATCGCGCCCACCGTAACGACGTACGGAACGTTTCCCGGAACGCCGATCGTCATCGCATCCGGACCTCGATTGCCCGCTGATGCGACGACGACAATACCGGCCTGCCAAGCGGCCATCACCGCCTGATTGAGCGGGTCGTCCCAATAATGAGATTGTGGCGCAGCGCTGAAAGAAAGATTCAGCACGGCGATGTTGTGACGGCCTTGGTTGGCGACGACCCAGTCGATGCCGCGGATGACGTTGGCATAGGTACCCAATCCGTTCTCGTCAAAGGCTTTTATCGACACCAGGTCGGCCATTGGAGCGACTCCGTTGTAGCGCCCTTCGACTTCGCGACTACTGAGCGCGATACTCGACACGTGGGTGCCATGCCCGCTCCCGTCGTCCGTAGCCCCGTCGTAGGTGACGGTATTCGTCAGAGCGTCGTATTGAACGATGCTACGCCTTCGTCCATCGGCTCGGTCGCGAATCGCCCGGTCCTGCCAAATGCCGGTGTCGATGACGGCAATCGCCACCCCAGCTCCGTCGATCCCTTCGCTGTGAAGTCGATCCGCTCCGACGAGCGTGGGAAAGTAGGTGTCACGGCTGCCACCCTTCCCTTCGCCATCGTCGTAGCTCGACGCGTCGGCGCTGACCATGGTAGAGCCATCCTCGTAGACTCGTTCGACGTGACCGGACTCGAGAACGAGGCTCACTTGCCAGAGCTGAAGCTCCGCTCCGACCGAATCGATGATCGGCAGCTCGTGGGTGATTCGACCTCCTGCGGAAAGTACACTTTGTCGGACGGAATCAAGACCGTCACCCTGCACAATGAACGTGCTAGCCGCTTGTGGCTTATCGGTGCTGAGATGAGCAGACCATACGAAGGCCCCGAACGCTACTGCGACAGCGAACTTGGTTCTACGCATTTTGCACATTGTTGACCTCTCGCTCTGCTCGACGCGCACAAAACGGATCACGCGCGGTGATAGACTAATTCTGAATTACGGACAGCTCCCATCATTGCAAGGCCGCTGCCAATCCGGCACTGGTACCGGTCCGCGAAATAACGAACGTCCCGCGGCGCAATAACAGCTGCAATATCAAATAGTTAAGGGTAACAAGGAAGCGGCGCAACACCGGGACTCGGAGGTTCGTCGGTGCACGAATCTCGCCGAGCGCACGTTTTTTCGGCGTTCCAGCCGCAAAAGCGGAGAACACCGCCGCAAAAACGGCGTCGAGGCGCCACTTTCGCTGCCACGATATTCGAAGGCCGTTCAGCGATTTGGAGAGGGGTTGCACCCGGCGACCAACGCCTAATAATGTTGGACGAAAACGATCCGGAGCCCCGTAGCTATCTCAGCCTGGACACGACTCCGACGACGAGCTCAAGCCAGAAACCACCGGCGACTGACCCTCAGTATCGCCAGCTCGTCAGATCCGCCCCCGCCGGCGCACTCTTTTCCATCCGCTCGACCGCTTTGGGAATGAACATCTGGTTGTAGCGCAACCGTGAAAGCGCGTTCGGCCGCGTCTGGTCGCCGTTCCAGCAATGCTCGGCGCGGTCGCCGTAGTCCACTTCACCCCCGTAATACGGGTTTGTCGTGCTCTCGAGAAACTCCTCGGTGAGGTACACGGCGTTGTTGAGGTAGTAGTTGTCCATGTCGCCGACGTAGATGTGCACTTTGCCTTCGAGCTTCGGGCCGAGCGTCGCCCAGTCGCGCTTCATGATGTAGGACAGGTCATAGTTCTCCCGCCAGTGCTGAGCGACTTCTTCGTCGATCTCACCGGTGAGCTTGTCCCAAATCCGCATCGGGTAGCCGTCGCGGCCGACCGGCGAGTACACTGCTTCCCAGATATCCCACTGCTGGCCCGAGCGGCTCTTTGTCCCGAGAACGAGCTCCCGCCGGTTCATCTGCTCAAGGGTCGTGTCGACTTGCCCGAGATAGTTTCGATGTCCCGGGCGAGGGGTCTTCTTCCACGCGCTCTCGGGATAGTAGGCGTTTTTATCTTCGTAGAGGTCGACCATTGTGTACGCGCGGAAGTCGATGGGGTCGGGGCACGCCGCAAAGCAACCGTTGTAGTCGTCGGGATACATCACTTGCACCCCAAGCGCCTCCCATCCACCGGTCGAGCCGCCGTAGAGAAACCGTGACCAGCCTTCGCCGATGCCACGGAACTCTTTCTCGATGTGCGGGATGAGCTCGTAGGTGATCGCATCACCGTAAGGCCCGAGGTTCTCCGAGTTCACGGCATAGGAGTCGTCGTAGTACGGGTTGGCGTGTTGGATTTGGATGACGAGCACACGCGGATAGTCGGGACCCGTCCACTGTTTGTAGAAGTCGTATGCGTTTTCTTGCACGATCCGGTTATACCCATCGAGATCGAAGCGTGCGCTGTACTCGGGCTCGAGGTTGGGATCCGGCGGCTCTTCGCGCCAACCCCCGAACGTATACGGGAAGTGGCCGTGGAAAACCATCAGGGGGTAGCGCGCCTCAGGGTGCTCGTCGAATCCTTCGGGAACGAGGACGTGCGCGCCCAAATGCATCGGGCGGCCCCAAAACTCGGTAAGGAGCTTGCTCTGGATCTTGACGTGCTTGATGTACTTCGTGGTCGGCGGATCCGGGATGGGCGGGATCGATCGATCCATGACGACGCGGATCGCGCCGTCTTGGTTCGGATCGATCTCGACGTCCAAGGGCTCGTTGTAGAGGTTCCCCGGAGCCCGGTTCCAATGCTGGCCCTCACCGCGGTCCATCGGAAGCTTCACGACGTGACCATCCGCGCGATTAAACGTCTCGTACTTGTGTAAGAGCGCTTGAACACGATAGCGTCCGACTGGAATGTCATTCACGCTATCAATGGGATAGCCGAGCACGCTGGCGTCGAAAACAGCCTCTTTTCCAGGTGCGAGCCCATCGACGTCGATGCCGAAGATGACCTGCGTCGTCGGGCCGTCCGATATTTGAAAACGCGGCTCGGCACCCGAATCGGTCGAGATCATCAGCAAGAGCCGTCCGTCCAGAGGCTCGGCGCTTTGTTCTTCGGAGAAGCTGACCGCGAAGCGTATTCCCTGAGCGGCTACCGAAAATGGGATCACGAGCGCGAATGCGCACAACATCAAGGGTCTTCTCATCAATTCACCTCACTTCGCAACAAACAACCGAGCACCGATCCTACCTTGGACCGAGGCCTCGTGGGCAGTATGCTGGTCGCCCATTCTCAAGGAGGACCCTATGAGAAGAACGACCCTTTTCTTTCTAGCCTTGGCCCTCGGAGGCGTCGCCGTCTTCGGCGGCCCCCCGAGCGCAGCACCCAAACGCGTCAACAAAGCCATCGAGCTTCTCGAACGTGGCCAGCCCATCTACTACACCACCAGCCGCGGCGGCTACGAAGAAGGCAAACAGCTCTCCCAGACCTGGGCGGACTACATTAATTATGAGCTCGAGCACGGGGCGTTCGACATGACCCGACTTCGCGAGTTCATGCGCGGGCTCGTCGACGGCGGACCGACGCCGAGCGGGCATCGAACCCCCGCGGTCATCGCGACGTTTCCGGCCCTCGGCATCGACGAGGCGTCGGTGCGCGCGAATCATTGGGTGATCCAGCAAGTCCTCGGCACCGGCGTCCACGGCGTGCTCCTCTGCCACGCGCGCACACCCGGCGCCGCGCGGGCCTTCGTGGAAGCCACACGCTACCCCTTCCACAAACAGGAAGTCGGCAAGGGGCTGCAAGAAGGTCTTCGCGGAAGCGGCAGCCAAGGATACGCATCCGAAATCTGGGGGATGTCGGGCCGCGCGTACCTGGAAGTCGCCGACCCATGGCCGCTCAACCCGAACGGTGAGCTCTTGTTGGGCCTCAAAATCGAAGACCGCCACGCGCTCCAAAACGTCGAGGCATCGACGCAAGTCCCCGGCGTCGGCTTCGCGGAGTGGGGCCCGGGCGATATGGGTTTCTCCTACGGCGTCACCCGCGCCCCGGATGGATATCCCGAGGTGATGCTCCAGGCTCGGTCGCGGGTTCTATCGGCCTCGAAGGCCGCGAAGATCGTGTTTCTGAACGGGGTCAGCGCCGACAACGTCGAAGCCATGATCGACGAGGGCGTGATGATCGGCGCGGCCAACCAAGAAGCTGCAGAGAAGGGGAGACGCTACACGAAACGCGAGATGCCGTGGTAGCCGGTATGCTAGTGCTCGGACCCGCTGATCCTGTCGTAAATTCCGGGTCCTTTTCGGCGCTGCCGGCGAGGCGTGAATGCGATGGCATACCTGGGTATTTCGAGTATTCACAACGAAGCCAGCGCGCAAAAGGGCCAGAGATTTATGTACAGAATACGAAGCTCGTCCGGGCTAGGTGTTCGCTTTTTGTTCCTCTCAAAGCCTTCGAAAGAAGACAAATCCGAGATACGGATCCGGAGCTGACGCGGAAAGTGAGAGCACTCGCTACGTGCGTTAGCGCGCGTCGCGACCGGGGTCACGCAGCTTGTTTTGCAGTATGACGAAGTCAGGTTGTCACGGCGTATCTCATCCGGGTCAGACCGCGCTCCGCAGCCGCCGTGACCACTCTCTCCCCGAAGTAGCGGTCGGCCGGGGGGAAGGGTGGGAGGGTGGGTGGTCCCGACCGACCGCTACGTACGATGGCAGCTGTTGGTTATCGAGGACTCTCTAAGATTTCCCTCGTCTCAAATACGCCGGTACGTCCAGATCCTCACCATCTTCGGTCTCGACCGTTCCGAAGTCGAGATCGGTGGCGAGGTTGTCTGCGCCTTTTCGGTAGAACTCCTCGGAGCCCGCCGCCATCTCGCGCGGTGGTTTGTAGTTCGAGATGTCCACCGGTGTGATGGTTTGTCGGCGTCCGGGACTCTCCGCGCGGTTGAATCCGGTGGCGATGACGGTGACCTTCACCTTGCCGATCATCTTCGGGTCAACGACGGCGCCGAAAATAATGTTGGCATCCGGGTCAGCGCTGTCGTGGATGATCGACGAGGCGTCGTTGACTTCGAGGAGTCCCATGTCCTCGCCGCCAGTAATATTGATGATGACGCCTTTCGCTCCGTCAACCGATGCGTCCTCGAGAAGCGGGCTGGAGATCGCCATCTTGGCGGCGTCCGCGGCCCGGTTATCGCCTTCGGCAATGCCGGTACCCATGACCGCGTCGCCCATCCCGCGCATGATGGTTCGCACGTCGGCGAAATCCAGGTTGATGAGTCCGGGCACAGTGATGAGATCCGAGATGCCTTGTACGGCTTGCCGGAGCACGTCGTCCGCCGTGGAAAACGCATCGGACAAAGCCGTAGTCCGCTCGACCGTTTGCAGGAGTCGGTCGTTCGGGATCGAGATGAGCGTATCGACCTGATCCCGAAGCTCGCGCGCGCCTTCCTGAGCTTGGACCTGGCGACGGCGTCCCTCGAACGTGAACGGCTTGGTCACCACAGCCACCGTCAATGCACCGAGCTCGCTGGCAAGTGATGCCACAATGGGAGCTCCGCCGGTGCCGGTGCCCCCGCCAAGACCGGCGGTGATGAACACCATGTCGGCGCCTTCGATCGCCTCGAGGATGCGCTCAGTATCTTCGAGCGCCGCCTGTCGTCCGATCTCCGGGTCCGCACCGCAGCCTAGACCCTTGGTGAGCTTGCTCCCCAGCGTAATTGTTTCCGGAGCGAGACTCGCTTTGAGCGACTGCTGATCCGTATTCGCGGCGAGAAATTCAACGCCAGCAATCCGTGACGCGATCATGCGATTCACGGCATTGCTGCCTCCACCACCCACGCCGATGACTTTGATGCGAGCACCAGTGTCGGTACCATCATCGAAAGACAGTCGCCCGGAATCGCGAGCAGCGTTGTCGTCTTCGAAACGTATCATCCGCTTACCCTCCCTTGGTTATTCACTCTTTCACCCTCCCAAAACGGAAACGTTCACCAATCGGCGAAACCGCTCCCAGAACCTCCACCAAGATCCCGAGGCCCCACTCGCGATGAGCTTGTTGGATCGAATACGATGTGCATATAGCACGAGCCCAACCGCCGTCGCATACGAAGGGTTGGCAACAACGTCGACGAGTCCGCCAACCCCGCTCGGCGTTCCGCAACGGATCGGCATATCGAAAATGCGATCCGCGACTTCAGCAAGACCTTCGAGCGCAGCGCTTCCACCGGTGAAAACGATTCCGGAGTTCAGCACGCGCTCGTAACCGGCACGCTGGACTTCCTCGTACACGAGGTGGCAGATCTCTTCCGCCCGGGGCTGAAGAATATCCGAAAGCAATTGGCGCGAAAGAATGCGTGCCTTTCGCCCGCCCACACTTGGAACCTCGATCGTATCTTCTTCCGACACCATCGTCGCCAGGCAGCAACCGTACTTCTTCTTGATCTTCTCCGCTTCGACAATCGGCGTGCGCAACCCCACCGCAACATCGTTGGTGAAATGGTCGCCTCCCGTCGGCAAGACGGCAGTGTGCCAGATGGTCCCTTTGTCGAAGATCGCGAGGTCCGTGGTACCACCACCGATATCCACGACCGCGACCCCCAACTCCTTTTCGTCGGGCGTCAGTACCGCTTCGGCGGCCGCGAGCTGCTCGAGCACCGTCTCGGTCACTTCCATGCCGGCGCGGTTAACGCAGGTGACGATGTTTTGCGTCGCGGTCGTCCCCGACGTGATGATGTGGACATTCGCTTCGAGCCGCGATCCCGTCATTCCCGTCGGGTCATGGATGCCGTCGTGCCCATCCACGACGAACTCCTGCGGTAACACGTGAACGATCTCACGATCGTTCGGGAGCGAGATAGCCTTGGCGGCGTCGATCGCACGAAAGACATCCTCGCGGGAGATCTCACGATTCTTGTTCGTGATGGCGACGACGGCGCGCGAGTTGAAGCCTTTGATGTGGCTTCCGGCGAGGCCCACGTGCGCGTGCTCGATCTCCACGCCGGCCATGAGCTCCGCTTCCTCGACCACCCGTTTGATGGAATCGACCGTCTGCTCGAGGTTGATAACCATCCCCTTACGGAGCCCTTTGGATTCCGCGGAACCAATCCCGATGATGTCGATGCGACCTGCCTCGGTAACTTCAGCGACGATCGCGGTGACTTTCGTCGTCCCGATATCGAGGCCAACAATGTATTTGTCTTTTTTGCTCAGAATGGCGCACCTCCCGTGGCCAATGCGGCTTGGGCGAACGTCGTGGCTCCCCCGGATCGATTCGATGACGCAGGCGTGTTTAGCTGGTCCCTCAACCGCAGATAGGCCCTTCCTTTGAATCGCAAATCGACAACTTCGAGCTCGGCGTAGTCTTTCTCGATGCCATCGAGCAACGGAACCACCTCGATCAAACGCTCGATCATGGTGTCCCCGTGAACGAGCACCGTCAGCGCCGGTGCTCTCAAGTGAAGCGAAACTGAGTCGTTGCCTTCGCTGACATCGATCTCGGAAACGAGCGTCATCAACCGCTCGTCGCGATTGAGCGCGGCCGCCAAGCGCCCAGCAAGCGCAGTCCGCTCGGGAGCCAATCCCTCGCCGTCTCTGAGCCCGCGGGCAAGCACGAGCTTTTCGATGTCGTAGCGAGGCGAGAGTTGATCGAGCATCGTCCCATCGGACGCGAGCAGATAGAGCTCGTCGAGAACGGCAATCGCCACCGGTTGCCTCTCACGGATCTCGAGCTTGAGCGTCGACGGCAGGACGCGTTCGACTTCGACGGCACTGACCCACGCGGATAGCAGAAGCCTCGCCTTGACCTCTTCGAGATCGAGCATCAAGATATTGGCGCGCTCCGAAAATTCGAGAAGCTCAAGAATCTCTCCGTCCGACAGCCGTACATTGCCTTCTACGAGCACGCGGTCCACGGTGAGCTCCGGTGCATGCCCGAAAGCGGTCACCATCCAGGCCAATGCTGCGGCGAGCGAGACTAGCCCGAGTAACAGCGTCAGTCCCTTCAACAGCAGCTTTCCGATCCGTCGCTTCGGGCGCGTGCGTTTTTGTCGACCCCGCAGAAACCGCTCCTGCGGCGGCGGGACGCGATTGCCCGGTTTGCTGCCAGCCTTGTTGGGCTCGTTCGGCGTCAACTCCACGTCATCACCTCTTGCTCGAGCTCGATCTCGGTCGTTCGAAGTACCCGCTCCCGAACCGCATCGATGAGTCCGAGCACGTCCGCGGTGTCTGCGTCACCGCTGTGCACGATGAAATTCGCGTGCACATCCGAAACGCGCGCCCCACCGACGCTGAATCCCTTGAGCCCCAGCTCTTCGAGCAGTTGCCCCGCCGACGCCCCCTCAGGGTTCTTGAAGATGCATCCCGCGCTTTTCACTCCAACCGGTTGTGTCTGTTTCCGAAAACGCATGCGCTCGTCCATGTCCGCGCGGATGGCAGCGGGCTCATCAAGCGTGAGAGCAAGCCGAGCTCCTGCAACGATGAGTCCGCCGCCGAACGACGAAGCGCGATAGCGAAAATCGATGGCGTCGCGCGGCATCACGCCTTGCCCGCGACTGGCCGATACGACGATGACTTCGTCGACGAGCGGGCCGATAGAGAACTGATAGGCGCCCGCGTTCATCGTCAACACTCCGCCGAGAGAGCCAGGAATACCCACGCCAGCCTCGATCCCGCGTAGCCCCCTCGTGGCACACTGGCGAACGAGCCCGGGGAAATGGCACCCCGCTCCGGCATGCACGATCCCACCGTCGTCGAAGCGCACGAAATCGAGCGCCGCAGTATGCAACACCACGCCACGGACACCGGCATCACTCACGATGAGATTGCTCCCGGCTCCGAGCACTTTGACCGGCAGCTCATGCGCCTCAGCGAGCTTCAACAGCGTGTGGATCTCGTCCGCGGCCCGGGGCCTGGCGAGAAACTCAGCGGGGCCACCGAGACCCAGGGTCGTGTAGCGCGACAAAGCCACCTCACGGCCGAATGCAACTCCGGCCCGTTCGAGCTCTCGCGCGAACGCCTCGGAGTTGCGCCCGTTGGATCCTTTCGGCACGTTAGACACGGGCACGAACGACCTCCGCGAGCTTGTCCGAAAGAGCGGTCACGCTTCCTGCGCCCAAAGTGATGACGAGGTCGCCCTCTTCCAGCTCGTCCTCGAGCGCGGCAGGCACGTCGTCGAGCTCGGCCACGAACCGAACGTGGCGATGACCGTGCCCTTGGATCCCTTCCGCCAGTTTCTCTCCACTGATGCCCGGTACGGGATCCTCGCCGGCGGGATAAATCTCGGTGACGACCAGCACGTCCGCCTGATGAAACGCCCGGCAGAACTCCTCGAACAGAGCCGATACGCGCGAGTATCGGTGCGGTTGAAAGACCACGATTGTACGTCGTCCGAATGCGTCTTTTGCCGTCGCGAGCGTCGCTCGGATCTCGGTTGGGTGATGGCCGTAGTCGTCTACGACGAGAACGCCGCCCGCATCGGCTTTTACTTGAAAGCGTCGGTCAACGCCTGAGAAGGACTCGATTCCGGAACGGATCTCGTCGAGAGAGAGTCCTAGCTCGCGACCAATACCGATCGCAGCGAGACTATTCAGGACACTAACGCGCCCCGGAGTCCGAAGCTTCACCTCACCCGCCGACTCCCCGGCGAGCTTCAATTGAAACCTCGAGCCTGCGCCTTCGAGACGGACGCCTTCGGCGGAGATGTCTGCCTGAGGCGAGAAGCCGTAGGTTACGTAGCGTCGCCTCACGCGCGGAAGGATGTCTTGCACCCGCTCCTCATCCAGACAGAGAACCGAGGTGCCATAGAAGGGAACTTTGTTGACGAAATCGACGAAGGCATTCTCGAGGTCGTCCATGTCGCGATACGCCTCCATGTGCTCTTGGTCGATACCGGTAACGACGGCAAGCACGGGCGATAGCTGGAGAAAACTTCGATCGGATTCGTCGGCTTCCACGACCATGAGGTCCGAGCTGCCGAGTTTGGCGGTGCCTCCAAGCGCCGCGATGCGACCGCCAATGACCATCGTCGGGTCGAGACCCGCGCGATCCAGGAGCACCGCGATCATCGACGTCGTCGTCGTTTTGCCGTGCGAGCCGGCGACCGCAATACCGTATTTCAGCCGCATGAGCTCCGCGAGCATCTCGGCACGAGGAATAATGGGCACTTGAAGCCGGGTCGCTTCAGCGACTTCAGGATTGTCATCGCGTACAGCGGAAGAGACGACCACGACGTCGGCTTCTCGTACGTGCTCGATCTTGTGGCCGACGAAAATCCCAGCTCCGAGCTCGCGCAGCGCTTCGGTCGTCGGCGTCGTTCTCAGGTCACTCCCACTCACTGGATAGCCGAGATTCAAGAGCACTTCGGCGATCCCGCTCATCCCGACCCCTCCGACGCCGACGAAGTGCACCCGAGTTTTCTTCGAGAACAACGGAGCGCTCACGCCGCCGCTCCTCGCTGGACGAGTCCAATAAGGCGCTGTGCGACGGTGCCCGTGGCTTCCGGTCGCGCCAACGCGCGCGCTTTGGCCGCCATCACCGCTCGATCCTGAGGAGCGTCGAGCAAACGCACCCACTGCGAAGCCAGTTCTTCCGGCGTCAGGTCACGTTCCCGGATCCATCGCGCTGCGCCCGCACGAGCCAACATTTCGGCGTTCGCTTCCTGGTGCCCTCCCGCGAGCGGAAGCGGCACCAGCAGTGACGGGCGGCCACACGCGGCGAGCTCAGCGCACGTGGTTGCGCCCGCGCGCGCGACGACGAGACTGCTCCAAGCGTAAGCGTCGGCCATGTTGTCGATGTAGGGAAGAACGTTGGCTCGAATCGAGCTCCCCGCATACGCAGCCTTCCGCCGAACACGAGCACGCGCATCACGTCTTCCTGTTGAACCTGCTGGTTTTGTCCAGCGAGCGGGGGCACATCGAAGATCGATTGGCGAACCGGGTTGCCGGTCACGATCGCTTTTTTTCCGAAATAGCGTGTCGTTTCTTCCCATGCGCACGCGGCCTCATCGATAAAGGGCGCAAGCCACTTGTTCGCAAGTCCCGGCTCCGCGTTCGGCTCGAGAATGAGAGTCGGGGTGCCCCGGAGGGCCGCCGCAAGCAATACCGTCCCCGAAACATAAGCACCGACACCCATGACGACGCTCGGCTTGAGATTTTTCAGGAGCTTCCACGAGTCAATCAGTCCCGAGAACAGGCCAAGGACCCCTTTGAGCTTTGCGCGGAGGGAGCCGCCACGAAGCGGCGCTGCACGCACAAACTCCAGAGGAAACCCAGCCTTGGGCACGATTCGTGACTCGAGGCCTCGCTCGGTTCCGACGAAGGTCACTCTCGAGTCTTCCACGAGCTGGCGAAACCGTTCCGCCACCGCAATCGCGGGATAGATATGTCCCCCGGTCCCTCCCGCGGCAACCAACAAATGGTTATCTCGCATGCTGGGACACCGACAAAAGTAGACCGACTGCGGCCATGCTGGTCACGAGCGAGCTGCCGCCGGAGGAGACAAAAGGCAGCGGCAAGCCCGTCGTTGGCAGAATGCCGAGGGTGACGCCCATGTTGATCAAAGCCTGGCCGACGAGGAGCATCGTCAACCCGACCGCGATCAGAGAGCCAAATCGATCGGAAGCGCGTCCGGCAATCACGAGCCCACGCCACAGCAAAACGCAAAACGCGGCAACGACTGCCAACGCACCGATGAGGCCAAGCTCCTCACCGATCACCGAGAACACGAAGTCCGAGTGAGGCTCCGGGAGGTAGAAGAGTTTTTGCTGGCTTCTCATGAAGCCGTTGCCGAACATCCCACCCGATCCAAAAGCAATAAACGACTGGATGATCTGAAAGCCCTTGCCCAACGGGTCGCTGAACGGATCCAAGAAGATGAAGAGACGTTCGCGCCGATAGTCTTCGCTGAGAACGAGCCAAATCAGAATCGGCGCCGAAGCCACCGCGAGCCCAAAAAGTTGCCGAATAGGAACCCCGGAGACGAAGAACAGGCACGAGCCGATGAACACGAGACAAATCGCCGTGGAGTAGTCCGGCTCGATCAAGACGAGGAACGCGAGGAGCCCGGTCACGACAAGAGACGGCAGCCAGCCTGAGACGAAGTCATTCAAGCGTTCGCGTCGTTTGTCGAGTTGGTACGCCAGGCCCACCACCAGTGTCAGCTTCGCGAACTCCGAGGGCTGAAACGACAACAGTCCAAAACGGATCCACCGATGGGCGTTTTTGAGCGGCTCCGTGAAAAGCACGCCGACGAGCAGCGCCACGGTGATCCCGAGAAGTCCGTAGATGACGACAGGGCGTGCCAACTTTCGATAGTCGAACCGCGTCAACGCGAGCATGATAAGCAGACCGACCGCGGCCCACATCGCCTGCTTGACGAGAAAAAAGTGCGAGCTCCGATGCGCCTCGTGAGCCACGATGGCCGAGGCGCTGTACAACATGACCAGCCCAAAAGACACGAGGCCAACCGTGGTAATAAACAGCGTCCGGTCCGGCGAAAGCTTCACCGCCATGTCAGCGGACTCCAACCTCTTCCCCAAAGGGGGGAGAGGTTGGCGAGCGAAGCTCGCCGGGTGAGGGGGATGTCCAGGCTACGCGTGTGGGAGATGTAGCAGTACATCACGATTCCGTCTCCAGTCGGTGAACAATCTGACGGAATCGTTCACCCCGCTCCTGGTAGTCCTTGAACATGTCGAAACTCGACCCTGCTGGTGACAGCAGCACCACATCGCCGGCAACGGCGTGCGCATGCGCCTTTTCGACCGCGCCTTCGAGGCTGTCACAAATCTCGACAGTGGTAACGTCTTCGAGTCCGGCGTTCACCTTGTCTCGGCTCTCGCCGATGGCGAGCACGTGCTTGACGCGCGTCGCCACCATGTCCCGAAGGTCGCGAAAATCCCCGCCTTTGAACCGACCGCCAAGAATCAACACGATAGGACCCTCGAAACTCTCGAGTGCCGCGCGCACCGCCTGGATATTGGTCGCTTTGGAATCGTTATAAAAGCGAACGCCACCAATTTCCGCCACACGTTCGAGCGCATGAGGCAACCCCTCAAATTGCTCGAACGCCTCTTCGAGAGCCTCTCCAGACAACCCGAGAAGCGCCGCCGCCGCCGAGGCTGCCATAGCGTTCATGCGGTTGTGCTTTCCCGGCGCCGAGAACTCGTCGAGTGAGGCGAGTGGAGTCGTCTCGCCGTTTTCGTGTCGAACGATCCACGGGCCCTCTTTGTGGACGTGCGGGTACTTCTCCCCTAGACAATCGAGGTCAAAATACAACTTTCGCGATTTGCTTTTAGAAGCCATACCCACCGTCAATGGATTCCCGCCGTAGACGACAGCCCAGTCGCCCCGGCGTTGGTTCTCGAAAATTCGAGCCTTGGAATGCACGTAGTCCTCGAACGAGGGATGCCAGTCGAGATGATCCGGCGTCACGTCGAGAAGCACCGCGACGTGCGGCCGAAACGTGTCGACGCATGCGAGCTGGAAGCTCGAGACCTCGAGGACGAAAACAGTCTCTGCCGACGCCCCCTCGAGCTCCGCCGTGAGCGGAGCCCCGATGTTCCCCGCGAGCCGCGCTTCGCGACCCCCCGCTCTGAGCATGTCTCCGATGAGCGTCGTCGTGGTGGACTTGCCCTTGGTGCCCGTCACCGCAACCACCGTGCCCTGGAGATGTCGAAAACCCAGCTCGAGCTCGCTCCATATCGCAATGTCGCGCCGGCGGGCCTCGACGAGAAGTGGCAGCGACAACGGCACGCCCGGACTCAGCACAATCCAATCGACGTCCTCCACGAGCTCCGTCGGGTGCGAGCCGAGCACGAGCTTCGCGTCGATGTCCCTCAACGCCTCGGGCTCGATCTCCGCGCGTGTTCTCCGGTCGTTCGCCACGACTTCGGCGCCCTTCGATCGCAACAGGGCGCAAGCCGCGAGACCGCTGCGCCCGAGCCCAACGACGAGGGCTCGACGGTTCCTGTAGTCGCCGGTCATCGGTTATTGCCACGTCCCCATCACCTCAGCTTCAACGTCGTCAAGCTCGCAAGCGCAAACATGACCCCGAGGATCCAAAAACGAATAATGATCTTGGGCTCACTCCACCCCGCGAGCTCGAAATGGTGATGAAGGGGAGCCATACGAAAGACGCGCTTTCCCGTGAGCTTGAACGACGACACCTGCACGATGACTGACAGTGCTTCGAGTACGAAAACGCCGCCCACGAGGACGAGGAGCAGCTCCTGTTTGATGAGCAGCGCGATCGTGCCAATGGCGCTTCCAAGGGCGAGCGAGCCCACGTCGCCCATGAACAGTTGCGCGGGGTAACAGTTGAACCACAAAAACCCCAGACTCGCACCGACCATGGCACCACCGAAGATTGCAAGCTCCCAGATGCGCGGAATGTGGATCAAATCCAGATACGAAGAGAATTGAGCATGTCCGGTCACATAGGTCAGGACGGTGTACGCAGCTGCGGCGATCAGCACAGTGCCGATCGCGAGGCCATCGAGACCGTCGGTAAGATTCACTGCGTTCGAGGCGCCCACGAGCAGGAGTATCGCGAACGGAACAAACAGCCAGCCGAGCTCCGGTCGGATCTCTTTGAAAAACGGAAACAGGAGCGCCGTCGAGTAGTCGCCGTGGCGCGACATGTCGTACAAGAGGAGTCCGACGACGATAGCGCAGCCAGTTTGCAAGAGCATTTTCGCCCGCGCGGAGAGACCCTGTGACTGCTTGCGAACGATCTTGAGGTAGTCGTCGGCAAACCCGATCAACCCAAACGCCACTGTGGTGCCGAGAGCCACCCAAACAAAAACACTCGTCAAGTTCGCCCACAGGAGCGTCGGCACGACAATCGCAGTCAAGATCAGCACGCCGCCCATCGTCGGCGTACCGGCCTTGGAGCGATGGGCCTCGGGACCCTCCCGCCGAATATGCTGTCCGATTTGGAACTGACGTAGACGAGCGATGAGCCAGGGCCCCATGAGAAACGAGATCAGAAGCGCGGTGAGTGTAGCTGAGGCCGTTCGGAACGTTACATAGCGGAAGACATTGAAGAACGAGTATTCGGTGTGCAGCGGATAGAGAAGATGGTAGAGCATCAGCTCTTCCCTTCCGATAGGGTGCGCTTCAAAAATTCGATAGTCCGATCGAGACCCGCGCCGCGCGATCCCTTCATTAGCACGACGTCGCCTTCGAGAAGTCTCGTCGCGAGACTGGCGCCGGCTTCGTCCGCGTCATCGAAGCTCAACGTGCGGTCTGGGGCCAGCCCGGCCTCCCGTGCACCGTTGACGATTTCACGACCCAGCGGCCCCACACCCACGAGGAGACCTATCTCGAGTGTGGCCGCGTGTCGTCCAGCCTCTCGGTGAAATTCTGCCGCTTTCGGGCCGAGCTCGAGCATATCGCCGACCACAGCGACCCGTCGCGCGCCGTCTTCCTCCGCGAGCGCATCGAGCGCAGCCATGAGCGCTTTGGGATTCGAGTTGTAGGTCTCGTCGATGAGAAGAATCGGACCTGGAGCCCAAATCCTTTCGCCGCGGTGACGCGCCGGCATCACAGACGTCAAGGTCGACGCCGCGGCATCGAGCGGCACATCGAGTGCCCGTGCCGCGGCGAGCCCAGCGAGCAAGTTGTATACATTGTGGCGTCCGTGAAGCGACGACTCTACCTCGACCGAGTCATTGCCCTCGGATGCGCGGAAACAGATTCCTCGCGAGGACGATCGAATCTGGTGAGCTCGTAAATCCGAGCTCTCGGCCAGCCCGAAACGAATCTGTCGTCCCGAGAACTTGCGGGCCTGTTCGAGGACCAACGGGTCGTCGGCATTCACAACCGCGATCGCGCCGTCGGCGAGCCCAACCAAAAGCTCTCCTTTCGCCTCAGCGATTTCCGAGATGGACGCGAAAAATTCGAGATGGACCTCGGCGACGTTCGTGAGCACACCCACGTCGGGCTGGGCAATCTCGGCTAGCCGAGCGATCTCGCCCGGCTCCGACATCCCCATCTCAACGACGGCTACATCCTCATCGCCAAGTTTCAGGATCGACAGCGGCAGGCCGTAGAGATTGTTCAAATTGCCTCGAGTCTTCAAAACGCGGTGACGAGCTCCAATCGCGGCAGCCGCCGCGTCCTTCGTCGTGGTCTTGCCCATGCTGCCGGTGATCGCGACGACCTGAAGCTCGGCGCGCTCACGCACACCCTGGGCAAGATCCTGAAGCGCGCGAGTCGTATCATCGACTCGCACTTGAAATGCCGACCTGCTGACGTCGTCGACGTCGACGGACTTCGAGGCGACGACACCCGCCGCGCCAGCCTCAACGGCCTTCGCAACATGGTGATGTCCGTCGTGACGGGGCCCTTCGATTGCGATGAACAGATCGCCGCGCACGAGCGTTCGACTATCGATCGAGACCGCTTCGACGATCGAATCGGGCGAGCCGCTGACGAGGGTACCGTGAGTGAAGCGAGCGATGTCGCGCGCAGTCAGCTTCAAGATCGAATACCCTTCGCGATCTCACGAACTACCTCACGATCATCGAACACGAGCACATCGTCGCCGACGATCTGGTAGGGTTCGTGTCCCTTACCCGCGATCACGACGAGATCACCGGCGGAGGCACCGGATAGGGCGAGTGCTATCGCGCGGCGCCGATCCTGCTCGGTCTCAACGCCCTGGTCTTTCACGCCGAGCTGGATTTCCCGGATAATGCCCATCGGGTCTTCACCACGGGGATTGTCCGAAGTGAGCACGACGCGATCGGCAAGCCGGGCAGCCACGTCACCCATGAGGGGACGCTTCGTACGGTCCCGCTCGCCTCCGCACCCGAAGACCACCCAAAGCTTTCCGTCCGTCAAAGGCCGCGCGGCCTCCAGCAACTTTCTCAAGGCGTCATCGGTGTGCGCATAGTCCACAACGACGTCGAACGGCAGGTCGACGTCCACTTTTTCGAACCGTCCGGGTGCGCCCTCGACTTTCTCAATGGTCTCGAGGACCTCTTCGGTGGCAAAGCCGAGTGCCCGCACAGCGGCGAACGCGGCGACGAGATTGAGTGCGTTGTAGCGACCGAGTAGCGGGCTCCGGATCTCGTGCGAAGCTTGTCCCTCGCGAAAGACTAGCCGGGTCTCGGTGAGCGACGCGTCGACTTCTCGAATGGAGATGTCCGCCATGTCCGAGAGACCGTAGGTGACCACACGCGACGCAAGCTCCGACGCAAGCCGCTCACCATACGCGTCGTCGACGCAAACGACGGCAGTTCCCGAAGATCGCAGGTACCGTGTAAAGAGCTTTCGCTTGCTGAGGAAGTAGTCTTCCATGTCCCGATGAAAATCGAGATGATCACGAGACAAGTTCGTGAACACCGCCACGGCGAATTCCGTGCCCTCCAGACGAGACAGCTGCAACCCATGCGACGAGACTTCCAGGGCGCCGAATCGACATTCGCTTTCGAGAGCTTCCGCCAGAAAATCCTGCAGCATGGGCGCTTCGGGTGTAGTGTGGCGGGTCGGCCAGCTTCGCGAGCCGATCTTCGCCACGACGGTGCCCATCATCGCGCTCGGCGCGGCAAGCCGAGTCAAAAGACCATCGACGAGGTACGCGGTCGTGGTCTTTCCATTGGTCCCGGTGATACCCACGAGATCGAGCTTCGCCGACGGATCTCCAGCAACTTTCGCGGAAAGCACTCCCGCGGCATGACGGACATCCGGGGTTTGCACCCACGTCACTCCCGCATGACCGCCGGCGCGCTCGCTAACGACGGCGACGACTCCGCGCGCGACCGCATCTTCAATGAAGAGGTGGCCGTCGGTCGTCTCCCCCTCGATCGCGACAAAGAGAAATCCATCTTCGACACTACGAGAGTCCGCGGTGACGCCGTGAACCGAAACGTCGCGCGGACCTATAACGGTCTGCAACGGAATGAGCCGGAGAAGCTCGGTGAGTCTCACCGCTCGTCTCGATCGAGTCTTTTCCACTAGACCGCTCCTTGACGCGCCATCGATGTCAATAAGCGATTTCATTGTCCATTCGCCGATCGCCAGTCGCCAGCCACCCGTGACGACACCGCCAGTCCCAAAGCCGCTGTCAAACTCGGACATAGAGCACGGATGGGAAGTTGCCAAAAGCAAAAAGATGTGGGGATAGCAGGGGAGATGGGGATAGAACATGCTCTTCGCAATCCCCCTGTCTCCCAACATCGAATCGCATCCATCTCCTTATCCCCTCGCTTTGGACTACGTGTCACTCTCGAGCTCCCAACCGGCCGAACAGTCCGGCGATGGTGACTGGCGCGCTTTGTCGTAGCATCGGGACCAACTCCAGTGGCAGGATCGGCGGGTCCCCAAGATAGAGCCGCGCCCGCGTGCCCGGGGATACTGCTCCACCACGAAACCGGTCCCGACGATCTCCGGCACGATGCCGCGGAAGACGAACTGTGCGAGGGCATCCCTCGCAGGAAGTCCCATGACATCGGGTGCACCGTTTTGCGCCACTCCTCGTTTTCCAGCGTCGAGTGCACTCGCCAAGAGTGCACCGACCGGTTTCGCGCCAAGCTTCGGCGAGCGTTGATTGCCCCGAGCGCTCGGCGGCTCTCTCACGTCCACAATAGGCCTACTTTGTGGCCAAACTTTGGCGACCCGAAGCGACGGTCTTTCGCCGGGCGCCACCCCGAGGTAGCGCAGCGAGCGCTCAACGATACGAGCGAAGACAGCGGCCGCCCGCGATCCCGAATGATCTCCTTCGGGAGAGTCCAAGATGACGAGAGCCGTCACCGCTGGCTCGTCAGCCGGAGCGAACCCGACGAAAGAGGCGACATAGTCCGTCTTCGAATAACCTCCGCGTACCGCTTTTTGCGCGGTCCCGGTTTTCCCTGCGACGCGATACCCCTCGATTTGAGCTCGGCGGCCCGTGCCCCGCTCCACGACGCCCACGAGCAGCTCCGTCACCCGCCGCGTCGTCTCTTCCTCGAGGACACGGCGCACCGGCTCGGGCGCAAACGGGGTCTCGAGACGTCCGTCCGCACCACCGAAACCCAGCAACAACCGCGGTCGCATCAAGTAGCCAGAGGCTGCCACGACGTTGGCGGCGGTCACCATCTGAAGGGGAGTGACGCCAATCTCCTGACCGAACGAAATCGACGCGAGGGTTGCCGGTCCCCATTCGACGGAAGGCGCCAGGATTCCGCGGCTTTCACCTGGCAGCTCGATACCCGACGTTGCCCCAAAGCCGAAGGCATGAACGTAGGCTTCCAACCGATCCTTGCCGAGGCGCTGTCCGATTCGGATCATGCCGACGTTCGAGGACTGCTCGACGACCTCACGGAACGTCAGCACGTCAAAAAAGTGAGAATCGCGGATCACCCGAGAGCCGACGTCGATCATCCCGCGGCCACAATCGATACGCTCTTCTTCGGTAGTGACGTTCTCCTCGAGCGCGGCCGCGGCGGCAATAATTTTGAACGTCGAGCCGGGTTCGTACACGTCGGTCACTGCCCGGTTGCGCCAGTTGCCCGAGGGATAGTCCCCGTAGCGGTTGGGATTGAAGCTCGGAAGCGATGCGATCGCGAGAAGCTCACCCGTCCGTGGGCGCATCACGAGCGCGATCCCGCTCTTGGCCCGACTCTCCTGAAGCGCGGCTTCGAGCTCGGTCTCGGCAATGTATTGCAAGTTCTCGTCAACGCTCAGATACACCGCTCGTCCGGCATGCGACCTAGCGTCGACGCGGCTCGCCGCGCGACGATTCTTGGCGTCGGTCCAAATGATCCTGCGCCCAGGCTCGCCGCGAATCTCATCCTCGAGCGCGTACTCGACGCCGCTCATCCCTTCATTGTCGAGCCCGACATACCCGAGAACCTGAGACGCCAGATTTCGTTTCGGGTAGAATCGGCGGCTCTCGGGGAGAAAGCCCACGCTAGCGATGTTCAAGCCGCGCACACAGTCGACGGTTCGCGGATTCGCTTTGCGCTCGAGCCACACGAAGCTTTTGTCGCCAGCCAAGCGCAAGGCGATCTTAGCCTCCGGCAGCGACAGGCACGAAGCAAGCCTCGAGGAGGCGTCTTCGACGCTCCCAGCTGAGAACCCCTTGGGTACCGCGTAGACGGATTCCACCTCCACGCTCGTAGCCAGCTCCTGTCCGTTTCGGTCCCGGATGGTACCCCGGCGCGGATCCAGCTTCAGCGTGTGCTGCTGCTGAAGCTCGGCCCGTTCTTGGAGGGTGGCGCTGATTGATACCGTGAGATAAAACAGCCTCCCGCCAACCGCCAGCACCCACAAAGACGTCAACAGACCCAGCACAACGAGCCGCATCTGGAACGGACTCAACGTGCGGTTGTCGCTCATGATCCGCTCATCTGGAATCCGGTGCCCGTTTGACGATAGCCGCCGGCTCGAACGACTCGACGATGAGCAAATGCGCGCTATCGGGATACACCATGCCGAGCTGCTCGGTCGCGATGCTCTCGATCCGCGACGGCGCCAGCTCGGTCGCACGCTGGAGCTCGAGGTGACGTTGGACTTCGACCAGCTCCTCTCGTTTCTCTCTGAGCTCTTCCATCCGATAGCCGAGCCGGATCATCTCGAAGTGGGGGTAAGCGAACGCGATCACCGCCGCCGTCAGGGCGAGACCTGTGAGGGCGACCATGAAGAGCTCGCGATGCCGTTTACTATCGAGCTCCCGCACGAGCCGTTCGTTGCGCACCTGCTTGCTCATCAAGAACCGTGCGTTGCTCACCGGCTTCACCCGATCCTCTCGATCGCGCGAAGCTTGGCGCTGCGCGCCCGCGGGTTGTCGGCAACCGCGCTCGCGTCGGGCACAACCGGCTTTTTGGTCAATACGTGAAACTCGTCATTGGGCCGCGCCCGAAAAGAGTGTTTCACCGCACGGTCTTCGTGAGAGTGATAGGAGATGACAATCAATCGCCCGCCTTGCCGCAGGCATCGAGGCGCCTGATCGAGAAAGAGGTCGAGTGCGGCGAGCTCCTGGTTCACCGCAATCCGAAGCGCTTGAAATGTTCTGGTCGCGGGATCGATGCCTCGGCGCCTCGGGCCCAGCACCGCGACGATCGCCGAGCGAAGCTGCTTGGTCGTCGTGATGGGACGTCGCGACGCGATGCGGCGAGCAATCGCGCGCGAGCGGCGCTCATCCCCGTATTCGTAAATGAGATCTGCGAGCTGATCTTCCGCGAGCTCGTTGACGAGATCGGCGGCCGACGGGCCCTGCGTCGGGTCAAAGCGCATGTCGAGTGGGCCGTCGAGCGAGAACGCAAAGCCGCGCTCTGGGTTACCGAGCTGGTCGCTCGAAAGCCCCAGATCCGCCACGATGCCGTCGACGCCGTCGCGAGCATCACGGGCGTCTTCCTCGAGGTGCGCGCGCAAATCCGCGAACGATCCGATAATCGTCCGCAGTCGGTCGCCATAGGAAGCCAGTCGCTTGCCGGTGCGTCGGATCGCGTCGGGGTCGCGGTCGAAAGCCAGCACGCGTCCGTTCGGCGCACTCGCACGAAGGATCGCTTCGGTATGGCCACCGCCACCCAGCGTCGCGTCGACGTAGACTCCTTCCGAACGCGGGTTCAGAAAACGCACGACTTCTCCAAGGAGCACCGGCTTGTGTCTCGATACGTCTCGGTCCACGTCGAATCCGCCTTCTGGCACGAACCAATCGCCGATCGCTAATCTACCCACGGGCATGCTCGCTCGTCGCCGGGACTCAGATATCGAACTCGGCCATGGCGCGCTCGTCGTCCTCGCCGAACGGCTGCTCGTCGAGCTGGTCCTTCAAAACGTTGTGGTTCCATACGTCCAAACGATCCTGCATCCCGAGCACGTCCACGCTTCCCTTCATCTGTGCCGAGTCCCGAAGTTGAACCGGAATCAAGAGTCGGCCTTGTTTGTCCAGTGTGTTAGCTTGACCAAAGAAATGGACGCGCTTCAAAAGCTTCTGCTTGGTCGGATGGAAATCCGGAATCGCGGTCAGTTTCCGTTCGAACTCAGTCCAGACCTCCATGGGATAGATCCGTACGTTGTCGCCACGCAGGCTGGTGACGAAGACATCCGACCCGTAATTCGTCT
>CAMYKY010000035.1 GCA_947259165.1 uncultured Acidobacteriota bacterium | reverse complement strand
CGGCGCGACGACGTCGCAAGCTGGCTCTGGGTAGAGTGGAGATTCGGTTTCTATCCCACCCGACGGCGCTCGTCAGAAAGCGTCTCGAGAACCTCGCGACAAGGCGTGTCGAACGGCAGGGGAGCCTGCTAAACGTGACTAGCCCTGAACGCACTCTCGTTGAGGGTTTTCGTCAGCCATCCTTAGTCGGGGGATTGTCCGAGCTCGTCGACTCTGCGGCGGGTTTTGGTGTGCTCGACTTGGAGCTTCTCGATCAAGTCCTTTTGGCCTACGCTCAGCGGTCGCTTTGGGCGTCCGTGGGTTGGTTTCTGGAACGGTTTCGCGAAACCTTTTTTGTTCCTGACCGTTACTTAACTCGGCTCGAAGAACGCAAGCCCCGCTCGCCACAATATCTTCCTCGCGGGTTGGACTCGGGATCGTACGTGTCCAGGTGGAATTTGCTGCTGCCCACAAATGTCGTTGGCGAGCGTGAGCCCAATGAGCTGGAGTGAAAGCTACCTCGACGGGCTCGCGGCTGACACCGGCTTTCGCGCCGAGACACTCGAGAAGGTCTTGCGACTCGGCGAGATTCTCACGGATGTCTCCGCACATCCTATGCTGTCGACCGCGCTCGTGCTCAAGGGTGGGACAGCCTTGAATCTCTGCTTCGGCCCGCCGTCACGGCTTTCAGTGGACTTGGACTTCAACTACGTTGGTGCCTCGGAGCGAGGTCGCATGCTAGAGGATCGCCCTTTAGTGGAACGCGCCATCCACCAAATCGCAAGAGGACGTGGCTACCAAGTCCAGGTGTCACGAGACGAGCACGCCGGACGCAAGTATTTTTTGACATACGTTTCCGCGCGAGGAACGCGCGATCGCGTTGAGGTGGATTTGAACTTTCTTCAGCGAGTTCCACTTCAAGCCGTGTCCAAGCGAACACTTTGGCAGCCCGGTGGCGGGGACCAGCCCGTCGCGGCCACCTTGAGCCTGGAGGAGATCTGCGCAGGCAAGTTGTGTGCGCTTCTCGACCGTTCCATGCCCCGAGACCTCTACGATGCGGCGCGCCTTCCATCACTTGCGGATGACGTCTTTAAATCCGCCTCTTTCCGCGCCGTTTTTGTCGCGATGACGGCCGTGCTGAATCACCCCGTATACGCATACGGCCGTGATCGCCTGGAGCGCGTCAGTGCTGAAGACGTGCGTACCCAGCTTCATCCGATGTTGAGCCGCGACGAGCGCCCTGACGTCGATGCGCTGAAAGAAGGCGCGTGGCGCGTCGTAGCTCCACTCTTGACACTGACAGAGCCGGAGCGTGAATTTGTCGACATGATGCAGCGGGGCGAGATCGCACCCGAGCTTTTATTCCCGGACGCCCCCGCGATGGTCGAGCGGTTACGAGATCACCCAGCGCTTCGTTGGAAGGCCAACAACGCGCGAGAGCATGCGAAGATGCACCGTGGACAGCCCTAGCGCGATGCGTATCTTTACTTTGTCCATCGCTGGTAAACGATCCTTTACTAACGAGACGGCTTGAGAGCGGAAATGGGAAGAAGTTGGGTCGCTGAGAGGCGAATAAACCTATTTTCACCCAATCCGGTATTTTCAGCGATTGCTGAAAACGTCTAGTGGTGAGAATCGTTGGGGATTGGCGCTTCTGAGTGAGTGCCTGAGTATCGAGGACAGGCCGCGCGTTCTACTATTCTAAGGAATCTCTTACCAAGGATTTCTCAAAGTAGAGATACCTTTCTTAGCCACACAGGGGATGACGGCTCTAACAGGAACTCCCGATCGCATGTTTCCTCTGTTCACGAATACATACTGTTCATGTATCGTGAACGATCTGATATAATGAACAAGGAAACGATGATTGTCCGATGCACGAGAAACGCAAACGGCCTGCGAAGGGCCTAGACAGAGCACTGGCGGCGCTCCGCCAAACGGCGGGCCTGGACGGGCGGGTCCTTCCGATTGCTCCCAAGCCTGGCCGCGGGTGTGCCGATGCGTTGGTGGAGTTTCGTGCGGGCGGCCGCAAATATCGATTCAGGGTTCAGACCCAAGGCAACCTCGATCGGGCCGAAGCCCTGGGACCACTCAAGGAACGGCTCGATCGACACGATCCTCCCTGCCTTCTCTTTGCCCCATATGTCACGGACACCATCGCGAGAAAGTGCAGAGAACTCGGTATGCCGTTCATCGACGGGGTTGGGAACGCCTATCTCGAGCGGCCCGGGCTGTATTTGTTCGTGACTGGTCAGAAGCCCCGAGGCGGCACAGCCCGAGAGAAACCGCCGCGAGGTCTGGACACGGCAACCGCCCTTCGAATGGTCTTTGGTATTTTGTGCCGGCCCGAATTTCTAAACGCCCGCTACCGCGACATCACCGATGCGACCGGCATCGCACTCGGCGCCGTCGGCCGGGTCTTCCTCGATCTGCGAAGGCGCGGTTTTCTGGCCGGCGGAGGGCGCGGGCACAATCGGCGACTTGTCGAGCCCGTTCGTCTGTTCGAAGAATGGGTGACCAACTACCCGACGAAGCTCCGTCCAAAGCTCCACGCGAATCGTTTTCGCACTCCAGATCCGAATTGGTGGAAGACGGCACGAGTGAACCAGCTCGAGGCCGGTTGGGGCGGGGAGGTGGCAGCCGATCGGCTCACGCATTATCTGAAACCGACGACGTTCACTCTCTACATGCCAGCCGAAAGGGATCCTAAGGCGGTCACGAGGCTGGTCCAACTTCACCGACTACGTGCTGACCCAGAGGGTGACGTCGAGGTATTGGATAAGTTCTGGACTTTTGCCGTCGATACCGCGCCACCCGACTTGGTGCCGCCGATCCTCATCTATGCCGACCTGGTAGCAACTCTGGATCCTCGGAACTTAGAGGTGGCAAAACTGGTCAGGGAAAAGTACATCGACCATGTACTCCATACGTTCTGACCGACCGCTCGGCGCTGATGCGCTCGCGCTGCTACAGGCTGTGGATCACGTCTTGAAGACTCTCGAGCTGCTCTATTTCATCGTAGGAGCGATGGCGAGAGACATCTTGCTCACACATGTCTTCGGTCTCGACACACGACTTGCCACGCGGGATCTAGATATCGGAGTGGCGGTCCGGGACTGGAGCGAGTTTGAACTCGTTGCCGCCAAGCTCAGCGAAGACGCGAACTTTGTCCAAGATCCAAAGATGGTGCACCGCCTACGTAAAGACAACTACCCGCTCGACATCATCCCGTATGACGGTGTGGAGACTCCTGAGCACACCATCGCGTGGCCTCCGGATCGCGAAGTCGTCATGAACGTCGCCGGCTTTCAGGACGCGTTCGAGGCCGCCGTAGTAGTACAGGTCGAGGCGGGTCTCGACATTCGCGTGGTCTCGCTTCCGGGGCTTGCCGTCCTCAAGTTCCTCGCGTGGTCGGACCGCGGAACAGTCGATTCCAGGGACGCCCGGGACCTGGCAACCCTTCTTCGTAGCTACGTCGACGCAGGCAATAACGACCGCCTATATGAGGCTGAGTTTGATGCGATGGAAGCGGTCGACTTCAACCTGGAGTTGGCTGGTGCACGTCTGCTCGGTCGGGACGCCCGGCTCGTCGCGTCGGAAGACGTCCGTGCCCAAGTGTTGGATTTGCTCAGAGATTCGATACGACGGACGCGTCTTGCCACGGACATGACGACCGTCTGGAGCAACCTTGAGGATGTTACTTCCGTGGTTGAGAAGTTCCTCGAACAATTCCAGGAGGGACTCCAAGGTCACTAATCTAGAACCTTGTTCGTGCTGCACGCCTCCATGCTAGTCCTATTGCGCGTCCGATAAGGCCTGCTCGAGCAGGTCGGCCACGCCGAGCTTGGCAGCCCACTCCAAGAGGTAGCTTCGGTCCAAGCTCGAAGCTTGCACTTTGATGACCCCAACAACATCTTGCCGCTGCCGGTCGGACACTTCCCCGGCTTTGCGATACGGGTGAAGCTTGTGCAGCACGATGTCTTCGGGGCTCGTCACGAAGAACTCTCGCTCATCGGTGACGCTGAGAAGTTTTCGTCTCTGAATCGAGGAACGACGGAATTCATTCAACCGTGCGATGAAGACGTCCACTTTGAACATCGTTTCAAGATGGATGGCGTTGAACGAGGTTTCATGCTCGATTGCATCGGCTACGCGGTTGGCCGAAACATAGTACTCACGCTCCAGTCGCCGGACGAGATCCGCGACTTGGCTAGGCTCCAACGCTGCCAGGATATCGATATCGAGGCTCGATCGAGCGACGCCATGGATGGAGCTCGCGACGGGGGTCAACGCATTGACAAGTCGTGGGTCCATCAGCCCGCGTTAGATCTCGAGAGGAAATCTCGGAGCTCTTGCTCTAGCTCACGGCCGTAGTGAAGACCGACCCATTCGAGCTGAATCTCTCGTTCGCTCTGCCCGGGTCGGCACTCGGCGAGCGCGCGCCTGGACAAAGTCACGACCGAATTCGTGAGGGCGTCGGCAAGCGCGAAGCGGCGGGCGACGGAAGCGCTTCGCAGAAGTCGCAGCATTTCCGCCTCGGTCTCGGGATCCGTGTCCGCCCAAAGAGAGCTCATGTTCGGATTGTAGCGTAGTTCGTCGGCTCCCTACGTCTGGCGTCGGGGGGAAGGGAGAGTGGGGATCCTCTCACTTATGGTTAGTTAGTGAGACACGAGGTGCGGCGCTAAGCGCTGCCGCCGTCCGGAACGAAAAACGCGTTTCGGGTAACAGGGGGGTAGCACGATCTTCTCCGAGAAACGGGAAATTTCGTGTCTTTTTGCGACGCAGACCAGATCGCTGTTGCTACACTCGTTCGGATGAACAGCAAACATTCGGAAGGAGGTGCTCATGCATTGCATCGCCTAGTACCGTGAGGAGCTTTATGCGTTTCAAGATTTACGGAGGCACGGCTCGCGATGACGAGCCCTCTCTTTGCCTCTCATGTCGTCATGCCACCATCATTCGCGGCAGGAATTTGCACGAGATTGTCGATTGCGGTCGACTTTCCCAAGACGACAGCCGCATCACCTTTCCCGTGACGTTTTGTAGCGGCTATTCTGATCGGCGGCAGCCTACCGTTTTCCAAATGGAACAGATCGCATGGGTATTGCGCTCGGATGCAACGAAAAAGCCGATCGGATTCCATCCTCCGAAGTCTCAGTCGAGCGACCGGCGCTTCCTACTCGACGACGACGACTGGTCGTGAAAGAGAACGGGTGAGCGAAACGTCGATCATGTTGCCCACCTAGAGCAAGCGCGAGGCGCCTAGTATCTTTCCTAGTCGAATCGACCACGCGTCGAGTGCGTCTCGCTTCTCTCGGTCATACGAGTGACGGTCATAGACGGCGGTCACGCCGGTCTCGACGTGGTTGAGGATCTTGGCGACAACCAGTCTCGGGGTTCCCATCGAGGTCATGAACGACGCGGCGGTTCGGCGGAGGTCGTGGCCACGCAGCTCGATGCCGGCTCGGCGTCGGATTCGCTCGATGGCCTTTTGGGTGGTTCGAAGATGGCCTGCGCAGGTGGGGCTCGGGAATACCCAAATCGAGTCGGAGCTCTCCAAACGACGGAGGATCTCGATCATGAGATCCGTGAGGGGCACTCGGTGCGGAAGCCCGTTCTTGGTGCGCTCGCCCGGAATGGTCCACCAGCCGGCGCGGAGGTCGACATCGATCCAGCGCATGGTCATCGTTTCGCCGCCTCGTTGGGCGGTCAGGAGTCGAAGCTTCAGCGCCCCGGCCACGACGGCACTTTCATACACTAGAGCGTCCCAGAACTTGCGGATGTCATCCTCGGTCAACACGTGATGGCGCTGGCGCGTCTTCGATGGGCGTGGAAGACCGCGACAAGGACTCCTCTCGACGAGATCCTGCGCGATCGCCCAGTTGTATATCTTGCGGACCAGCGCGTGGGTTTGGTTCGCCTCCATCGGTGCGGGGCGGCGGATGATGTCCTCGAGGAGTCGACGCAAGTCGGCGCGGCTAACCTTTTTCGCCGGCCTGGGTCCAAATAGCGGGAGGAGATTCTTTCGAATCCGCCGCTCGTCCTCTTTCCAGCTTCGCTTGTTGCGTTTGGCGTGGCGCTCGATGTATTCGGCGGCCAACTCGGCGAACGTACCCGCCTGCCGCTCTTCGGTCTTGCGGGCAGCCGGGTCACCGCCCATCGCGGCTTCGGCCAACGCGGCCTTTGCCATAGCGCGGGCCTGGCTCAAACTGAGCGGCGGGTGTCTTCCAAGTGTGTAGCGGCGCAGACGTCGACCGCGCCGGTACAGTACACAGAAAGTTTTCCGGCCGGTCGGCGCCACGCGAACGGAGAACCCAGTAAGGAAGGTATCAAAGTACTCCGTTCGCTGGCCGCCGACCGGCCGAAGCGTTTTTACAGCATGTGCCGTGAGCTTCGTTCTCGGCATCTCCTAATAGAGACGAGAAAACGAACACGGAACCTCCCTCGGCTCGGAGAAAGTTTCAGCGGGTCGTTTGCCCGTCGAGCTCGAAGGCGGGCTCACTGAACAGGTAGTAGATCAAATCGCCGCTACCGCGGACTAGCGTCTACGGGGATGCCGATCGATCTCAGGACTCCGCGTTCGACCTCTTCGAGTCGGCGTGCCGATAGCTCTCCTCCGAGTGCGGTGCCGCTTAGGAGCTGTTTGGGGAGCGTCGTGATCTGCTCGCACTTCAGCATGGACGCTCGAGGGACGCCTCCCTCGCCACGTTTGAGTCGCACGTGGGTGGGCGCCGGACGAACGATCGTGGTCGCAGGAACGACTAAAACGTCACTGGCGAATTCGTTGCGAGCGTTCGGGGAAACCACTAGTGTCGGGTGGCTCTTGCGGGTCGGCTCTCCCGGAAACACGACCCGATACAGGCAGCCTCGGCGCGGGAAGGGGTTCACTTCGAGGTTTTCCCGAGCTGACGCGCACTCAGCTCAGCCCACTCCTGGTCCTCCGACCGTTGCTCTTCCGACTGCTGCGTGTAGTACGCCTTGATCTCTTCGTCGAGTTGACGTTGCCGCCGGTCCGAAAGCCATCGTTTCAACGCGCGCTCGACAATCTCGCTGCGAGACATCCCGTCCGCCGCCTGATCCACGCGATCTAGTACCGATTCCTCGATGGTGACGGACACTTTAGCCTTAGCCACGTATGCTCTCTTTGGTAGGACATATTATACTACTCCTCTCATTTCGAATCAATTCGTCCAAAGAGACTCGTTGCACGAATGGGCCGCATCAGGCCGCCGCACATTCGGTGAGAATAGCGTTGGGGAGGCTTGCAGACTCGCGCCTTCCAAGATCTCGCCGCGTCGTGTCACCCAGGGGTCCAGGGCTTCGCGCTTTTCTCGGTCATAGGAGTGCCGGCTCGACCGCGCCGGTACAGCTCACAAAAGGTTTTCCGGCCGGTCGGCGTCACACGAACGGAGAACCTAGGAGGAGGTCGTCAAAGTACTCCGTTCGCTGGCCGCCGACCGGCCGAAGCGTTTTTGCAGTTTGTGCCGTGAGCTTCGTTCTCGGCATCTACTAATAGAGACGGGAAAATGCACACGGAACCTCCCTCGGTTTCGAGGAAATTTCAGCGGATCGATGGTTGGCGGAGCTTGAAGGCGGGGTCGCCGAACAGGTGATAGATGCTGAGGAGCTCTGGAAAGGCCCCGGTTTCGGCGTATTCCTGCTGGGCCGCTAGGACGGCGTCACCGAGGCGCTCGTGTCCACCTTCGAGCAGCGCTCGTAGAAGTGCCTTGTGGTAGCGATGGGCCGGCGTGTTCAGGCTGAGACCGCTCGGTGAGAACGCGGCTACGACTCCTTTGTCGCGTTGTTTCAGCAGCGCTTCGGCGAGCGAATCAAAGAACGGGAAGTGAAAGTATCCGTTCAGGCAGTTCATCGTCAACAACAGAGGTTGCTGCGCTTGGGGCGTCAAAAGCTCAACTCGGGACGCGTTGAAGACGTTCTCGTCGGCCCACAAGTGGATGCCTCCGTGGCCGAGATAGCTCACCGTCGAAGCACCGGCGTCGAAGCTGTCGATGATGGCGTCTCGTGCCGCGGACGCTCCGAGCTCGCTCAGATAGATGCGCTGGGTGTCGTGGCCGGCGAACAGGGTAGAGGCGATCTCTTCAGCATCACTTTCGAAATCTCCCGCACGGTCGGCATCGTCGGCAACGAGCACGAACGGCGCGTCGAGAGTCAGCTCGCCACGTTCGTAGGCGAGGATCTTCTCCACCATGGCGGTGAGCTCCTCGGTCGATTTGGCGGGAAGTCGTCCGATGGCGACGTCGGGGAGCAAGTCGTCTCCGTTGACGGCAGCGTAAGCGGGATCGGACGCGGTCAACAGATAGCTCGTCTTGACGATGTAGGGCGGGAGCTGATTGACGACCCCGGTTCCCATGTAGTCTTTGAAGTCGTAGGTCGCGTCTCCAAGCAGGAGAACGTAGCGGATCTTCGGTCCCCGCCACTCGTGGTAGGCGTGGGCGATGAGCTCGCGGATGGACTCGGGCGTCAGCTCGCCGTGGCCGAACTCGGAAGCGACGTCTTCGGTGGACGCGGTGGCGACGCGCAGGCCCTGCCGTTTTCGGTGTCGGAGCAAGGGCTTGGCCGCGTCGAGCAGATCCTTGGGGCCGATGACGAGATAGTCCGCTCGTCGCGACTTTCTCAGTTTCGTGGACGACGTCCGACGCGTCTCGGGTACTCGTGCATCGTCGATGGCGACGTAGTGTCGCTCGGCGGCGAAGCCGGTTCTCGAAGAGACCCAGCGCGGTGTGTCGGTGATGTCGACAACGAAGCGAGAGCTCTCCAAAACAGAAACCTGACGCGGGTAGACCACGCGGAAGCGGTCGAGCATGATCATCGAATACGCAGCGCCGGTGTCGCCGACACTCTCGAGCTCGAGAACATTCTCGCCTTCGACGAGAACCCCGGCTCCGATCCCGGTCTCGACGCGGCGAGCGTTTTTACCGTCCCAGTAACTCTCGGTAAGCAAAGTGCCATTCACGTAAACGCGCACATGATGGTCGTCGACCCCGGCGAAGTCGCTCGTGCCTTGGAGCCACAACTCGAGTGTCGCCGTGTCGCCGACGCCGGCAAGCGCGTTCACTTCGAACGAGAATGCTTTGCGATCGGGTGCGAACAGAGCCTCCCACAACCACGGGTCCGGTGAGTCCACGAGTCCAGCCTGGTAGTAGCGATTCTCCTCACGTTCAACCGAGTGCCAATAGAACTCATCGTTCGCGGACGGGGCGTCCACCATCATAGGTTTCCCTGTCACGCCCAGCTCGAGCTCGTAAATCGCCTCGGCGCCGTAGGGATTCGCGGCGGCTCCTTCGCTCCAGAAGTACAACACCCCGTTTTCGAGATGGTGAGCGACGTCCTCACCCTGGCGGCTCACTCGCAACATGCTCGCACGCCGAGCGCGACGCCGGCCGACGAGATCTTGAAGCGGTACCGAATAGAGGCCCCGCTCGACAACCGCGAGGCGCGCGGCGGCTCGACCCGGGCCCACGCGAGAACGCCGCTGAGAGGCTTCCCGTCCGCGGAAGACGACGTGGACTTCTAGGCGCCGCGCGAAAACGAGCCCATCTCCGTCCGACGTGAATGGCGATAGCTCGAAGAGCGCCTTTTTCGTTTCGCCTTGATAGGCGACATCGATCAGCTTGGCTCCCTCGCGGCGAGCGAGACGACGACCGCGCCGCGCCACGGATGCTCGCACGGTCCCGTTCGAAGAGGCTTCGATCTGGGGCACGAGAACGCCGCTCGGGCGAAGCCCACTGAATCGCTCCACGCCTCGCGCGCGAACCGACACGATCTCGACGTTGCGGCCGGCGAGAGCTTCGACCCACGCGCGCTTTACCGGAAGGGCGGCCCCCACCAATTCTTGGAATCCGGGAACCTCGAGACGCACGGTCCCGTCCTCTTGCTGCACAGCGTGGAACCCGCGCGTGTCGAGCGTCAACACGGCTCCGTTTTTTCGGAGCTCGACGTTGAACACGCTGTCATCGGGATTGCCGTAGATGAGTCGTGCCGCTGTGTCGTGGGCCTCACGCGATGTGGACTCACCGTCGTCGATCAGTCCAACTTGCGGTGTCGCGGATACGGGACCGTGACGCTCCGTCCTTCCGGACGTCTCGACGTCTTCGAGCTGATAGAAATAGGTCGTGCCGTTCGCGACGTCGGTGTCGCGATAGGTGTACTCCGCGCCCGCGGGAGACGATCCGAGCCCGTGGATCAACCGCTCGGTGATGCGCGTATAGCTTCCGGCTGCGCTCGAGGCACGATAAACGTGGAATCCGAGATTGTTGAGCTCCGAGGCCGTCGTCCACCGAAGCTCGACCGCGCCGTCGCCTCCCACGGCCTCGAAGGACACGAGTTTCACTTCGGTCGTCTGCGCGCAGAACTGACAGAAGTTGAACGGGTCGTCTTGATTCCTGAACTCCGCCTCCAACCATTCCTGAGGTCGCTCGAGATCCGAGATGCGTACTTCGTCGATGAGCCCGTCGAACCCCTGGGCGGTGTCGCTCCGGTTACCGATCAGCAATGGAGACCCCGTGTCGGGTTCCTTGGCGCCGACCCCGTTGTTAGTCACCTGGTACCCGAGCTCCGAGCCATTCTTGTAGAGATGGACGTTGCCGCCGCTCGCCGATCCGTCCCACGTGATCGCTACGTACTGCCATTGGTTGAACGTGGCCGTAGCGTTCGAGGAGGCCCGCTGCAGATCGGCGGTCACGTAACCTTTCGCGAACTCCCAAGCGTTGTCCTCGGGGGCGCTGTCGTCGAGCTCCAAGTACCATCGGCCAGGGGGAGAGGAAGAGTCGTATTTCGCCACTACCTTGCCCGCGGTGCCCGAGACCACGTCCGGTCGCACCCACGCCGAGGCTGTCATCGGCCCGAGGTTATCCAACCCGACACCCGCATGGACGAGATCGTCGATACCGTCGAAGTCCAGCGAGCCTGCAATTTGGCCCGGGACCTGATTGGCGCCGGTCATTCCGCCGAACGCCGTTCCGTGGTTCGCGCCGGCGGTGCTGTCGGCCAATTGGGACACAGACGGGTCTTCCGAGAGATGCCAAACAGCCCGAAAGTTGGTATTCCACACATTGGTCGCGTCTTCCTGATTGGCGGCGCCGCCGTTTCCGTAATAAATGTAGATCACGGTATCCGCTCCCGAAGAAACGTACGGCACCTTGACCCAAGCGACCAGCTCACCGCTGCCGCCGTTGAATCTCTCGATCTCATGACTGAGCTGCGTCACGCCGTCACCCGCAGTGAAAAGCAGATCGTCGCCGCTGTTTTGCGCGTAGGCGGCGAGCTCGGTATCCGTCGCCCGTCGGACGAGGGCAGGGTAGTCGGTGAGGGGCGCAGCGACCATGGTCGAATTGATGGAGATAGCTTTGCGATACTGCCAGCCGGTGTCGAACCAGGGCGCGGTAGCGGATGCGCACGCCAGCCCCGAAACCAACTCGTCGGCACCGATATCCCACTGCGCTCCCTGGGGTCTCGATTCGCGATCGATGTCGGTGGTGAAAGCGGGTGAGAGATCCAAGCCTTGGTCGAAAGCGACAGCGCCAGCTTTGAGGTGAAGATCTTCGGAGCCTGCGGTGATGCTCACGAACTCTCCGCTGGCCGCGACGCCCGTCCATCGGCTCGCACTCGGAGGCGCGGACGCATCAGTAGAGATGTTGAAGTCCGAGACGCCCCACGACGGCGAGCCGGCTCCACCGACGGTGAAATCGTTGTTGGTGTTGCCGACGGACAGGACGTTCGTCGCGTCGACGATCGTCGTCGTTCCAGGCTCCTCCCGCGCGGTGATACCGCCGCGTAGAGGATCAGCTCCGGCGATGCCGCAGTTGTAGACGGTCACGTTCTCGACGTCGAAATCGAGTGTGAAGGTGTTGAGCGCGTTGTCCAGGAGAATGCCTGCGCGCGGGATGTTGTAGATGATCGTATTTCGGATCGTGCCGGAGTAATTACCGTTCGGTGGAACGTAGATCCCGTCGCTTGCGACATCTGTCGTCTGCGGGCCACCGTGGATGAGCAGGTGGTCCAGAATCGCATTGTCCGTGTCGATGCGCACACCCTCCACGCTGGCGCCACTTCCCCACCCTGTGATCTCGAGCCATTCGACGCGCGTATGTGGAACTTGGATCATGATCCCGTGCGCACCGACGGCCGTCGAGGCCGGGTCCAAAACGACGCCGGTCCCGGGGACTCCGGCGTGGCGGTTTCCAGCATCGGCGGTGAGAGTTATTGAATGGGTCGGGTCCGTGACGGCACCGTTCAAGACGAGACTGTCGGTAAATGTCGAGTCGCGATAGGCGATGCCGATCTCGTTCCGGTTGTCAACGACGAGGTTGTTGCTCGAAACGGGGAAGTACGTGCACGGCGTGCCCGCAGGGCCATCAATGCAGTCCTCCCAATCGGTGAGCGTGTCGAACTGACGGTCGATGGTATAGCTCAAGCCACCACCGGTGGCGCCGGCGTAGCCGGTGGTGAGACGAAGCTCCGTCTCGGACACAACGTTGGCGACGGTATAGTCCACGCCAGCGATGGTGATGGCATCTCCGCGTCCACGGCTCCAGGTTCTCCACTGGCTTCCAGCGCCGGTGACGACTTTCGAGCCTTTGGTCGCAGTGACAGTGCCGTCTCCGGGCGACGTGCGCGCCGCGGCAGTGCCGATGGATCGGAACTGCGTCGAAACGCACGAAGTGTCGACGCTGCCGTCGGTGTTGTAGCGGACGAGGGCGAAGTCATTATCGGGGCCGGTATCGCTGTAGCCGCCAGCTAGGATCTTCCCGTCCGGCTGAAACCAGAGAGAGTCGATCCAATCGTTGTCCCCCGCGACATCGGTCGTGACTTTCGAGTCGACGTCGAACGAGTTGTCCGGGGTTCCGTTCGCGTTGTAGCGCAGCAGCGCGAAGTCGACGATCGAGCCCGCTCCGGTCCAATTCGCCCAACCGCCGAGGACGAGCTTGAGGTCGCTTTGCAGGACCATGCCGTACGCAGCATCGTGGTTGCCGGTGAAGCTCGTGGTGACGAGGCTGCCGGTGCCGAAGCCTAGGTCGGCAGTTCCATCAGCGTTGCGTCGCGCGGCACCGAAGTCATCGAAGCCGTTTCGAACCTCACCCGCAAGCACGATCTTGTCGTCGGGCTGAATGACGAGGGTATTGCCCCGGTCCCGACCATTCGAAGGAAAGTCGATGGTGATGTTGCCAAAAACGAGGTCTTGGGTCCCGTCGGTGTTCAGCCGCACCAGGCTGAAGTCGTCGGTGGCGACACGCACCCAACCGCCGACGACGATCTTGCCGTCACTTTGGATCCCCATGGCTCTGGCCACGTCGTTCGCGGCGCCGTTGGTGGAAACAAGAAAGCCAATCGGCGCGTTGAAGCCAGCGGTGTCGAGACTGCCGTCGGTGTTGTAGCGGGCGACGACGTAGTCGAGGCCAGGCGTCGTGCGGAAACCAGCGACAACGATCTTACCGTCTGTTTGGAGCGCAACCGCTTCAATTTCGTCGTCGCTGCCGCTAATCGCAGTGACGACCATCCCAGCAAGATTCGGCGGGCCTCCGAAGACGCCTCCCGGGTTGAAGCTGGTGTCGAGACCGCCATCGGCGTTGTAGCGGACGACGGCGAAGTCATTGTTCCCCGCGCCACTGTTTTTGTGTCCTGCGACGACAATTTTGCCGTCGGGCTGGATGACCATGGCCTCGCCGCGATCCTGGGCGGCACCGATCGGAGTGGTGACGATCCCCCCCGCACCGAACGAGGTGTCCAACGTGAAGTTCTGGTTGTAGCGGACGAGCGCCACATCATCGTTCGCGCCATTCGAGGCGTAGCCGGCGAGAACGATCCTGCCGTCCGGCTGCATGGCGACGCTAGTCCCGAGGTCTTCGCCCGGTCCAATGGGCGTCGTGACCATGCACATCTGTGCCTGGGCGAGAATCGGCGATCCCACCACTGCGCCCAGAACGATCGCAGCGATCCACAACGCGCTTTTGTCTATTTGATTCATCGAATACAACAAAACACCCAGAGTGGAGGGTGATGTCTGTTTTGCAATCCACATGCCGGATCTCGATCCAAGCGCGGGCGGGCCATCTCGTGGCTAGACAGTCGTTTAAAGAGGGTGGACCCATCGGGTGCTAGACGGCGTCGAGGGGTAAGCCCTACACGAGGAGGCGCTTCCACCACGGACGAGTTCTTTGGCAAGGGCGTTGACAACGGCGCCCAAACGCGCGTTAATAATGATGAGATCCAACAAACATCTCAGCCAGGACCCAACGTGCGCGGAGATTTGCGTCAATCTAGCCTTGCCGAAGTGGTGCGCCACTTGTACGCGGAGCGCCGAAACGGGATTTTGCACGTTTCTCGTCAGGGTATCCGCAGGCGGATCCACTTCAAACAAGGCGTCGCGATCTTCGCCGATTCCGGAGATCACGAGCTTCAGTCGCGTGAACAGGCCGAGCTGTTGGCTTACTCGCTTTTCACCTGGACTTCGGGCGAGTTCGAATTCGAAGACGGCGGACCCAACATCGCCGAGTCGGTGGCGTTCGAGGGATCTCCGTCGACTCTGATTCTCGACGGCATCCGGCGCATCGACGAGCTCGAGATCCTGGAGCAACTCGTCGGCGGACGCGACACCATTTTCGGCTGCACCCAGACGTCGGTGCTGCCGCGGTTAGAAATGAAGCTGTCACTGACAGAGGACGCGATCCTGACATTCGCTCGCGACCGCGAGCAGTTTACAGCAGAGGAGCTTCCTCTCCCCTCGGGGGATCTGTCCGTGTTCAACGCGCTGAACGCACTCGTCGCCGTAGGACTCCTCGAGATCGTGAACAACACGACGGCGCCCGGACCAGTGCAAGAGTCAGTACCCGTGGTAGAAGCGACCGCGGCGGCGACCCCGCCGCCGACTCCCGCGCCCCCCCTTTCCGTCGCCTCAGCTCCCGCTCCTGTCGCTCCCTCGGTACCAGCGCCTCGGGATCAAGAGACTGTCACCCCGCCTCCCGAGCAGACACCTCCAGTTGCTCCGATCATGCCGACCGTTCCCAGCGAGATGGAGCAGTTGTTCGACACGCTCGAGTCGAAGCGAAGCGGGAGTGCTCGACCCAAACCCGCGCCGTCAGCTCCCGCGGCCCCGCAACCGACTCCGGCTCCACCGGAAGAACCGCTCCTGGAAGCGACACTCGCCGATGCCGAGCTCATCCTGCCGGAACCCCCCGTCGGGGTGCCAGCGCCAACGCCGCCGCCTCATCCTGCTGACGCTACAGTGCCGATCGCCGCTGATGCAGTACCGCCCATCTATGATCCGTCAACCGCGGCCGAGGTTCCTGCTCCGACGTCGGCTCGGCCTCCGGCGGCCCAGCCACCTCGGATGCAAAACTCAGCTGCAAGGCCCTCGCGGTCTCGACCCTCGGTGATGGCGGTGATCGGAGGAGCGATGGTCATGGCCATCATCGTCGTGCTCGTGGTGATGCTCACCTCAGGCGATGAAGAAACCACGAGCCCGGACGCTGCCGTAGCTGCCGATCCCGCACCACCGGTCGAGGCGTCACCTCCGGTGCAACCTCCGCCGACTCCGACTCCGACCCCGCCCGAACCAGAACCCAAACCGGAACCGCCGCGGCCGACGGGCCCCACGCCGAACCAGTTGTATGTGGACGCGCGCGCCGCGCTCAATCGCGGCGAGCTCGAGGCCTCGCAAGCCAAGCTCGATGAGTTGAAATCGTTGGACGCAACGTTCCCGGGCGCTGAGCAGCTCCAGGACGATCTAGCGAATCGCTTTTGGGAGAAGACGCTTCCCCTCGCCTTCAACTCACGACACGATCACGCACTCGGAGGCTGCGACGGAGTCCTGAGCTTGACGTCACTCGGCTACGGCTATCGCTCGGACAAGCATGAATGGTTCTGGAGCTTCGGAGACGTCGCGGAGACCGAAAGAAAAGATAGCCGTCGACTACGCATCGAAACCACCAAGGGGCGAAGCTACAACTTCGAGCTGAGCGACCCTCTCGTGAGCAACGACTGGACGCGCTTCCAGCAACTCAAGTCGCGTTGAGGTAGCGCTTCTCAATCACCGTCCGGTGATGAACCTCGTGCCCGACGATAATGTGCGCGAGCGCGCGCACGGTGAATTCACAATCGCTCGCGATACCTCGATGAGACCACATATCGTCGTCGAGACTTCGAAACAGCGCAATATGCGACCGCCGCACGGCGCCTAGCTCATCGACGAGATCTTCCATCGAACGGCGATCAGCGTTAGAGCTCACCGCATAGTCCGTCTGGTCAAACCCAGGAAGGTGCGCGGGGTCCTTGCGGGCGAAACATTGCGCTCTGTAGCCGAATGTCCTTTCGGCATCAATGAGGTGCCCGACCACTTCTTTGACGCTCCACTTTCCGGGCTCATAGCGATGACTCGCTTGCTCTCGAGTGAGACCGCGCAACAAGCTGGCGCTCCGATCGTAGTCCGTACTCAGAAGCGTTAGGATGTCTCCGTCGGGCACGCTGTTGACGTAACCCGCGTAAAACTCGGCATATTCATTGGATTCGGGTCGACTCATAAAAGAATGTTACCTCGAACTTCGCCGGCCCTGGGAACAAGGATCCTGCGATCGCCGTAGGCATCAATAGTGCTCGACGACAACGCTCCAAATCCCGACCGACGCCTGCTCTGGGTGATGGCCGCCGTCGCGCTCGCCTTTCAGGTCATTCCTAACGTGCTCGGCGGCTACGGGTATTTCATCGACGAGCTCTACTACATCGCGTGCGCGCAGCGACTCGATTGGGGCTACGTCGACCACCCTCCGCTCGCGCCGTTTCTGCTCCGTGTCCAGATGTCGCTTTTTGGCGATTCGATCGCATCCATTCGGTTCGTGCCCGCGCTCGTCGGTGCGGTCACGGTTTATCTCAGCGGTTGGCTCGCAGCGTTTTTCGGAGGCGGCCGCTGGGCGCAGGCTTTAGCTGGAGTGTCGGTGATGCTCGCGCCGGTGTGTCTCATCTTCTTCGACATCTTCTCCATGAATTGTCTCGAGCCTCTTTTTTGGACCGTGAGCCTCACAGTTCTCCTCATCATGGTTCGCAAAAACGATCCGAGACTCTGGCTCGTCTTTGGTGCTGTCGCTGGAGTCGGGCTGCTGAACAAGCACACGATGGTGCTCGTGGGCTTCGCTTCGTTGGTCGGGCTGGCCTTATCGCCGGCCAGGCGATTATTGCTGAGCCGATGGCTCGTCCTGGGCGGGGCGATCGCTTGCGTTTTGTTTCTGCCGAATCTGTTGTGGCAGCTCGACCAGGGATGGCCCTCTCTCGAGTTCTACCGCAACGCGACGCTCCAAAAAAACGTCCCGTCGCCTCCACTCAAGGTACTCCTCAATCAGTTCCTGTTCATGAATCCGGTGTTGTTTCCTGTCTGGTCGGCGGGTCTCATCTTTTTGTTCTCTCGCGACGAGCGTAATCGCGTTGCCGGATTTACCTACATCATACTTCTCGGGATCCTCGTCGTCTCCCAATCGAGTCGGCCGGATCGCATCGCAAGCCTGTATCCGGTGCTGCTGGCAGCCGGTGCCGTCTGGTGGGAGAGCTTTTTCGCACGCTACGCGAGCCCCCTTCGTTGGGCTTTCGTCGTTGCCGTCGTCGCTGGGGGCCTGGCGTTCGCGCCGTTGTTCCAGCCCTGGCTCCCACCGGCGACTCTCGCGCGCTATGCGGCCTTCGTCGGTGTCGATACTCAGATCGAGCGGGGTGAGGGCAAACGAGCCGAGCTGCCGCAGTGGCTCGCCGACCGCTTCGGCTGGGAAGAGCTCGTCGCGCAAGTCGCCGAAATCTACCGGGATCTGACACCGGAGGAGCAAACTCAAGCGCTCATCGTGGCGCCCAGCTATGGGCACGCGGGAGCCATCGAGCTGATGGGTGAGCCGCTCGGACTCCCTCCCGTCCTCTCGGAGCACAACACCTACCACTCGTGGGGAAAAGAGCTTGCCGGCCGGCTCGCCGAGGGGCCCGTGATCTTCATCGGCTCGGACCGGAGCGACCTCGAGAGGATGTTCAGCGACGTGCGCGAAGTCGCGTTGTACGAGTGCGACTATTGCATGAATTGGCGGAACAACATGCCAATCTATGTCGCCCGCCAATCCAAGCTGTCGGCTTCAGAGTTCGAAGAGGCCTGGGAAAGTTTCAAGCACTACGAGTGAGCTAGTGGCCTCAATGGTCTGTCTCGCCCCAGAGTTTCTCGAGAACGCGGTCACGGCCACAACCACGGCGGTAGAGCTTGTAGCGAAACGAGTGCCGCTGGTAGTAATCCTGATGGTACTCCTCCGCCGGGTAGAACGTCGGCGCCTCGGTGACTTCGGTCACCACCGCCTTGGGTAGTCTCGCCGAGCTTTCGAGCAACTCCTTCGAAGCTTGTGCAAGCTCACGCTGCTCTTCGTTGTGGTAAAAAATTCCCGAGCGATACTGAGATCCACGGTCGCAGAACTGACCCTTCGCGTCGGTCGGATCGATGTTGATCCAAAAAACGTCGAGCAGCTCCTGGTAGCTGACCTTAGCCGGGTCGTAGACGACTTGCATCGCCTCCGTGTGGCCGGTACCCCCAGACGAGACCATCTCATAGCTCGGGTTATCGACGTGCCCTCCGATGTAGCCGGACGTCGTCGAGATCACGCCATCGAGTGCGTCGTAGGGAGGCTCCATGCACCAGAAGCAGCCTCCGGCGAAAGTCGCCTTCGCGAGCTCTGGCTCTTGTTGGGCCGCGGGCGCCATCCCTGCAATGAGAAACGCTAGTGCCACCGTGGTGAGATGCATGATGTCTCCTTTAACTCCGAAGCGCCGGCAGTGGTTCGCCCTCGGGCACGAACAGCAGTGCCAAGCCGTTGTTGCACCATCTCTGGCCGGTGGGCTTGGGTCCGTCGTTGAAGACATGACCCTGATGCCCGCCGCAACGGATGCAGTGGTACTCCTTGCGCGGGACGATCATCTTGAAATCACGCTTGGTGCCCATGTGGCCCTCGATCTCTTTATAGAAGCTCGGCCAGCCGGTGCCGCTTTCGAACTTCGTCGATGCGTCGAACAGTGGCAAATTGCACGCCGCACAGATGAACGTACCGGGACGCTTCTCTTCCAGGAGCTCGCTCGTGAACGCACGCTCGGTCCCGTCTTCGAACAGGATCCGATAGCGATCTTTGTCGAGGAGCTCGCGCCATTCGTCTTTCGATTTGTTGAGTGCTTCAATCTTGTCGTTGGATGTCGTCATCTCGCGCCCCCAAATCGTCGCGGGTGTTACCAGGCTAAGCCCTGCTATTCGCAAAAAGTGTCGTCGGTGCATTGTTTAGACCTCCGTGATGTTCTATCTCTACATTTGCCGTTAGCGCCACTTCGTTACATTACAAATCAGTAATGCCGCGCAACCGATTCAAACAGCGCCACTTGCGCCCGCGAGCCGAAAGGTGAACGTCGTCCCTTCATTCAGCTGGCTCGTAGCTTCGATCATACTCTGGTGAAGCTCCAGTATCCGCTGAGAGATGGCGAGCCCCAAACCGCCTCCCGCGCCTTCCTCCGCACCGGAGCCAGGCCCGCGATGGAACCGCTCGAAAATGTGAGGGAGCTCTTCGGCCGGTATGCCCACGCCGCTGTCGTGAATCTCGACCCGGACCCGGCCTTCCTCCTGACGCAGAGCAATCTCGACCGAGCCTCCCGCGGGGGTGTGGCGGAGCGCGTTCTCGATGAGATTCTCGAGGACGCGCTCGATGAGCCGGATATCGGCCTTGACGAAAGGCAAGCGCTCGCTGAGATGGGCGCCGAGGGTGACACCTTTCTCCTGAGCTCTCAGCTGGAACTCCTGAACGACGTCCTGAACCAGCTCGGGGAGAGAAAACGCTTCGAGCTCGGGCCGAATCTCCTTCGCGTCGAGTTTGGCAAGCTCGAAAAGCTCGCGCACGAGACTTCTCAGCTGCTCGCTGTTCCTCAGCGCGACCGAAAGGTACTCGCGGCGTTCGGCGTCGGAAAGCTCGTCGTTCTTGAGCCCCAGGGTCTCGAGGTAGCCGTGGAGCGAAGCGAGCGGCGTGCGAAGGTCGTGAGAGACGTTGGCGACGAGCTCGCGCCGGAGCGCGTCGGTGCGCTCGAGCCTATCGACCTGTTGGCGAATGACCCGGGCCATGTTGTCGAACGATGCTGCCAGGACATCGATCTCATCGCCTTGCGTCGCAGCTGGAGCCGGCAAAGCGCCCGAGCCCGAGGTTTCGCGCTGAAACCGGTCCATGGAACGCGCGAGGCGGTTGAGCCTCCGGGTCAACAGACGGAACGAAACGAGCGCCACGACGACGATGAACAGAAAGGCAGACGCGGCAAGGCCCGTACTGAGTCGCAAAATGGTGCTTCCGAGCACTCGCTGTGCGGCGGAGTCGTACTCCTCGCTCGCAAGAATGATGTAGATGAAGCCCCCGTCCCCAACCGGAGCAACGGAGAAAACCTTTTGACGCGTTGCGTCACGCGGGTCGTCCCCCAAAATCGGGAGGGTTTGTTCTCGCAAAAAACTTTCGACGGGCGCCAGCGACACTTGCTCTCGGACCACGCTTCCCGGCGGCGCTGAAAACGCCAAGATCGCACCCTCTGAGTCGAGCAAGTACAGCTCGATGCTCGGGTTGATCACCATCAGCATGTGAAAGACGTCCTCGAGCACGGCTTCGTTCACGGTGCCATCGTCGAAGAGAATCTTCTCGGCAACGAGGTGCTCGGCGAGGTCCTGATTCAGCTTTTGTTGGACCTCCTCGAAATGGCGCCTCGTCGTGTACAACGTCAACGCGACGTAGACGACACCTAGAGCGAACAGAAGTGTCAGCGAGATCGCGGCAAGCTTGGTGTAGAGCGTTCGTGACGCCACGTCAACGTCTCTCCTCAGCAGGGTCGCAAAACTTGTACCCGACACCCCAGACCGTTTGTACGTAGTGGGGATCGGCGGGGTCGCGCTCGATCTTCGCCCGCAGGCGATTGATGTGAGAGTTCACCGTATGCTGGTAGTTGTCCTGTCCATAACCCCAAACCAGATCGAGAAGTTGAGCTCGCGTGTAGACGCGCCCGGGATGGGAGGCGAACTGAACGAGCAGATCGAACTCTTTCGCGGTCAATTCGACGAGACGCCCGCCGAGCTCGACCCGGCGCTTGTCCAGCGTAATCGCGAGCTCACCGGACGCGATGCGGTTCGGCGTCGCCGGAGTCTCACCCGCGCCGAGCGCCGCGACTCTCCGGAAAATGGCCTTGATGCGGGCGACGAGCTCTCTCACGCTGAACGGTTTGGTCAGGTAGTCGTCCGCGCCCATCTCGAGGCCGACGACGCGGTCGGACTCAGCCGACTTCGCGGTCAACATTAATATAGGCGTGTAGTCGGGGCCGGAGCGAAGACGGCGACAAATTTCAATTCCGTCGGTTCCGGGCAGCATCAAATCGAGAATCACGAGGTCGTAGGCCCCGGAAAGCGCTTTCTTCAAACCTTCGGTGCCATCATGGGCCAGCGTCACCTCACAGCCGTTCTCGGCGAGATGGAGCTCCACGAGGTTGGCGATATCACGGTCGTCTTCGACCACCAGGACGCGTCGCTCTCCTTGCACCCCCCATATATAGACCGAAATGATCACGAATTCATCACGCCTCCGCCAAGGCTTCGGCGCTGCAGGCACCCCGCTCAGGCTTCGGCGGTGCTTGCCGCGCCGTAGCCTTGGCGAAGGCGGGAGGCTACGGCGGGCAAGCTCGCGCCACTAGCGGATGCGTTCTACTCTGATGCGGGCGACCGGGTTGTGCCAGTCGTAAGCGGAGGGATCCAGCTGGCCGGTGGTGCCGTGGATTCCGTTGGAGACGTAGACGTAGCCTTCGGGGTCGCCTGGGTCGCGCTCCTCGCTCATCGTCCCGCAAGCCGGGCCCGGGATGTAGTTGCAGTCCTCACCGTTGAACTCGCTGCCCGCGTCGTAGCCCACTGCCGTGAAGCTTCGTCCTTGCCGACGCGACGACGGAAGATGGCCGGATCGGACCGCGAAAAACGCGTCGTTGGTATTCACTAGCATCCCGGCAACACTAATGCGGTCGAAGTATGACCGGCTACGAATCTCGAACACCTCGGTGACGCCTGGCGGGATCGGGGTGGCGGTGGCTTTGGCTTCGAACACCTCGGGCAACGAGCTCAGAAGAGTCGCGAGCGGACCGCCTTTGCCGTTCTCAGCTAGCGCCGCGAGCTCGTCGGAGGCCGGGGCACCAAGCTGAAACAGCGCGACGCTCGATCGATGCGTCGCGATCACCGGTGGGCTGAAGACCTGGCCCTGGGTCAAATTGGTGATCGTGACTCGGTAGACTCGGGTACCCTGAGAGTAGTGGTCTGTCGCGCCCACGGTGGTCGCGACGAGCAGCAGAGAGCTGAAAAGAAAACGCTGAAGCATTTGTGTTCCTCCTTGGATTGTTTGAACCAAGAAGGATGCTAGGGATCGGATCTCCGGAAACGGTCACGAAAACTTCAAATTTCTGTCACGTCGCCAGCTGGTGTAGGTTCCGAATCCTGACCGTGTTCGCCGAAGCATTCGCCGTCTCCTCATCCTGGACCGCGACAAGAAGCTCACTGCGGAGTTTCGAGCGCTGGTCGCCGATGCCGGCGTTCTCCAACAAACAACGACCCCGAGCGTCCGTGTATAGCCACCCGTGCGTCAGCCGTCGCCGGAGACGAGCACCCACACACCGACTGCGATGAAGCCGAACCCGGCAACCCAGCGCACAAGCTTCGGACTGGCCCACTCCGCGATCATGGACCCACCCACTACCCCCAAGGCCGATGCGACAACTAGCGCAGCGGCTGACGCGGCGAAGACCGTGAGCTTGGGGTGAGCGCTATCGGATGCATACAGCACAGTTGCGAGCTGGGTCTTGTCGCCCAGCTCAGCGACGAAGATCGTACTAAACACGGTTGCAAAGAGCCTTAGGTCCATACTCACCCCTACAGGTTCGTCAAACGTCGCTGCTGCACTCCGGCCCGGCGACGTGAGCCCGAGCATTCTAGCTTCTTTCGTTCCGGTCAGTGAGCGGCCCGCTGGGCCGTCTGCTCCAGCTGCTGTTCATACAGCTCTGCCGTCCATTCTCACGTCCGACTAAATGAACATGCTACCCAGCACAATCACGGCGTCCGTACAGTTGCGCCTCGCGTTTATTGTGTTCTTAGGTCGATGTTGGTTCTGTTCCGGTGGAGTTGAGCTCGTCGAGATCCGGCGGCACCTTCAGCGTCAGCCCTTCCGGGGCAACTTCGAGGCGGTAGCCGCTCAACGCCGGATATCCCTTGACGAGAAGCCACCCAGACGTGGCGAGGAGCGCCCCACCGATGACGATCGCACCAGGCTTCGCACCCCACGAGGAGAAAATCCAAAAGGCGAGCCCGGCGAGCGCGGCGGAGCGGCCCAAAACAATGATGTAGTTGAATTGGGTATCGAAGTGGATGGCCATGTCCTCGGCGGGCTTTTGGTTACGGCCTCGCCCCACGGGCTCATCAATCTGCTCCGACACCAAGCAGCCGGCGGTGGTGAGAGCAAGGAGGCAGCACGCGAGGAACATTCTTGGGGGCATTTATCCAGTTTGGAACCTGACTTGCAGCACGTCAACCGACAGAGCCGGAAGAATCTTCCTGGCAAAGCCAAAGCTCGTTGTCGAGTCGACGAATGCAGTTTGCCGACGCCAGATGTCCACCGCGCATGCACCGATTCCATCGAATGCATCAGCGCCTGTGTCTCCGAGCTTCCCACCGAAGACTCCGGCACGTGCTTTGGCTGGACGATCCTTCGCGGGACGTGCTTGAACTACGTCAACAACGGTCGCATCGACGGGACGCTTTGCGTCGATTGAGAACCGGCTCAGCCGGCAACGCCGACGCTTCTCTCTGCGGGTCTGAGGCTCTCGGTGCGCTCAACGACGAGCGTCCCCGTTCCCTCGTTCGTAAAGACTTCGAGCAAAAGGCTATCTGGGTCGTTGAAGTTGATGATGTGAACACGCTTCACACCGCCGACGAGCGCAGCTTCAATCGACGCGGCTTTGGGCATCATCCCCGCGGAGAGGCTTCCGTTCTCACCGAGCTCCTTCAACCCTGCGAGGTCGAGGTAGGAGACGAGCGAATCCGGATCGGCGGCGTTTTCGAGAATTCCCGGTGCGCCGGTTGCCAGGATGAGCTTTTCCGCCTCGAGAGCCACCGCGAGAGCCGAAGCAACCGTGTCCGCATTGATATTGAGCAGCGTTCCCGAGCTGTCCGCCGAGAGCGGGCTCACCACGGGCAAGAGGCCGAGGCCAAGCTGCTTCTCCACGACGTCGATGTCGACACTCTCGATGTCGCCGACGAAACCGAAATCGACGGGTGCCTCCTCTTGGTGCATCACGACGGGCGGCCGCTTGGAAGCTTTGATGAGCCCCGCGTCGACGCCGCTGATGCCGACCGCGGGCACACCAATGTCGCGACAGGCTGCGAGGATGCGGGTGTTGATGAGCCCGTTTAGAACCATCGTCGTCACTTCGAGCGAGTCTTCGTCGGTGACGCGCCGGCCCTGGACCATGCGCGTGTCCACACCGAGCTGCTTCGCGAGCTCCGTCGCCTGCGGTCCGCCCCCGTGGACGAAGACGATGCGGATGCCGAGCTGGTGCAACAACGCAACCTGCTCGATGAGCGCGCGCGTCGAAGCGACGCTTGCAAAGACGGCGCCCCCGGCTTTCACGACAAACGTCTTGCCCTTGTAAACGCGAATGTAGGGCGCGGCCTGCTTGAGGGCCGAGACCACGATCGCTCTCTCTGTTGCGCCTCTCACGAAGCCTCCTTCAGAATCTCGTACAGCACTGCCATCTGCGCCCACATCCGGTTACGTGCCTGGTGGATCACGACGCTTCGCTCTCCTTCGAGTACTTCGTCGGAGACGACGACACCGCGGCGTACGGGAAGACAATGCATGAACCGGCAATCGGGCGCCGCTCGGTCGAACCAGCTCTCCTCCACGCACCACCCCGTGAGCTCTTTCTTCAAGGCACGCTGCGCGTCATCGTCGCCGTAGTGGCTTGCCGAGGACCAAGCTTTCGCATAGACCACCGTCGCGCCGGAGAGGGCTTCCCGGGGGTCGTCGGACTCACGAATCGACCCACCCGAGCTCGCCGCGGACTCGTGCGCCCTGGCCATGACTTTCTCCGGCAAGGCGAACTCATCCGGGCGCAAGACGGTCACCTCCATCCCGCGCATCGCTGCCATCTGAAGGGTCGAGGCCGGAACCGCAAGCGGGAGCGCTCGGGGATGATTCGCCCACGAGAGGACGAACTTGCCACCGGCGCGCGGGAGGCCGAGATCGTCCATCGTCTTCCAGTCCGCGAGGCTCTGGCACGGGTGGCGGATCGCAGACTCCATATTAATGATGGGTACGGGCGACAATTCGGCCATCGCCTGGAAGTCGCGGTCCTCGATGTCATCGTCGAGTGACTCCCTCGCTGCGAAAGCGCGAATACCCAGAGCGTCGCCGTAAGAAGCCAACACCGGGATGGCTTCACGGATGTGCTCGGCGGCGACGCCGTCCATGGTCACGCCACGCCGGCTCTCGAGTCCGTGGATGCCGCCTTGCGGCGAAGCCACGAACGAGCCTCCTCCGAGGCGCAGCATCGCCGCTTGGAAGGACGTCAACGTCCGAAGCGATGGACTGAGAAAAAGCAGCGCGAGCACTTTGCCCTCGAGAGCTCGGGGCTCCGGATGCTTTTCGAGTCGCTTGGCAGTGTCGAGTAAATGCTCGACCGCTTCCGGCGCGAGCTCGCTCAGGTCGTTGAAGCCGCGCATGCCGCGAGGGCGCGAGAGAGCTCGCCGACGTGTTTTTCCGGAAGATTCAACGGCGGCATGACGCGCAAGACGAACGGGTCAGCGCTCGTTCCGACGAGAATGTCGTGTTTGAGTAAATCGTCCCGGACGATCGAAGCATTGATATGGCAAACGAGCCCGAGAAGAAAACCTGCCCCTTGAATTTTCTTGATAGGACCCACGACGCAGGTTGAGCGAATGAGTGACGACACGTTGCGCACGTGCTGCAACAGGCCCTCGCTGTCGATCACGTCGATGACGGTCTCAACGAGCGCGCAGGCCATCGGCCCGCCTCCAAAAGTCGTTCCGAGACTTCCCCACCTCGCTCGCCGGGCAACGGCGTCGCTCATGAGAACCGCACCGACAGGAAATCCCGCGGCGATGGATTTCGCCGTCGTCAGGATGTCGGGGACGACGTCGACGAGCTCGGCTGCGAAGCCGAATCCCGTGCGGCCCATACCGCACTGCACTTCATCGAAGATCAGCAAGGCCCCGGTTTCATCACAGCGCTCACGAAGCGCTTTCAAAAACGCCGCGTCGAGGTCGACTGCACCCGCCATCCCCTGGACCGGCTCGACGATCACCGCCGCCGTGTCTTCATCGATAGAGAACAAGCCGTCGGCCCTGTTTTGAGGAATGAAACTCACTGGGAACGGAGTCTGAGGAAAAGCGTACCACTTGCCCGCAGCGCCCCAGGTCACCGCGCCCGCGGCCGCGGTGCGGCCATGAAAGCCGTGCTCGACCGCGACGACCTTCTTGCCCTTGTTCCCAAGAAACGCCAAACGGAGCGCGTTCTCGTTCGCTTCAGCTCCACTGTTCACGAAGAAGACTTGGTTCAGCCCGGTGGGCGCGAAAGCGGCTAGACGCTCCGCGGCACGCTCTCTTATTTTCAGCGGCACCGCGTTCGTTTGGAAGGTGAGCTCTTTGGCCTGGCGCGCGAGCGTCTCCACGACACGAGGGTGTCCGTAACCCAGGGAGGCAACCGCATGGCCGCCGTAGAGGTCCAAAATCCATCGCCCCTTGGCCGTCAACAGATGGGAGCCCTCTGCGGAGACCGGCTCAAAAGGAAGCTGCGGGTAAACGTCGAGAAGGTTGGAGGGCATCAGCTGCAATATTCTAGATCCATCCGGGCCCGGATAGGGTAAGTCCCATGGTTTCGGGAAAGCCGAGCAGACGGTTCATCCACTGGACGCCGCCACCCGCGGCGCCCTTCGTGAGGTTGTCGATCGTGGAGAAGACCGCGACGGTGTCGCCCTCGCACGCGACGCCCAAATGCGCGTAGTTGCTCCCGACGACGTCCTTGAGTTTGGGCGTTCCCGACACGACGCGCACGAACGGCGATGACGCATAGAAGGTCTCGAGCTCGGAGGCGATCGCGTCGCGATCCAGCTCCGCCTGAAGTTTTCCCTGCACCGTCATGTGAATCCCGCGCGCGAACGGCCCCGAGTGCGGGATGAAGTGGAGAGCCGGCTTGACACCGCTGACGCGCTCGGTGATGGCGGTGACTTCGGGCACGTGGCGGTGCGCGAGCGGCGCGTACGCGAAAAGATTGCTTTGTCGCAGCGGGTGGTGCGTTGTCGCTTTCGGCTCCCTGCCGGAGCCAGTGCTGCCGGTGATGCCGACAGCGTAAAGATCCGGTTCAACGATGCCCAGCTTGAGAAGCGGCACCGCAGTAAGAAGAAGCGCCGTGGCGAAGCAACCCGGATGACCGACGTGGCGCGGCGTCTGCGTCGTATGCTCCGGAAGAGCGCTCGAGAATTCGCTCAAAAGCTCCGTCGCGCCGTGCGGGGATCCATACACAGCCTCGTAAGCCTCCGCGCTCGAGTATCGAAAGTCGGCGGACAAATCGACCACATGGACGTCAGCGTTCCCGTTCACTGACGCGAGGAGCTGTTTTACGAGTGCCGCGGACGCGCCGTGTCTCGCGGCGGAGAACACGGCGAGCGGGCCACTGGCTTTTTCGAGAGTGTCTGGAAGGTCCTCGAGTGAGCAAAACGATTGGTCACCGAACGTGGATTGCAGATGCGGGAACACACTTTCGAGCGTGTTCCCCGCCTGGCTCTCGGAGGTCGCTGCCACCAACTCGAGGCGCGGGTGGCCGCTGATCCAACGGAAGAGCTCGCCAGCCACATAGCCGGAAGCGCCCAGCACGATGGTGTCTATTGTCTCAGTGGGTTCGTTCATGACAGTGCTCGAAGACGATATCGCCAAGAGTCGCGCCCGAGGTGCGAGCGTTGGCCGCGTCGAGAGCGAGTTGTTCCTTAATAATACTAATCCCGACGGCGTTATCCGTCGCCGGACCCGTGACGACCGCGGGCTCGATACCGAAACGATCGCGCAGAAGCGTGACACCCCCCCAGGCGGCGACCGGGTCGTTCGCCGAAAGAACGACTGCGGTGAGCGCCGCTCGGACGTCGCTATCAGCGAGAATCGCTTCAACACCGTAGGCCCCAAGTAGTCCATCGCCAAGCTCGAAGACGATCACGTCGGGCCGACCCGCCGCAAGCTCATTGAGCATCGTCTTGGTCAAGTCCGGCCCGTTGACTCTCGTGGTCGTGACGGCGCCAAAGTCGGTGAAGATCCGAGTCTCTCGCGCGCCCGCGTCTTCCATCGCAAGGATGTCGCGACGCGCCGAAACTCCCGTGGCTTTGAACGCATCGACGACGAGGCCGTTGTGGCGGAGACGAGAGATGATCGCGCACGCCGCGACCGTCTTCCCCGAGTCCATACACGTTCCCGCGACAGCAACGACCGGGATCCCTTTCGTATCGAGCGTCGCATTTTTCACGAGCCCGGCATTTCCGACCCGCGCGGGCACCCCGATCCGCTCGCCGAGGTAGGGAAAATGCAAAACCGCTCCGAGGACGCGGCAGTCGAAGGGCTCACCCCGCTCCGGAGCAGCGCTCTCGCAGAGGCCGAGCACGCCACCGAGATTGAGAAGCTGGAGCGTGTCGCCTGGGACGAGCGCCGCGGGAACCGACCCCGAATAGCCGAAAAGAGCCTTCCGGTGTCCGAGAGCTCCGACGAGCACGTCGCCTCGCTGGACGACGGCCATCCGACCACTCGCGAGCTCGAGCTGGTTGTAAGTGGCTTTGTTGTTCAGGACTTCCACGGCCACGACAACGCCTTCCTCGGCCGGAATATCGGCGCCGAGGCGTAGCTCCGGGGTCAGCCCCAAGCTTTGGGCGACCGAGGCAATCTTGTCGGCGACAGCGCGTTTCATGGCTTGTCCAAACTCCAAGGGCTCCAAGTGGTCCTGAACCCAGAGTCACGAATGCATAATTATTAACTCGAAATGCATAAATAGTCAAACAGTGCGAGGGCCGGGGCTCAGCCGCCGGCGGGGAGAGCGAGAGCCTCCGCGAGCTCACGCAGCTTGCTCTGAACCTTCTTGGTATTGTCAGGCCCTGTTCGAAGAAGCTGCTTCTGAGCCGGCGAGAGCGCTTCGAGCCGTGGGCTCACGAACGTATAGTTCACACTGTCCCCGCGAAGAGCGATCCGATCCTCGACGACCGGCGTCTCCAGCAAGATCGTGATCGCCTCGTTAAGAACATCTTCAAACTGCTGATCCGGATAGCCGAGCTCCGCGAAGGCTTCATCCACCAATGGCTTCGAGCTGCGGTACACACTCACCAACCCCGCCGCGTCCATCGATGCAAAAGCAGCCGCAAGCACGTTGTACCGATGATAGCTCCGTGGATCGAGGAAGAGCTCCCGTGAGCGCTGAACGACCTCGAACTTCTCTTCCGGTGCGAGATACGGAAAATGCCGAGCCGGATTCTCCTCTTCGGCAATGTTGACCACTGCCGCGACAATCTTGCGCACGAGCTCGTCCGTCAACATGAAGGAGGCCAATCCCGGATGCTGCGACAGGGCACCGAGAGCGTCGCGAACAAACGCGTCGCTTTCCGAAAGAGCCGGGAGCACGATCTCCGGCTCTTCTGGGCCGGGCTCAGGTTCTTCCGTGGGTGAAGGGGTGGTGGCGACCGCCGGGCCTTCGCTCGATGCTTCGCGCTGCGGAACCGTCACCGGTCCACGACTCGAGAACAACCAAAAAAGTGTCAGCCCCGCGACAAGGGCAAGAACGCCGGCCGCGATCAGCGGCCACGTGAGGGGGGAGCCGGCGTCGTCGTCCCCCGGGCGCGCCGAAATCGGGGGAGCGTCGTAGCCGTCGTCGTCAGCCTGGTCGAGGTCGTGCTCGTCCCAATCGCTCATGAGGAGTTAACCGCGTTGCTCCCATGCTAGACCACGAGTGAGGGACACTCAAGTCCATCGGGTCGTCAGTTTCTGGCTTTGAGACCTGTCACCGCACCGAGGATCATGTGGTGAACCGCCTGAAGTGCCAGCCCGTTCGGGTCGCGCGAAGGGATGGTGGCGAAACCGATGGCGGAGGCTTTGTCGTAGCGTTTGAAGATCTCTTCGAACAGCCGCGCTAGCTCTTCGCTCGACACCCCGTCGGGCACCGCGTTGCCGTGAAACTCGACTTCCTTCGGATCGAGCACGTCCATATCGATATGGATGTAGAGCTTGTCGGTAGTCCGATGCAATCGGTCGAGCTGGGCGAACAGATCGTCCGACATCGTGCGCAGTGGATCGACTCCCAGTACTTCGATAAACGAGTTGTCGAGAATGTTTTGTTCCAACGGGTCGGTCAGACGCACCCCGCCCATGACGATGTGTTTTTCCGCGATCGGTGGGTTCAGGCCCGCATCGAGCCGGATGCCGTGCAGGCATTTGCCGGCGGCCACCGCCACCGGCATGCCGCCGAGCGAGCCACTGCGAGTCGTTTCCGGAGTGTTGTAGTCGGGGTGGGCGTCGAGCCAGAGCAGGCCGACCTTGAGCGGCTCCTGTGGTGGACCGGAGTTCTGGAGCCCGGCCAGCATCCCCGGCAGCGACGGGCAGCTGGCGTAGAGACCGACCGAGAAGTAACCGTCTTTCTCGTTCTGGGCGATCGTCTTGCCGTAGTGGCCCAACGCCATGCCGAGTCGTTTCCAGCCGCCGTACTCGGTATCCTCTTCCTCGGTCAGGGCGACCTTGCTCACCCGCACGAGCGCGCCCATGGCCTCGAGCTTCTCAATCAACCCGCCGCCGGCCATGGTGTCCGGCCCCGGTGATTGGCGATTGGGTGCAAACGGCTGTTTGGCCAGCGCAATGCGGAGCTTACCGTCGGAGTCGACGTACTTCTGCGCCAACGCCAGCGACGGCAGAGCCAGCACGGCTACTGCGAATACAGCAAGCGACTTTTTCACGGGCATCCTCCTGGAGCAATGGATAATCAGTCGATCAAGAATCTCAGCAAGAGTTACGACCGAAAGTCGTGGATCGCGCGGCTGAGAAAGGCGGCGAAGCGTTCTACGAAATCGAAAATCAGAAAACCGATTTTCGCGAACTGGTGGAAGGAAACGCCACCGATGCTGAGGATACAAGATCTGCCGAAGGAATCGAAATGCAACGAAGCAGGAACGACTTCGGAGTTGCCAGCCTCGAAACAAATACTGAGTTAGTGGTTCCACCCTTGGTGCTTCCACCCTCGCAAACAGGGTCCAAGGCTTGTCGGCCTCAAGGAGAAAGTGGCGTCGTCTCGCGAATTTGCAATTTGCAGAGGGGAGGGCTTTCGACTGACACAATGTTTAGCGAACAGATTGCTGGCACCTTTTCCCACCTTTTTGTCTCCGGCGTTAAAGTGAACGATGTGTCGCCGGCCGTGCTCGATCACGATTAAGCCGAATAGCACTCGGAGCGAGGGCGTCGGCACCGTGAACAGATCCATCGCCGCGATGTCTTGCCTGTGATTGCGCAGAAACGAAACGCCATCGCTTCACTTGGTCGGGCTCCGCAGGGCGCCGCGGCAGATACCGCGACACTGAGGACCTGAAGGGAGTCACTCACCGATTTCAACTAGATTCAGGATATCCTCTCCCGATCGCAGGCTACGCCGCGACGTGAGTCGGGTTGATTTCGACGAGAGCTGATGAAGAGACGAGCTTTCTCACCGCACTCTAGAGGGGCTGTGCGAGAGAGGATACGAGCGTGGTTCACTGGCTTTCCCTAGCATCTAAGGACCTGCGCTTTGCGGCTCGTTTGCTTGTCAGGAGTCCCGGCGTCAGCGCCATTGCGGTGACGGCGCTCGCCATTGGGATTGGGCTAACCACTTCGATGTTCAGTGTCCTTGATGGCACCATACTTCGGGGACTTCCCTTTGATGAATCGCATGAGCTCTTGAACGTTCTGTCCTACAAGCCTGCAGACGGGGCGACCCACTTGGTCACGGTCTACGATTACGCCGATTGGCGTGATCGGCAGAGCTCGTTCGAGGGTTTGGCGCTCTGGACCAAGGGGGTCGCTGTCCTTAGAGCCAGCGATGGCAAGGCGGAGCTCTTCGATGCCGGCTTCGTGAGCTCCAACCTGTTCGATCTTCTCGGCGTGCGGTCGCAGCTCGGCCGCAGCTTCGAAAGGGATGACGAGCTGCCCGGTTCCGAGCCGGTCGTAGTGCTGGCCCATGGACTCTGGCAGAACCGTTTTGAAGCCGATCCGTCGATTATCGGTCGCAGGCTGACGCTGGACGGCATCACCCGAAGCGTCGTAGGTGTCATGCCGCAGGGATTCGCCTTTCCGGTTCGAGAGCAGCTCTGGATACCCGTGAATACCCTTCAGCTTGACGCGCGTCGGGACCGGTGGGACCGCTACTACGTCCTCGGCCGACTCGCCGAAGGGGTGTCGGAGACCGAGGCACAAGCGGAGCTTTCCTCTATCGCCGGACGGCTCGCTCTCGAGTACCCCCAGACCAATCGCGGTTTGGACGTAATGATCGGGCCTTACATAAATCAAGTTATCGGCGAGAGAATCGTCGATTTAGTTTACATGATGCTCGCCGCGGTCTTCGGCGTGCTCCTGGTCGCCAGTACCAACGTGGCCATTTTGCAACTGACGCGCGCCACGCTGCGCACCAAGGAAGTCGCAGCACGTCTCGCTCTCGGTGCGAGCCGGACGCGCGTGATGACTCAGGCGCTGGCGGAAGCGTTTGTGCTGTCCACCGCAGGAGGGCTCTGCGGCCTTGCTGTCGCGCAGTTCCGTATTAAAGCCTTCAACGAAGCCCTTCAATCCGCGCCTTTGGTTCCGTTCTGGATCGACGTCAATCTCGACGGTTCGGCACTGGTTGTTGTCCTTGGTTTGACCATTTTTTCGAGCCTATTGTCCGGAAGTTTGCCCGCTGTTCAGGCATCCCGAACCGAGCTAGCCGAAGTCCTAAAATCAGAGTCAGGTGCATCCATCGGACCGAATCTGCGGAGATTCAGCAGCGGGCTGGTGATTGTCGAGCTCGCCCTGTCCTGCGGGCTGCTGGTTGGGGCCGGCTTGATGATCAGAACTATCGTCGAGCTCGAGAAGATGAACTTTGCGTTCGCTACCGAAGACGTACTCAAAATGCGCTTAACCCTCGAGCTCACGGAGTTTCGCGACTTCGATAGCCAGATCGCTTTCTGCTCCGAGATCATCACACGGCTGGAAGCGAAGCCCGGTGTGGAGGCGGCTGCGTTGGCGGTCTACCTCCCCGGGATGGGCTCCGGCGAAGCGTCCTTTGTCCTCGAGGGAACGACCGAGATTCAAAAAGCCCAGGCCACGGATATTCGTTTCTCCGCCGTGTCACCGGAATTTTTCGATACGTTTGGGGTTCGCTTGTTGGACGGTCGACCGTTTCGCAAGAACGACGATCAGAACGCGCCGCGCGTCGCGATCGTGAATCGGAGCTTTGTGGAGCGCTACATGCCTGGTCAGGACCCACTGGGCCAATGGCTCTGGCTGTATCGGTTCGGTTTACCGTCGGCCGAGCGTTGGATGATCGTCGGCTTGGCTCCGGACCTCGCCATGAACCGTCGCCGCCCCGGAACGGGATTCGTGGACGAAGATCCGGCGGGCGTCTACGTGCCACTGGCTCAGAGTCCGAGTCCCTCCATGGGAATAGTCGTGCGCACACAACGGCCTCCAATGTCCCTACCTCAGATGGTCCGGGCCGAGGTAGAGGCTCTCGCGCCAGGCCTGGCCGTGTACGACATCAACAGGCTCGATCGAGCCATCGAAGATCAGAACGTCTACTATGGGTTGATTCGTGAAGGGTTTTCGATTCTCGGACTCTCGGCTCTCTTCCTTGCCTCTATCGGCCTGTACGGAATCATGGCATCCTCGGTGAATCGGCGGAGGCGAGAGATCGGAGTTCGTGTGGCGATGGGGGCGCAGCCGAAGAACGTTCTCGGTATGATTATGAAGCAGGGGTTATTCCAGTTGGGCCTTGGCATCATGCTGGGATTGACCCTGGCGGTTGCCTTCGCCGGGATGCTGGAAGTTACGTTGTTCGAAGTGGACCCTTGGGATCCACTCGTTTTTGCCACCATCGTTCTTGTACTATTCCTTGCCGGTACCGCCGCATGCATCATCCCGGCGCGGCGAGCAACACGCGTCGACCCGGTGGCCGTGCTGCGGGAGGAATAGAAAACCATCATTTGTGGGCTCAGAAGTCTTGACCAGCTTCGAGTCAACCGCGGGCCCTTGCGCGTTTCATCTGCCGGCTGCCCGTCAGATTGACGCGCTCACTGCCCCAGCGTCCTCGCTGGTGCCCGCTTCTTCAAAGTTCGTCTAGGCGCGCGCCCAGTCCCACCCCCGCTATCCCAACGCATTCCGGATCGTCCACGAGCCGGTCTATGTTGCTCACGCGCCAGAACGTCACTTCTGGGACGAGCGATCGTACCAAGGGCTCACCTGCAACCATGGCAGCTATGCTGACCAGGGCGGTCAGCAAATAGAAGCTGATTAATCCCGTGGAACGAGGACGGCGATGCGGGTGAGCACGTGCGGAAGCCGTGCTCGTCGTCGCTGCCTCGTCTTTCGAGGACTTCGCTTGTGGGGGATGAGAGGTCGAAGCGTCTCGGAGCTCCGTCTTCGGCGCGGCGATGCCCGATTCGACGAGCTCGCGGTGTAACGCCTCAGCTGCGCGCCGATGCCCGGCGACCGACAGGTGGCCGCTCAGGTAGGGCAGCACCTCTTCGATGTAGGGCTGAAAGTCGTCCATCAGCATGACTGAACCAACACCGAGCCGATCAAAGTGGGCGGAAAGACGCCGTTCGGGATATTTCCGATCCATTCCGGGCGGAGGTTGTCGTTGCGCGAAGCTTTCCCAGTCCGGATGCAAGCGCATCTCGAAGGGGACGACCATCCCCAGGTAGGCGATACCCCTTTCGCGTGTTACCCGAACGAGTCTTTCGATCAGCGTCTCCGTAATCCGCCAGCCCTGTGCCACCGCCTCCGGTTGTCGTTCCGCGGGGACGTAGGTGAGCAGCAGTGGATCCAGGCCGCGGAACCCGCTCCGAAGCAGTCGAATCCCGCGGGCCGGATCATCCCGATCTAACGCATCGTGGCCGGTGAGCGTCAGAAACCGGCGCTCGACCACGCCATAGCTCACGACGTGGCGGCGAAGAACCGTGCGGATCGGCTGCTGGTAGGTCTGTCGCAGCTCGCCATCGGCTTCGACGAAGTAGGGGCGATAGCGGTCGTTGTCACTCCGGCAGAGAGCGAAAAGCGAGAGACTGTTGTTGCAAATGTCGTTTAGCGGGAAAATCTGGTGAATCACGACGTCGGGATCGAAGGCCAGGCCGTACTCATTTAGAGCGATGACGGCCTGAGCCGTGCCAAAATCTCCCACCCCAAGATTGATGACCTCCCATCTTCCTGGCTCCTCTTGATTGAGCAGCCCCTCGAGCCTTCGGTGGAAGGTCTCGTCGAGGTTCACCTGAACCGCCTCGGAAAACGAATCCCCGATAACGACGATGCGCTTCACGCCCGGTGGCTTCGCCTCCTCGTGCTCGATGTCCCGGAAGCCAGCGGAGTTGAAGCTGACCTGAACGCGTCTGTCCTCCAAGACGATGTCATAGGTCGCGCTGGGAACCTGGCTCCAGCCCAGGACGGGATGGTATTTCCAGTTGGGGCTGAGGTTGAAGTCGAGATTCGCTGCCCTGAATGCAACTTCGAACAACGCTGCACCGACCAACATCGATGCACAGAGCAGCACCAACTTGATTCGCCGGCTCATGGTCTAACTGGACTCAACTCTCCAGGCGGAGGACGATGTCGTCGTCCAGATCGTGAATTTGGACCAACTCGCCAGTCTTCATGGACGACATGGCCCATCACGTCGCTTTCGGCAAGAAGTATAAACAATATGTCGTCAGGAGGAGCGGATAGACCACCTGCTCCACCGTGCGGTTACGCCCGCGACGCGCGGTCTGCGCCGCTCGAATTCACCGGCATATCCAGAGCTCGGGCGAGGGCACGCTCGGCGTTTTCGAAGGAGAATTGCGACGTCATGCTGCGCAAACCGTTCTCGGCGAGACGCGCCCACAGCGCGGCGTCCGAGTGCAGGGCAACCACCGCGTCGGTGAAGGCCTCGGGCTTGTCGGCGATGAGGACGTGCTCGCCCTGCTCGAGGTTCATCCCTTCAGCGCCAATCGTCGTCGTTACCACCGGCACCCCGAAGGCCAGGCTGGTGTTGATCTTGCCCTTGACGCCGGCACCATAGCGAAGCGGCGCTACCGAGAGCCGGGCCGCGGCGAAGTTCGGCCGGATGTCCGCGACGTGCCCAACGAAGTGGACGCCATCGCCGGCGAGTCGCTCGAGTCTCTCGGGGGTGTGCGAACCGATCACGGTGAACTCCACGCCGGGCAGCCGGTCCCGCACGGCGGGGTGGACATCCCGCAAGTAGTGCTCAACGGCGTCGCAGTTCGGCGGGTGCTGGAAATTGCCGATGAAGAGGATGCCGCTTCGCTCCGCGAAGAGTGTCTGCGTCGGTTGGGGTGTCTGGATAAGGGAGAGCACCTCGACCAGTACATCAGGCGCCTCACGCGCGAGCAAGTCTTTCTCTGCTTGGCTAACGACGAGCGTCACGTCGCAGGCGCGCGCCACCGCGAGTTCCCGCGCCTTAAGGCGCTCGTCCGGACGGTGGCCGAGCAGCTCCGCGCGCCGCGCCTCTCGCAGGAAGTGCAGGTCGACGGTGTCGAACACCCGTCGCGCACGTGGACAGTAACGCCGCACGGCCTGGACCGCCTGTCGGGCCACGTCGACGCGGCTCATGATCACGGCGTCGTAGCGCGAACCGGCCGCTTTCAGGTGCTGCTCGAGCGACAACAGGTACGGATGGTAGAGCGCCTCCACGCCCGCGGCCTGCACCGCGCGTGTGTATTCGCCGTCGTGCGCTCGGTTCTCGGGGACGAAGCTCGTGTGACAGCCGAGCCCGCGCAGGATTTTGAAGATGTTTAGCATGCGCACTGATCCGGCATCGTGGTCAGGCCGCGGCGTGTAAGAATCGATGACCAGCACGTGGGGACCGCTGTCTCCGAAACGCGCCGCATCGGGGTTGGTGCCGCGCGGCGGCTGCACGGTTAGGGTCTCCTTCCATTTCTCGACGAATTTCCGCTGGTTCACGATCTGGTTGCGCTTGGCGCCCCTACCGGTGTCGGTGCCGGCGGTGCCTCCCTCTGCGTGCACGATCACGCACGCTGGCTGATACACGACGCGCAGGCCGGCGGCGCGCGCGGCGAAGGCGAGATCCACGTCCTCGTAGTACATGGGAGCGAAGCGTGCGTCGAAGCTGCCGAGCTTGTGGAAAAGCTCGCGCCGAACCGCAAGGCAAGCGCCGGAGCAGTAGTGCGCGTCGTAGAGGAACTCGTATTTGGGCTTCGCTGGGTCGTCCCCGCGGCCGAAGTTCCATCCGGAACCATCTGCGAAGATGATGCCCCCGGACTCCTGCAAGCGACCGTCGGGAAAGACGAGCTTCGCTCCGACGATACCGACGTCAGGCTCGTCGAAGGGCTCGAGGAGCCTCGCGAGCCAGTCTCGTGAGACGAGCGTGTCGTTGTTGAGGAAGACGACGAACTCGCCGCGCGCAGTCTCCGCCCCCCGGTTACAGGCCTCGATGAAGCCGGCGTTCGTTTCGTTGCGCAGGATGCGTGCGCCCGATATCACGCGTTGGAGCTCGCGGGTCTCGTCGCTCGAAGCGTCATCGACAACGACGACCTCGTACGGGACGTCGCCGCTGCGCTCAAGGATCGAGGCCAAGCATAGGTACGTGCGGTCGAACTCGTTGAAGACAGGGATCACGATCGACGCGCGTGGCTCGGATGAGAAGGGCAGGTGGAGGAGGCCGCGTGCGGCGAGGGGCAGGGCGGCCGCTCCATGCGCGGGCGGTAGCGGCGCCGCCGCGGCCAGTGTCCCGCGCCGCAGCCGGGTCGCGAGCTCGTTGTTGATGTCGGCGAACAGCTCCCCGGCCCCGCGCGTCATCAACGTGAAGCGTGCACGGCGTGGGAAGCCGCGCATCTCGCGCAGGAAAGGACGTAGACCGGCAGCGAAGTCCCAGGCGAACCGGGGCAGTCTCGTCAAACGCCAAGAGAGGCTTCCGTAGACCGTCCGTAGCTCAACTTTCGAGGCCTCGTGGGCGGCGCGGAGGGATACGATCGCCGCCCGTTCCTCGGCGAGTCTTGCCCGCGTGTCCTCTAGTGCTGCCCGAAGCGCGGTCACCTCCTCCTCTCCGTCGTCGGGCCGTTTCCCGTCAACCATTGAATGTACCTCGCTGTATCGCGGCGTACCGACGCACGTCGTGCATTGGGCGGCGGTAGTCTATCGGTTGTGCCGCCCAGCCGCTAGCGCCTCGTAGATCTGCAGTGCCTCGGCGGCGATGCGGTGCCACTCGTAGCGCGCGAGCTTCTTGCGGACGCCTGGTGGCGCGGGTAGCTCGCGGCGCAGGGCCTCGGGGAAGTCGTCGATGTTGGCGGTCGTCACCCACGGCGAGAATTCCTGAAAGCCGCGCAGCCCGAACGGGGTAGAGAGCACCGGGAGGCCGTGCGCAAGGTAGTGCAGGAGCTTCATGCTGGTACCCGAACCTTTCTCGACGGGGTTGAGTCCGATCGTCCCAGGTCTGATGTATTGCGAAATGTCACCGTCGGGGTCGAGCAAGACGTTCGGCCGGCGATGGCGGCGGAAGCGCCGGGCGCAGGCGCCCACGATCACGAACTCGACCTCGTGTTCGAGCGCCGGGGCAACGCGGGTGAGCAGCACTCGCACAGCTTCGTGGTTGTGGGCCACGGCGCCGCCGGTGAAAAGAGCGCGGCGCGAGAAGCAGTAGCCTGCCCGCGTGAGCGGCGGCGCATCCGCCTGGCGCGCCCCCTGGGCGTCGGCAGCCTTGAGATCGATACCGTTTGGGATCACGGAGATGCGATCGTTGGGCACGCCGTAGAGCTCGACGAAGCGACGCTGGTCGCCCTCGGAGCAGGCGAAAACGTGCGCCGAGCGCTCCGCGACTCGCGCCTCGAGCGTACGCACGCGGGCGCCGGAAAGGCGTCGCACGAGTCCAGCTGGGCTCTCGGCGCGCACGTAGTCGAACTCGACGTTCTGCGAGCTGTAGACCACTGGCATCGACGCGGGAACACCCCGCACGAGATCTACAAACGCCGGGTGATCAAACTGGCACACGTCGAACCCCGCCAGCGAGAGCGGTAGCAGCGCGCGGTAGCCGGGGTGGAACGAGACGAGCGCCCCATACGGAAACGGGCGGTTGGTCAGCAGGAACGGCACCAGAAACGGATAGGGGACCTCGCACAGGGTGAAGGGCTCGCGCTCTGCGAGAAAACGCCGCTGTGTTACGTGGAAGGGCGCGATGATCGTGACCTCGACGCCGAGGGCGCAGAGAGCTCGTGCAAGTTGGACGATCCGTATCTTCCCGCCTGCAGAGAGGGGTAGCACCGGGAACGGGGCGACCTGTACCAGGCGGAGCGGCCGGCTCATCCGGGCGGATCCTGCCCGGGCGCTCCCGACGGCGGAGATCGCGGAGCGCTCCTTCCGGTCATGTTCTCACTGAAAGCGGGTTGGTGGGCCGGAACGCCCGTGGCTTCTACGTACTGCTCCGCGACCTCCTGGGCCGGCCCGCGGGCAACCAATCGCCCTTTATCGAGCCAGATCGCCTCGTCGCACATGCTCACCACCAGCTCCGGCGCGTGGGTGACGATCAGGCCTGTGCAACCGCTCTCCTTGAAACGGTTGAGGCGATTGAAGCACTTTTTCTGGAACCGCAGATCGCCGACCGCCAGCACCTCGTCGATCAGCAACACCTCGGGCTCGATGTGAGAGGCGACCGCGAAGGCGAGCCGCATATGCATCCCGCTGCTGTAGGTTCTGAGCGGGTTGTTGAGGAATTCCTCGAGCTCTGAGAACGCGACGATCGAGTCGAAGCGCTCCGCGACCTCCCGGCGCGTGAGGCCGCTGCTCACACCGGAGACGAAGATGTTCTCGCGTCCGGTGAGTTCCGGGTGGAAGCCGACACCGAGCTCGAGGATAGCGCCGACGCGACCGCGCAGTTCGATCCGCCCCTTGGTCGGGCGGCCGACGCCGGCCACCATTCGCAACAGGGTCGACTTTCCGGCTCCGTTGAACCCCAGCACGCCGACGATGCGACCGGGTTTCACATCGAAGGAGACGTCTTCGAGGGCCCAGAAGGTGTCTGCGCCCAGCAAGCCGCTCACCCCGCGCTGGAAGACCTCCTGCAGGGTCATCGCGCGATCCGGGCGCAGGTGCCGGAAGCGCTTGGAGAGTCCCTCCACGACGATCTTGCCACTCACTCAAATCTCCTCGGCGAAGCGGATACTGGTCTGTCGGAAGAACAGGTAAGAGACGCCGAGCTGCACGATACTGCCCCCCGTCACTAGCGCGAGCGACCACAGATCGGGCATGTCGCCGCGTAGCGCCAAGGCGCGATAGGCTTCGATCACGTGGTTCATCGGGTTGGCCCGGTAGAATGGCAGGTAGCGCTCAGGAACGAAGCTCAATTCGTAGAGGATCGGCGTCAGGAAAAAGCCCAGCATCAAGAAGACACCGAGCAGGTACTGAGTGTCGCGAAATGTGACGTTCAGGGACGCGGCGAACATGGCGAGCGAGAGCGTCAGCGTGTACTGCACCAAAATCACGAGTGGAAGCCACAGGATGGCGACTGTGGCCGGGATTTCGCTCACCAGGAGCAGCAGCGCGAGGATCGGCAGCGTGAGAAGGAAGTGGATCAGGTGCGAGGCCACGGTCACGTTCGGCAGCATGGCCGACGGGAAGCCCGGCTGGCGGATCAGGTCCCGGTTCTGAAGGATCGAGTTCGACGACTCGAGCAGCGCACCGCTGAACCAATTCCAAGAGGTGATCCCGATAAAGAGGTACGGCATGAAGTTCGGAGTCTCCACGCGAAATATGACGGTGAAGACGAAGGAGAAGACGAGGAGCTGCAGGAGCGGGTTGACGAGCGTCCAGGCCACACCCAAATACGAGCGCTTGTAGCGCAGCTTCAAATCGCGCACAACGAGCTCCCAAATGAGATCGCGTCCGTGGACGAGTCGGCGCCGAAGCGACGAGCCCTCGTTGCTGAACGTCATCCGGGTCCTCGAGCCCTCGTTGCTAAACGTCATCCGGGTCCTCTGAAGTGGGGGGTGGATTGTAGCAAGAAACCGGCCCTCTCTATCGAGCTTCATCAAGCTCGGTTAGTCTCTGTCCATGCGCTTCAGGAGGGGGCGGTCCCAGACGCTGTCAGCGCCTTTGGCTGTGCCGAGTCAAAACCTGTCCGCCCGTGAAATCAAGGAATGACACGAAGATCTCGCCTCTTCCGGAGATCCTCCCACACGTGAGATGACAGCGTGGCAAGCCCAAGGCTCGGACAAGTCCTAGGCTCCGAGTTGGTTGCGCTCGTCCGCGTAAGTGCATACCGAGGTTGACGCTCCACAAATGTGCAGGGATTCCGGTTTGGGCTGATTCGGCGGTGAACTATGATGATACTGCAAGAGCAGTGCTCGCTCCTGTAAGTGGCCGGAGTTAGGGCCACAGCATGACGAAGTGAGGACGAAGCGATTCTGGGTGTCGAGCTGGCATGGTCGAATCTCCACTAGAAGTGAGCTTAGTTCGGCTGATCGCGTTTTATCTCCCGCAGTTTCATCCAATTCCAGAGAATGACGCCTGGTGGGGAAAGGGCTTCACGGAATGGACGAATGTGGTCAAGGCCCAACCGCTGTTTTCCGGGCATCTTCAGCCTTCGCGCCCGGCGGATCTGGGTTATTACGACCTCCGACTGCCAGAGTCGCGGGCCGCACAGGCCGAGCTGGCGAGAGCGCATGGGATTCACGGGTTCTGCTATTACCACTACTGGTTCGAGGGGAAGCAGCTCCTCGAGCGGCCCTTCAACGAGGTGCTCACCTCGGGCGAGCCTGACTTGCCGTTTTGTCTCTGCTGGGCGAACGAACCGTGGTCCCGACGATGGGACGGAAGCGAGCAGGACGTTCTGCAGGCCCAACGATATAGTGCGGAGGACGACGAGGCGCACATGGTCTCGCTGCTACCGGCCCTTCAGGATTCCCGGGCGATCACGGTCGATGACAAGCCGCTCTTCCTGATCTACCAAGCCAGAGTCCTTCCCGACCCGTCTCGGACGACTCAACTGTGGAGACAAATGGTCGCGGACGCTGGTCTCAAAGGGGTCTACTTGGTTGCGGTGGAGACAGGCTGGGACGCCGGATGGGATGCGACTCAAGTGGGGTTCGATGCCAAGGTCCTCTTTCAACCGCAATTCTCTGTGCTGAAGACATTGCCGAGGATGGTCGTCCACGGCAAGGATCACCTCCAAGTATACGACTACGATAGCGCGTGGCCGATTCTCGCCAATCCTGAGCCAGTGGCCTACACGCGGTATGACACCGTGTTCCCTAGCTGGGACAACTCGCCGCGGACGGGAGACCGGGCAGTCGTTGTTCATGGTTCCACGTCGAGAGCATACGAGGCTTGGTTGCGGGTCGCGATCGAGCGAGCGAAACGCCGTCCCGCCGACCACCAGATCATTTTTATTAATGCCTGGAACGAGTGGGCGGAAGGATGCCATCTTGAGCCCGATACCCAGCAAGGCAAGGCTTATCTAGAGGCGACCCGACGAGCGCTTATCGATACTACGGGAGCCGCCACGGTCGTGGACTCTTCTGGTCTCGACCCGCGCGAGTCCTAACAAACGGTGAAGACGATGCTTGAATCTCCGGCCAGCAAGCCTTTTCTGGGGCTCGTCCTCCTGGTCGCAGCGTTCCTGCTGTTCGCCAACCTGGGTAATGTCTACCTCTGGCAGGACGAGGCGGAGACCGCGCTGCTGGCCCGGAACGTGCTGACCCACGGCTACCCGACCGCGTGGGACGGCAAGAACCTGGTCACGCAGACCGCCGGCTGGGGCCGGGACTCCGACGAGAACCACATGTGGACCTGGCATCCGTGGCTCCAGTTCTACTTCGTCGCGGCGTCGTTCGCCGTATTCGGCGAATCGGCGACCGCCGCCCGGCTGCCCTCCGCCCTGATCGGGCTGGCGTGTGTCGTGTTGCTGTACTTCCTGGCGCGACGACTGACCGACAACGAGACTGTCGCGCGGATCGCCACCGTAGTCTTCCTAACGTCGGTCCCGTTTCTGATTCACGCGCGACAGGCGCGCTGGTATGCGCCGGCCATCGCCGCGACTCTCTGGGTTCTCTACGCTTACCTGAAACTGCAGAAGAAGGAGAAAACGGCAACGGTCCAGATCGTCCTCGCCTCGCTCTTTCTGTTTCACATCAATTACCTCGTCTTTGTCGCCACCGGTGCAGGCATCCTCGTGCACCTCATGTACTGCGTGCTGGCTCGCAGGGAGCGCCCGGCAACCCGTGCACTGGCCATCGCCGCCGGCGTCACGCTCACGCTTGACGTCCCCTGGCTGCTGCTGACCGGGACCTCGACGAGGGCGACCCACGTCGAGCCGTACCTCTCGCCATTCCATGAACGAGTGGCCCCGGCCCTCGAGGCGCTCGTGGTGTACACCAATGGCTATGTGTTCCCGCTGCTCCTGGCTCCCGTGGTGCTGTGGATCCTCGCGCGGCGGGCAAACGATCCACGCGACGTGCCCCGGCAGAGTGTCGCGCTGCTGGTACTGCTGGTTCTGGGCACGTTTGTCGTCCTGATGGTGCTTCCGTGGATGTACTTTCGGTACCTGGTCGGGCTGCTGCCGGTGTTCGCTATGCTGCTCGCCGTGGTCGTGTGGGAGGTATGGAAGCGGCAAAGGGTTCTCGGCTTCGTGGCGCTCGGGCTGCTCGTGCTCACGAATCTCCCGTCGGCCGCGCTTCCTCCGTTCGGGATCCGGTTCGACCTAATGAACTACCTGTACGAGTTGACGCACGACTACGACGGGCCCAACGAGGCGATCGTCGAGTACCTGCGGCAGCACGGGACCAAGGACGATGTGGTCGTCACGCCCCACGGGAGCCTACCCATCATGTTCTACACTGGAATGCGCGTGGAGTCGTGGAGTTCTCGCACAACCTGGCCACGGCGGCCGGATTGGATTATTCCGCGGCAGGGCTGGGCGGACGAGCATACCCACGACTACTTGATGCGCGTCGGCTCGGACTATCGGAGGATCGTGCTCGACGCGCCGGACATTCAGTGGGGCAATCGGCCGGATCCGACCTACCACAAGTTCCGCACCGTGCGGGAAGGCGAACCCGACGGCAGACGGCTCAAGGTCGGTAAAGTCGTGCTGTTTCGCAGGCCCGAGCGATGAAACGAGCTGTCAGGCATTGGCAAGTTCGCCAGTCGGCGGTCGCCGCGCACGTGACGAGGGCCGCGATCGCTGTGCCTTCCACAAACTCGATCCGCGACCCTCCAGCTGCTCTCGACGCCTGGGAGCGAGTTCACGCGCTGATGCGCTTGCGAGATTTTCACGTCGCCTCCCCTCAACCGATACAATTCTCACCGTGTACTCAACGCCGGAGGGATACACCTCTACGTTGATGTGCCGGCGGGCTTTGTCTCGGCTCGACGGGCTGAGCTTGTCGAGCGGGTCCCGCAACATTTCGAGCACGCCGGTAACGTGCTTCTGGTACGCGGCCAGTGGCCCGCGCAGGGACCTCACTTCAATCTTGCCCTCCCGCGGATTATTCCTCGGGTTAGTAATCGCGCTATCTATCTCTCGGCCAGCGCAGGCAGCGCGTCTGGCGGGAACGGGCGTGCGGCCCGCTCCCGCGTCCCGTCTCAATTGAAGATGAGGGTTTCGGACCAGTCCTGATCATTGGACCGGTCGTCCGTCATCCCGATCGTGACGGTCAGTGTGCGGCCGCTCTTCACGGTCGCCCGGAACCCGATAAGGACCGTCAGCTCCCGCGTTTCGTTCGCCTCCAACCGATGGGTTCCCGTCTGACGGATGATCTCGCCGGCCCCGATCTCCTGGCGCTCTTCAAATTCGCCCGTCGCGCGAAAAACATCGACACGGATGAAATTGATATTACAGCCGAGGCCCCCGCGCTCGGTAATCTCGAACAAGAAGGCGACGGCGTTGCCTTGGCCGCTCGTCCCGGCGCCGGCGCCAAGGATCTCGACATCGACATCGGCGCTCGCCGGTAGTGTCTGCACGGGTGGCACCGGCGTTGGTGTCGGTGCCGTAGTACTGCCGCCATCGCTGCTACTGCACCCGCTCCAACCGATGACAAGCATGAGTAGTAGGGTGGACAAGATTCCTTTGCGCATGGCTTATCTCCCCCGGCAAAACTCGCCGGTCTCGTGGTACGTTTTGGATCGGGACGAGCAAAGGAGAACGCAAGACTCCAATAGGTGTTTGGGATCATCGGAGAGTCGTTTGGATCGCAGCATGTTCTGCTCGTTCCTCTCCGCTACTAACGTCTATGCAAAAGCCGAGCCAACGCGGCAGTGCATCAAACGCCGGTCTAAGCAAGACGTGAGGCTGCCCTCTGAGGACTACTACGCAAGTGATTGTGCTAGATTGCACTGCGTCTCATGACGCAGCGCAGGCTCCGACGAGAACCAAGTGCGTTGCCGCAGTTGCTAGCTCGCTGGTCATAGATGGTTCAATCCTGGGTTGCAGCAAAGAACAAGCTGAATGATCCCGATGGTGACGAGAACGGAGACGGGAGAACGGGGAGTGAGGTAGCCGAGAAGGATAGACATTACGTATTAAGCCTGCCGAACCTCGAGAGCACAGATCAAGCGTTCGGCTCGAAGAACAAGGCCCAGAGCCACAAGCTAGAGGGCAGCCATGGAAGAGCTCAGCAAATGCGTCGGACTGGATGTTCACAAGGATACGATCGCGGTCGCGGCGCCTGGTCGTAGCAAGCGGAAGTCGCCAGGAATCATCACCAACACGACTAGTCCTAGTGACCAGAAGCCGCGGTAAGCACCTTCAGCCCGAGCGGTGACGCCTGGGTGCGGGCACGGCGGTCAACTTGGGGAGCGGGGTAGAGCAGCCTCGGGTCGCTCGGGTCTCGGCTCTCCCGACGACGTCGCGGACGGCTTTGGCCGGCGCTCAGCCAGCAGAAGGCGCCGTAGGGTCCGGAGATCGTTGAGAAGACGCCGGCTCGACCTCGAGTGATCCGCGAGGCGAGCCAGCTTGTAGGCCACCGTCCGGAGCGCATCGGCGCGCCGCGTTCCGGGACCCAGCTCCGCGAGCTCGGCCGCGATTTCCTGTTCCGCCTCCTCCACCGCCTCGAGCATCAGGCTGACGTACTCGTGCGCACCCTCGATGCTGTCAAAAGGCGTCTCCGGCTCGTACGACATGGCCCTTTAAATACACCGAACGGGTGGTCGGCGTCAACCGCCCCCCGGGGACCCGGGGACCTCCCTGCCGGGATTTGGGCTCAGATCGGACGGCGCCGACCCATCTGTCTATCTCGAACCGAGCGACTTGGGTCACTTGAGGTCCTTCCGTGGCACGTCGTTATCGTAGGTTCAGGCTGAGATTGAGGCCGACCGCCTTCTATCCATGCAACGCTTTTGGGGTCCCGACCGTGGGGTTTTGCCCTCAGCGAGACTGCCAGCACGCCCAGATAACACCGATTTTAGCGGAAGAAACTCAGGCTGACATATGGCTCGGAAATTGCATTATTTTGTCCCGCTTGATGATCTGAGGGATCTCTGCACTGATGAAGTCTGCCGAAACGACCACGACGAGCGACCCCACCCGCCTTACGCAGGCCTTCGTGGACCAGCTGGGCAACCGCTACGAGGTGATCTCCAAGCTCGGCGCGGGTGCTTTCGGCGAGGTCTACCGAGCCAAGGACACGATGCTCGACCGGGACGTCGCCATCAAACGAATCCGTATCGACGTCTTCGACGGCGAGCAACGAGACGAGGTACGGAAGCGGTCGATTCGTGAGGCTCAGCTCGCGGCCGCGCTCAATCATCCGAAGATTGTCACGATCCACGACGTCGTGGATTGCCCCGATGCGATCTTCATCGTCATGGAATATGTGAGCGGCGAAACGCTCAGGGAGACGATCAACAAGACAGGTCGGCTTTCCCTGGTCGAAACGATCGAGATCCTGTCTCAGACGGCGGAAGCACTCGATTTCGCCCACGGACAGAAGATCATTCATCGGGACGTCAAGCCGGGCAACATCATGGTGCGCGCTGATGGTGGGGTGAAGGTGATGGACTTCGGTATCGCCAAGTCCGAGGCCTCCGGCAATCTCACCGCGGTGGGAGCGATTCTCGGGACTCCCAACTACATGTCTCCCGAACAAGCTGAAGGGCTCAGCACGGTAGGTAGCCGCTCCGATCTCTTCTCCCTCGGTTCCATCGCCTTCGAGTGTCTCTCGGGGCAAAAGGCGTTTCGCGCCGAGAGCGTGGTCGGTACGCTTCTGCGCGTCGTCAAAGGTGACACGCCCCAGATCGACTGCAACGCCGTCCACCTCCATCCCGATGCCGGCAAAGTGTTGACGCGTGCGCTGGCCAAGGATCCCGCGGCACGATTCGACTCCGGAGCCGAGCTCATCGAGATGTTGCGCCAAGTGCCGATGCTGGAGGCAGAGTCGGTTACGGTCGAGCTACCCGCCCCGCCGGTGATCACTCGGCGCGAGCGCGGCTCCACGTCTTCGTTCGACCTGGGCCTCCAGGGCAACCTGCAGGAGAAGCCGCTCGGTCAAGCTATTCGTGAGATCTACACGACGAGAAAGACTGGCATCCTCCACGTCGATAGTGAATCGGTGAGTAGGCGCCTCTACTTTCGAAAAGGATCGATCGTGTTCGCGAACTCCAGCCGTGAGGAGGATCGTCTCGGTGAGTTCTTGATCAGCCGAGGCGATATCGACAGATCGGCATTCGAGCGCGCTTCCAGGGTCATGCGCGAAACGGGACAGCGGTTCGGTCGTACCCTGGTCGAGCTCGGATTCATGACCGATGAGCAGATGCAGGCATCGGTCCTCGTACAAATCGAGCACATCATCCGCGCGCTGTTTTCACTGACCTCCGGCACATACGGATTCGAGAAGATGGATCGACCGGTCGAACGAGATATCGTGCTCGATATCTCGACCGGAGATACGATTCTCCGAAGCATTCGCGAAACGGTTTCCGTCGATATCGTGCGAAAGGAGCTCGGAGACCTGAGCGGCGTCCTCCTGCACTCAGAGAACCCTCTGCTCCTGTATCAAAAGATCAGTCTCGACCCGTCGGAAGGGTTCATTCTCTCCAGGGTCGACGGAGTGTGCTCCATCGCCGAGCTTGCCAGCGTCTCTCCCCTCGGTGAAGAAGAAACGCTGAAATGCGTTTACGGGCTCATGTCCGCGGGCGTGCTCGAGCTCGGCGAGTCGGCCACCAGTCGGCCACAACGTCAAGCCGAACGGAAAGTGAGACTACCCGAGCCAGAGGTGGTCGTTCGCACCAGCCAATCCGTGACCAGCCAGCCCGCGCAGCCGAAAGCGAAGGAAGAAACGGGAGCTGCGGCGGCAGAGAAAGCAACGCTGGAGGGTATCGCGACGAAGCACGCCTCGCTAGCCTCGACCAACCACTACGAGCTTCTCGAAGTCGATCCGGAAGCGACCGCGTCCGGGATCAAAGCCGCCTATTACACGATGGTCAAGCGCTATCATCCCGACCGGCACCACTCCACGAATCTGAAAGACATGGAAGGACTGCTCGAAGAGCTTTTCGTGAAGATCTCCGCAGCCTACGAAGTTTTGTCGGATGCGTCCGAGCGAGCTGCTTACGACAGTATGGCGCTCCGACCGAAGGCGAAACCTAAACAGACGTCTTCACCACCGGTGGCGGCAGCGGAGCAACCCCGTCCAGAGATCAATCCCAAGGTCCTGGCCCACGAGCACTACGACGCGGCCCGGAGAAGTTTCGACGGTATGGCCTACCACGATGCCATCCAGTTCCTCCGGGAAGCGGTGCGTCTGGATCCGATCGAGCCCGCCTACCACAAGCTACTGGCGACGGCACTGACCAAGAACCCGCTCTGGATCAAAGAAGCGGAACAGTCGTTCATGGACGCGCTCGAGCTGAATCCCGATGACGTCGATTGCTACCTGAGCCTGGCTGAGATCTACAAAGAGAGCGGGATGACGACCCGAGCGCAGAGAATGTACCGGAAGGTGCTCGAGCGCGACCCCGCCAACGAAATTGCCTTCGAGCATCTGCCAGACGAGAACCCCAAGAGCCGGAGCAGAGTGGACCGGTTGAAGTCCGCACTAGCCCGTCGATAGCGGCGTCACGTCCTCGGCCGCTGGGTTAGATGTCGTGGCGACGCCGCCGCGCGCTAGCCGCTACTCTCGAGACGGTGCCGCTAGCACCTCTCTTCGGTTCTCTCTCTTCGGTTCTGCTGCCTCTTCTCTCTCTCTTCGGTTCCAACGTTTTGTTTTCGGACATGTCCGCTTTTGTCAAAATCTGACTACAGAGGGAGGGATCCGCCTCCCGATTTCGTCTAACCCATCTCTATCGACCAGACACTGAGCTTTTCTGTTCGACGAGGGAGGTTTCGACAGTGCGATCGCGTCTATACA
>CAMYKY010000034.1 GCA_947259165.1 uncultured Acidobacteriota bacterium | reverse complement strand
TGCAGGCGGTGGCGACCCGATCGCCCGTTCGAGGCTCCCGGTCAAATCGTCGGCCGCCGCGATAACGCTGATGCCTTTGAACTGCGGTTCGGGCCCATTGATGTCGATCGACCACTGGTTGCCCAGGCGAACCAACGACAGGTCCCACGGCTCGGCGTCAGGACGACTGGTGAAGGCCGCGCGAACGGACGCTTCGATGCGGTCTCGTTCGTCCTTGTTGCAACCAGCAATCATGATGTTCTGGCTCATCGTCACTCTCTACCGTTGTCCGGCCTGCATTGGGCTAGGCCGAACGTCGACGCATTTGGTTGTTTGGGAAAGACTCCTTAGTCTACCAAATGAACCTACGGCCCGTCTCGATAGAAGTTAACGATTTGACGCCAAGCAAGATTCAAGCCCTGTCAGTTTTCACCTTTGGGGCGCTAACTCGGAGGTTGACCAGTTCACCGGCGAACGTGGTTTATTGCAACGGGCGTTTCGGTTGTCGGCTCCAATCTTCCATCGAGCCGAGATACAAACGCAGGTCGTCGTAGCCCATGAGATACAAGACGAACAGCTCGTGTGCGGCGCGTCCCGCTCCCTGGCAGTAGGTGATGATGCCCGCGTTGGGATCTAGTCCGTAGCTTTCGAAAAGAGTGGCGAGCTCTTCCGCGGGTTTGAGGGTTTGGAACTCGCCTTCGAGCGTGTTCTCCCAGAAAAGGTTCGTCGCCATGGGAATGGCGCCGCCCCGGGGATTGCCGCGCAGGTCGAGCCCCGCGAACTCGTCTTCGGTACGGGTGTCGAGGATTGTAGCTCCGCCGTGGTCCACGGCCGTCGCCACGTCGTCGGCGGTTGCGATCCAGTGATCGTCGCGTCGCACTGTGATCGCGCCCCGCGCGGGGCTGAGGGCATCCGACGCCGTTGGTTTGGACTCTGCGACCCACTTCGGCCATCCGCCATTCAGAATAGCCGCGTTCTCATGGCCGATTAGACGCATGAGGACCCAGGGCCTCGTTCCGTAGACTCCACCGCGATCGTCGTAGAAAATGACGCGGGTATCGCTCGAGATACCGATCTTCTCGAGCGTTGCGACGAAGGTGTCGAGATCGGGGAGAAACGTCGGGGGATTGTTCTTGTCGCGCGACGCATTGATATCGAGCCAGACGGCGCCGGGAATATGAGAGTCCTCGTAGCCGCGGGTGCGCGTATCGACGATGCGCACGTTGGCGTCGTCGAGGTGTTGCGCCAACCAGTCGGTGGTGACGATGAGCTCGGGACGGGCGTACGCGGCGAGTGCGAGTAAGGTGAGAGTCTGCATCATAGTTTCACCGCCTTTTCGAATTTTTCCATCAGGTGCTCGCCCGCGAACACGGGCTCGTACTTGGGCGTCTCTCCCGGGATGCAGGCGATCTCTGCGTCCCAGTTCGGTAAATGAAAAAACGCTATCGACTGGCGGCGCTCGGGCTCACAGGTGACGCGGTGCAAGGTCGAGACCCATCGGTCGTTGGACCACCGCGCGAGCAAATCACCCACGTTGATGATGAAAGCGCCTTTTTCGACGGGAACCGGTTGCCAGCCGCCATTAGGATTTCGGATCTCCAAGCCGTTCGAGCCGGCCTCTGCCAGGAGGATGGTCAGGCTACCGTAGTCGCTATGAGCGCCGGCGCGAAGTTGGCCGCGTTGCGGGGTCGCCTCGAGCTCGGGATAGTTGAGCACGCGCAGCGCACTCGAATGACGGTCGATCTTCGACTCAAAAAAATCCCTGGGTAGATCGAGTGCAATCGCGAACCGGGACATGATCCTCGCCGCGAGGGCGCCCATCTCCCGGAAATACTGCCGAAAAACGCGCTCGAGCTGACTCGGCTCTGTGGGCCACAAGGTCGGCCACCGGCCCCCAGACCAGCTCGACTCGGGGCCGATGCTAAACGTTTCCTTGAGATCCGGCGGGGTGCGCTCGTCCAGAGATTGCGCAAGAGCTTCTTCAGCAAACGGAGCGTAGCCGTAGGGATAACCCGTGGACGGCATCGCAACGCGCATTTTCTTGTCGACCGAAAGATCGAAAAATGCTCGGCTCACGTCCCACATATCGTCCATCAGCGTTTGGGGAAACCCGTGTCCGACAATGGCTAGAAATCCGGTGTCGCGGCAGACCCGATCGATCTCGTGCGGGTCTGCCCGTGAGAGGTCGATGGTTGGAAACGACGTCACCGCATTGCGTCCGACCACATGCGAATGGGGTTGCGCAGCGTGCCGATGCCCTCAACCGAGCACTCGGCGATATCTCCGGGTTTCATGTAGACCGGCGGCGTTCGCGCCATGCCGACGCCGGACGGCGTGCCTGTCGAGATCACATCACCGGGCTGCAAGGTGATGTTGTTCGAGACGAAATGCACAAGCTCGTCGATGCTGTGCTGCATGAGCTCGGTGTTCGCGTCTTGCATCACCTGGCCCGAGAGCTCGAATTTGATGTCGAGATTGTGGGGGTTTGCGACAAACTCCTTGGGCACGATGAACGGACCGAGCGGAGCGAATGTGTCCGAGCTTTTCCAAACCAGCCAGTCGGATCCGTATCGGTTGTCGCCGCGTCCTTCGCGGTCTCCGACGTCGTTCATGATCGTGTAGCCGAAGACGTGCTCCGATGCTTGTTCCAGAGGAACGTGGCTCGCGGGTTTACCGACCACGACCGCGAACTCGCATTCCCAGTCGAGCTGCTCTCGCTGCGGCTTCATGAGAATGGGCTCGCCGTTGGCGATGACGATGCTCGACGGCTTCAAGAAGAGGTAGGGATTCTGGCGGCGGTCGCCGGCGTCGCGTGTCCAGAAGTGCTCCATCGAGACCGGCGCATCATCGAGAGCGGACGCATCGGACATGTCCGCCGCATCTCCGGTCGTCATCTCCTCCGCGTGCTCCCAGTAGTTGAGCGCCGCGGCGAAAATAACTCCGGGTCTCACCGGAGGGAACGTGTAGAGCTCGTCGAGATCGTGAACGAAACCGGGTCGATTACCGCTATCGATCGCACGGAGGACCTCGTCGACGATCGCATGAACGCGCTCGCGCATCCCGTACTCGTAGCGCCCGATGAGCCTGGACATGTCCGCGGGCATCGGAAGCTCGACCCAAAGAGGCCGGCGCCGCTCGAGCGACGCGTTCGCGCGCGCCAGGTCGATGACGAGACTGTCCCGAAGGACGATTCCGATGATCTCTTCGCCGTCGTGCTCGAAAGTGCCGAGCTTGAACGGTTCCTCGGAAGCGAAGACCAGAGTTGAAAGAAATATGGAAGCAACAACGAAACGACAAACTAATGACTGCATACCGAAACCTATGCCGAAGCGGAAGGCTTCGTCAACTAGCTGATTCATCACGGAGCCACGGGAACGAAGACAAAATCCTCTCCGTGGCCCTCCGTGACTCCGTGGTGAACAAAGCGGTGCTAGGGTCGTTTCGCGGGGGCGTCGAGTGCTTGGCCGGGCAGAAACGGTGGCATCGGGAGGCTCAGGGCATCGGCGATGGTACGGAGCAGCTCACCCTCAGACACGGTCACTTTGCCGTCGTGGGCCACGCTTGCGATGAAAGCGCGCATTAGATCTTTTTTGAGCTTGGGAGAGACTTTGTCGAGCTTGTCGAGAGCGCCTTTCACGCCCGCAAGGCCGGCCCTGTCGCGCGGTGCGAACCCGAGCGATATCCCGTCGAGCTCTTTGGCGCCGGCGGCGAACGCCTGCATGGCCTCGCTCTCCTCCGGGTGCCCCGCGTGCGCGACGGCGGAGAGCAGCACCGAGCATTCCTTTCGTAACCCGGCGAGCCCGTAATATTCGACGGTGGGTGGTTTTACGCGTTTGAACGTTGGCTCGAGGTGGCGCTTCAAAACGTGCATCAACGTGTACTCGAAGAGTTCGATTTGCCGATCGGCTTTGATAAAAACGTCTGTCAGGCTCATGAACGCCGCGTACTGCGCGGGCGAGAGTCGACGCAGCGCCGGGACCGCGAGGTCGACCAGGGGTAGCCGCGTCTCGCTCGGGGCGTTTCCGAGAAGCGACACCATCGTTTGCGTTTGTTGGATCAGGTCGGCGTCTTTTGTCTCGCGGACCGCCTCGAGCTGGCGCGCGCGAATCTCGGCGTTGCTGTCGGTGAGTAGCGCGAGAACAACCGCCCGGGCGCCAGACGGCTCGTGGACCGCGTTGCGCACATCCTCGGGAATTCCGGCGAGAAGCTTGTGCGCATACGACAGGTGGTCTTCGTCGAGCGTGCCGATGAGCGCCGTGAGGTGAAGCGGCAAGAGCTTGAAGAGTTTCGCTGCCCGTTCTTCCGTCGTTGGCTTGTGGGTGCGCGGCTCCGCTTGTGTCTTCGCCGACGTATCGACCTCGAGAAAGCGACCGTTCCAGCCGGGGTCGATTCGGCGAATACGATCTTTCAGAGGGGGGTGTGTCGATAAGAACGCGAAGTGAGAAACGCCCGACAGCGCTGCGCGAACCTTGCCGTACTTCCCGTCCGAGAAAAACAGATGGCTCGCCTCTTCCGCGTTCGGGTTCATGATGACGGAGCCTTGTGCGAGCCCGCCGATTTTCTTGAGCGCGCCACCGATCCCGTCGGGATTGCGCGTGAACTGGACCGCGGACGCATCGGCGAGGTATTCGCGCTGCCGGGAGACAGCGCTCTTGATGAGCCGACCAAAGAACACGCCCACGTAGCCGACGACAATGAGGATGAGGCCGATGAGCGGAAGAGCGGCGGCGGCGCCGCCCTTGCTACGTGAGGAGCCGCGAACTCCGCTTCGGAGGATGAGGTACCCGATCAGCGCGATGACGAGAATTCCGTGCAACACTCCCATGAGCCGAACGTTCAACCGCATGTCGCCATTGAAGATGTGCGAAAACTCGTGGGCGATGACCCCTTGCATCTCGTCGCGGCTGAGCAGCTCAATCGTTCCGCGAGACACACCGATGACGGCGTCTTGTGGCGTATACCCCGCCGCGAAGGCGTTGATGCTCTCTTCCCGATCGAGAACGTAGACCGTTGGCACGGGCACGCCCGAGGCAACGGCCATTTCTTCGACGACGTTGAGCACGCGTCGCTCGTGACGATCCGTGGTGTTGGGGACGATCGGTCGTCCTCCGAGCATGTCCGCAACCGTGTGGCCACCGCCGGAGAGTCGCCACATCTTGTAGAGACTGGCAACGAGGATGATGAGAAGCGTGCCCCCGGCAAAAAACACGAGACGGTCCAGATCGAACCAGTCGAATTGGTAATTCGGATTGCTGCCTGCCGCACTGGCCTCACCCCAGAAGAAGGCCATGCTTACCGCGAGGTGGACGCTCAGCACGATCGCGATGACCGCGAGGATGAAGAAGACGACGAGGCGATTGCTAGTCTTCCGAGCCTCGTCCTGATGCTGGAAGAAATCCATAGGCTAGCGCCCTAGAACTGGACTTTGGGCGCTTCGCGTTGCTCGGCCGCTTCGATCTCGAACAGCTCGGCTGCCTGGAAGCCCATCGGCGTCGCGATGAGAACGTTCGGAAACTTCTCGCGCGCCGTGTTGTAAAGAGTGACCGCGTCGTTGTAGGCCTGCCGGGCGAACGCGACCTTGTTCTCCGTCGTGGTGAGCTCTTCCTGGACCGCCATCATGTTCTCGTTCGCCTTGAGGTCCGGATAGGATTCCATCACCGCGAACAGCCGCCCCATCGCCCCTGTCAACGCACCTTCAGCGCCTATCAGCCCCTTGATGGCGCCGGCAGCGCTCGGATCCGCGGCCGCTGTCTTTGCTGCCGACGCTGCCTGGTTTCGCGCGCCGATGACCGCTTCGAGGGTTTCGCGCTCGTGTTTCATATAACCCTTCGCGGTCTCGACCAGATTCGGGATCAAGTCGTAGCGCCGTTTGAGTTGAACGTCGATTTGCGCGAACGCGTTTTTGAAGCGATTCCTGAGGGTGACGAGATTGTTGTAAATCCCGACCAGGAACACGATGAAGAGCACGATGGCTCCCAAGAAAGCCAGGCCAATACCCATGACAACTCCTTTCGAACACGAATGTACAGGTCCAGTGCGCGCGAGTGTGCGCGTCCTACACGAAGTCTGAGGTTTTATTGTCTAGCGGAATCGAATCGTGTAACCCAGTTGTTGTCACTATTATAAGCGATCCTGGGATACCTCTGCAATTTTGGTGCGTTTCACCACGGATTGACCGACTTGCGGATCCCAGATGGGATCCAGCCTGGCGGTGAGACCCCAGTTTTCAGGCTGGAACGTTCGGATAGCCTTTGCTATCCTACCTATACCCCAGTCTAGATCGCTGTCCGGTTTTCTCCAGTCACTGCCTTCCCCGAGGCGAGAGCAGAGTTAAACGGATATCGCCGGAAACGACGATGAACAAACTAGGCAGGCTGGACAGTCTGAACAGGCCCATCAACTGGATCGGACCCCTTGCCGAAATTCCTCTCGCCGAAGTAGCGAAACGAGTTGCGGGGGAAAAGCGTAGCGGAGACCTTCAGGTGATCGTCGGCGACACGATCAAGGCGGTCTACTTCGACCGCGGTATCTCGGTTGGAGCCGCGAGCAATCTGGAAACGGATCGGTTGGGTGAGACGCTCGTCGAGCAAGGCCGGCTTCGCCGTCACGAGCTCGCGGAAGCGATGCACGTCATGAAAGATCGAGGCGTCAAGCTCGGACGCTCCCTCGTCGAGAGCGGGATGATGAGTGAGACGGAGCTGGAAAAGCGCCTGACCCGACAGGCGGCAAGCATCGTGCGATCGATGTTCGCCGCCGAGGACGGAATCTACAGCTTCGACGAGCGCGCTTGTCCCATCGCGTCAGAGGAGATGTTGAGCATACCTCTCGCCCTGCTCATTCTGGAGGGAACACGGCAGATTACCAATACCGAGCTCATCACGTCTTGGCTGCCTCCGCCGGACGAGATGCTTGGCGCTTCCGCTTCCTACACAACCACGGTGCCTGCCGAATCGCTGAGCTCGCTCGAGTGTGACGTGCTACAAACGGTGAAAAGTGGAGCCAGCTTACGATCGGTCCTGCAGAGAGTCGGGATGAACCGCAGGGAAGTGCTCCACGCTTGCTACGGCCTCTACTCGGCCAATCTGCTCGAGCCGCTCCGCGAAACGCCCTTGTTGGCCCGTTTCAAAAAAGAGGTGGGGAATGCGCGGCGCGCCATCGATCTTCTCTCCCACTGGGCACTTGCGCCTCATCAAGATCCGTCCGCGCGTGAGGCCAAAGATTAGAAGCGTTCCTCTAATTCGGTTCGCTCGGCACTATTCCGTGACTCCGTGGTGATCTTTTACCGCCACTCGGACCACACCATCCACGAGTTTTCGTTCGCGGATGCCCGGCGGTCGGCGTACTCGTCTATGATCGTGCTCGTTGGCTCACCGGCCCTGGGTTTTTGGGGCCGAAACTGTGGGTCGCCATCTGAAACCGTTGTGGAGGCCTGTTCGATGCCGTGGGTACCTTGGATAGAGATTGATAACGATGAGACAGAGCGTGAAGAGGCGAAGCAGCTCTTCCACGAAACCCGCGCACCCGGTGGCGGGGTGTCGGACTTGGTTCGAATCACGAGCCGGACACCGACGGTGGCCAAGTTGATTCATGAGCTCGCCCGCGCCGTGTACGCCTCGGCAACGGGGTTGACCTCGAGAGAGAAGGAGATTGCCGCGCTCGTCACCTCGGCGTTCGTTGGCTGCGTTCATTGAACAGCGAGCCACCTAGAGGCCCTCGGTCGAGTGGCCCGAGACGAGACGTTCGCGCTGCAGGTCAAAGACGACTACACCAAGGCTTCACTCTCCTCGCGTGAGCGCGCGATTGCGGACTTCGCGGTCAAAGTCACACGTTCTCCCAACGCCTGCAGTCCCGCAGACGTCGAGCGGCTTCGGGCCGAGGGGTTGTCCGACGATGATGTGTTGAGCCTCAGCGAGATCGTTGCGTACCAGAACATGAGCACCCGCATCATGGAATCGCTGTCCACGGTGGAGTGACACGGTGGGTGGCCAATCGGCTGAAGCTCCAGTAAAGGAGAAAAAGTGGACAGTCCGTGGACAGTCCCTTTTTCTGGACGGTGTTGGTCTCCTCTCCGTGTATCCATGAGTCCGCCTTGGTTACTCCGCCCACTCCATCCCAAGGTTCTCCATCACGAACGCCCAACGGTCGGCGTACTCGTCGATCACCATGCTCGTGGGCTTGCCAGCGCCGTGGCCGGCGTCGGTCTGGATACGGATCAGCATCGGACGTGGTTCGTCGCCGTGGATCTCTTGCAGTCGCGCGGCGTACTTGAACGAGTGTCCGGGCACGACGCGATCGTCGTGGTCAGCGGTCGTGACGAGCGTTGCGGGGAAGTACGCGGCGGGTCTCAGGTTGTGGTAGGGCGAATAGGCGTAGAGCGCTTCGAACTCCTCGGCGTTGTCGGCGGAGCCGTAGTCGGACACCCACGCCCAGCCGATGGTGAATTTCTGGAAGCGCAGCATGTCCATGACGCCCACGGCGGGTAGGGCGACGCCGAACAGAGCGGGCCTCTGGTTTGCGACGGCGCCGACCAGGAGCCCGCCGTTCGAGCCTCCGCCGATGGCGAGCTTCTCGGGTCGAGTGTAGCCCTTGTCGATGAGGAACTCGGCGGCAGAAATGAAGTCGTCGAACACGTTTTGCTTGTTCGCGAACGTGCCGCCGTGGTGCCAATCTTCTCCATACTCTCCACCGCCGCGAAGATTGGCTTGCGCGTACACGCCTCCGAGCTCGAGCCAGACGAGATTGCTCACCGAAAAGCTCGGTCTCAAGCTGATGTTGAATCCGCCGTAGCCGTACAGATAGGTTGGGTTGGTGCCGTCGAGCTCGAGTCCGCGTTTGTGCGTCACGAACATGGGAACCCGAGTCCCGTCTTTGGACGAATAGAACACTTGGGTGGTGACGAAGGCACCCCCGTCGAACGCGATCTCGGGGGAGCGGAACACCGTGGTCGCTCCGGTCGCGAAGTCGTAGCGATAGATCGTCGTCGGATAGACGAACGACGCGAATGCGTAGAACATCTCACCGTCTTTGCGCTCGCCGCTGATGGAGCTCACCGAGCCGAGGGTCGGAAGCTGGACGTTCTTCTCGAAAGTACCGTCCTTCTCGTAAATAGCAACGCGGCTGTGCGCGTCTTGCAAGTAGGAGGCGACCAATTGCTCGTTGATGATCCGTACGTCTTCGAGCACGTCCTCAGACTCGGCGATAATCTCCGTCCAGTGGTTCTTCGCCGGGTTGTCGGTGTCGATAGCGATAACGCGATAGCGCGGTGCGTCGAGGTTGGTCAAGAAAAAGAGTGTCTTCCCGTCGTTTCCGATGAAGTCGTAGCTCGCGTCGAAATCGTCCAGCAGTTTCACGACGTCGCCGTCGAGAGTAGGCTTGTCCGCGTCGCCCAGCGCGAGGTAGTAGACGCGGTTTCTCTCGTCGGTTCCGTGGGTGACGTTGAACACCGCATAGTTGCCCGCGTCGGAGACCGTGGCGCCGAACCCCCACTCGGGCTCGTCAGTGCGCTCGTAGGTGAGCTGGTCCTCTGATTGTGCGGTGCCGAGCTTGTGGTAGTAGATCTTCTGATTGCGGTTGACCCCGCCCTGAGCCTCGTCGGGTTTCGGTTCGGGGTAGCGGCTGTAGAAAAAGCCGGCGTTGTCGTGAGTCCACGACGCGCCGGAGAATTTCACCCATAGGATGTGGTCGTCCAGGTCTCGAGCGGTGTCCACGTCGCGCACGCGGAATTCTTGCCAGTCGGAGCCGCTCGCCGCGACGCCGTAGACGAGGTGTCTGCCGTCCTCGCTCAGCTCGAGCGTCGATAACGCGGCCGTGCCTTTCTCAGAAAGCGTGTTTGGGTCGAGCAGGACTTCGGGCTCCGCGGTAAGCGACGGCTGTTTGTAGAGAACCGACTGGTTTTGGAGACCGTCGTTTTTGAAGAAGAAGTAGCGATCGGCTTTCTTGAACGGCGTCCCGTAGCGCTCGTAGTTCCAAAGCGCGGTCATCCGATCCTTTAATCGTGCCCTTTGGGGAAGTCCGGCTAGATAGCCGAAGGTCACTTCATTTTGCGCCTTCACCCAAGCCAAGGTGTCTTGGGCGTTGTCGTCCTCGAGCCACCGGTACGGATCCTCGACTCGGTTTCCGTGGAGCTCGTCGGCCTGATTCACTTTCTTGGTCTCGGGATAATCCATCGTCTCTATCGCGATGATTGTGGTAACGAGGAGCGTGAGCGCTCGCAGCGTCCCGATCATGGTTGCCCCTCGTCGACCGTCCTCGATGCCGGCATGTCGCCCCACCAGTACTGCTCCGGAAGCGACTTGCGCTCCGGCCATATCTGGTCGAGCGTTGTGGCTTCGAAGAGCTCACCGTTTTTCATGACGTAGCGGACGGTGTTGGTATTCTCGATATTCTCGAGGGGATTGCCGTCGAGAACGAGAATATCGGCGAGCTTACCGGCTTCGATTGAGCCGATATCGGCGGAAAGCCCGATTGCCTCGGCGCTGTGCAGGGTGATCGCGCGGAGCGTCTCATGCTCGGTGAGCCCGCCTGATTGAAGCGCCCACGTCTCCCAGTGAGCGCCGATTCCCTGAAGCTGGCCGTGACTTCCGAGGCAACACTTGCCACCCGCGCGGACAATCCGCGCACAACCTTCGGCGATCCCAGGAAAGACGTACTCTTCTTTGACAAACCACTGCCCGCGACGGCGCACCATGTTGTCGAGGAGTTGGTAGGGAATGAAGCGGGAGAGCTTCTCGTCGCGCGCCACGTCGGTGTTCTGGAAGAAGTAGTTCTCGGTCCATGGACCTCCGTAGGCGACCAGGATCGTGGGCGTGTAGTAGGTCTCGGTCTTCGCCACAAAGTTTGCGACGTCGTCGTAGATCGGGATGATGGGCAAGCTGTGCTCGTGCCCGGAGTAGCCATCGGCCATCTGCGACAAATCGAGCTTCAAGTCGAGCGCGCCCTCGGTCGTCGGGGTGAGCCCATGCTTGCGGCTCGCGATAGCGACCCATTGCCGCACGATGCGATCGCCGACAACGTATTGTTTGATGGTGCGGCTGTCGTATGCCTCTGCGTAGCGCTCGAGCAAGAGGTCGGCGGCTTCTTGGTCGCTCACACCGGACGTCGCAAACACACCCGGCCCGGTTGCGTAGATGCGCGGTCCGAGGATCTGTCCCGACTCGACAAGGTCGGCGTACGCGAAGACGTCGTCGGTCGACGTCTGGGGGTCGCGGGTGGTGGTGACTCCGTAGGCGAGGTTTGCCAGGTATTGCCATACCTGCGTCTGGTGTACCTGCCGTGGGGCCCACATGTGCGCGTGTGCATCGACGAACCCAGGCATTACGGTTTTCCCAGAAACGTCGATCACCACGGCGCCGGGCGGGAGCTCCGCTTTTACACCGACGGCCGTGATGCGGTTTTCGGTGATGACGACGTCGCCGTCAGCGAGGATTTCATCCCCGCGCATAGTGACGATGCGCTCGGCACCCCGCAAGACGACGGTCCCGCTCGGTTTGGGTCGAGCGGCTTGGACGACGACGTCGGTCGCCACCGGATCGCCGGGCTCGTCCGAAAGCGTCTGGCGGTAGAAGGTGTTGCCTCGGGACCACAGCAGCTCGGAGCCATCGCCGGACCAGCTCAGATAGTTTCCGCCCTCCGGAGATAGCTCGGTGACAGGGACCGGAGCGTCGCCACCCGTGATCTTGATCTCGAGCACCTCCTTACCCGCGCGCGGGATCGAGACGAGAAAGTGCCGATTCTGAAGATTCACGAACGCACGACGCCCATCGGGACTGAGTACGATCTCATCGGCGGGCGGGGGAGTGGGTCCCGGGCCTTGGCCGCTGACTTTGAAATGGGTCTTGCGATCGAATCCGTCGAGCCGCACGGACGTCAGCCCACCGGGCGTGGTCAGGTAGATGCGCTCGGGATCGGTGGCGAAGTGTGGGAAGCGACCGCCTTGGGTGGCCGCGACGAGCGTCGAGGCGCCGCCGGTCGCGGGGATGAAGCGCAAGTCCGTCGTTCCCGTGGGCCGAACGCCCCCGATCTCTTCGTCGTGATAAACGTTTTCGATCGAGTAAAGCTGATCTTCACGAGAGCCGGTGATGAAAACGATGTGGCCTCCCTCGGGCGTGTAGACGGGGTCGGCGTAGAAAGACGGGTGCTTGCTCAGGCGTTCGGGAGTCTCACCAGGTGCCGCCCGATAGATGTGGCCGCCCTCGGTCGACCACGTCACGAACACGATGTGGCGGCCATCGGGTGACCAGCTCGGCATGAACTCGCCGAGGTCGAGATCGGTGAGCCGCTCGGGCGTGCCGCCGGGTAGGTTCATGATCCAAATCCGGTTGAATGCGCTAAACGCGAGTTGGTCGCCCGCAGGTGAGAGCGCCGGCCAACGGATCACCCGGGCTTCGAAGGAGTCGGAGTCGTCGACGCGGCCGTCGAAATGGATCCGTGGGCCGATTTCGGCCGCAACCTTGGCGGTGAATGGAATGCGCTGCGCGGCTCCGGTGGCGAAGTCGACGAGATGCAGCTTCCCGCCGATAGGCACTACGAGCCCGCTTCCGTCGGGAAGAAACGCGTAGCCCGGCATCGTGTCCCGACTGGCACGCGATTCTTGATCGTCGCGCGTCACTGGATAGATGAGCCAACGTTCGACACCTGATTCGAGATCGCGCACCCGAAGACCGGTCTGAGTGCGAAACCGCGTCGCGAAAACGAGATGCTGACCATCGGGCGACAACACGGGGCGCATCGCGCTTCCCTGGGCGTTGGTGACGGTGCCGGTCTCGCTCGTCTCGCGGTTGAAGCGCAGGATTTGCCAGATGGGAAACTGCGCGTTGTAGTTGAATGCCCCGCGCCGCTGACCGAAATAGATGAAACGTCCGTCGGGTGACGCGATCGCGCCGAGCTGGTTGGGTGGCTGCGAACGCGGCTGACCCGGCTGAGGTGGCTCCGGCTTCGGTGGTGCCGGACCCACGCGCACGCCAGTCCCTCCGTCTTTGTGGAACATGAACAAGCCGAACGTTCTATCCGGAGGGCGCGACTTCGACACGAGCAGGTAGTCGCCATCGGGTGTCCACGAGGGTGACGCCATCAGCTGGGGACGTGCCTTTGTTGTCTTGTCTTGGCTGACGGGCCGCGGGTTTTGTCCGTCTGCGTCGATGAGCCAAAGGTTCTCGACGCCGCTCCGATCGCTTAGAAACGCGATGGTCTTGCCGTTGGGCGAGAACTTGGGCTGGCTTTCGAAGGACATGTCGCCGAAGATGCGCGTCGCTTCGCCGCCCGTGAGGGGAAGCGTGTAGAGATCGCCGAGGAGATCGAAAACGATCGTGGTGCCATCCGGCGAGAGGTCGACGGACATCCACGTCACTTCGTCCGTCGTGAACTCGATCGTCTGCGTGGCCTCGAGCGGAAGAACGTCCTCAGATTCCGCGCCGTTCTCGCCAGCGGACTGCGGTGCAAGCAGCAGCGCGGCTATCAACCATTTCATCGATGGCCTCCTCGATGGGATAATAATCGATATGGTTGCCATCGGGCTCGAAAGGCTCCTCGACGTCGAAATCGATCGTGTGCGGGGAAAGACGATTGGACTCATCGCCAACCCGACCACCGTCGATCGGCAACTGCGTCACGGTATCGACCTCTTCCATGCAAAAAGCGACCTAGAGCTCGCAGTGCTCTTCGGTCCCGAGCACGGTTTGCGCGCGACCGCGCAAGACCTAATCGAGGTCGATGACGGCTCCGATCCGATCACGGGGCTTCCGGTGCGAAGTCTCTACGGACCCACGCGGGTGCCAACCCAGGAGATGCTCGCCGGTCTGGACGCAATGGTGTTCGATGTTCAGGATGTCGGATCCAGATACTACACCTACATTTGGACGATGGCGCATGCGATGGAGGCCTGCGCCCGCGACAATGTCGAGCTCATCGTTCTCGACCGACCGAACCCGATCGATGGCCTTCATGTCGAAGGCAACCTCATCGAAGGCGCTCACCTTTCGTTCGTCGGGCTCTACCCCATCCCGAACCGTCACGGCATGACCGCGGGGGAGATCGCCTCGCTCGTGAACAACGAGTTTGGTGTTGGCTGTCGGCTCACCGTGATCAAGATGGACGGGTGGAAACGGTCGCATTGGTTCGACGACACCGGGCTGCCCTGGGTGTTGCCGTCACCCAACATGCCCACGCTCGACACCGCCATCGTGTATCCCGGCGCGTGCCTGCTCGAAGGGACCAACCTGTCGGAAGGACGCGGCACGACGCGTCCGTTCGAGATGATGGGTGCACCCTGGATCGACGGGAATGAGCTCTCGCGAGCGCTCGCGGAAGAGGACCTTCCTGGCGTTGTCTTCCGGCCGCTGTGTTTCGAGCCCACGTTTCAGAAGTTTGCCGGGCAGCGCTGCGGCGGCGTTCAGCAGCACATCGTCGATCGCGATAGCTATCGGCCGCTACGGACCGGGTATGCGCTGATTCGCGCTGCGCGGCGGCTTTGGCCCGAGGAGTTTCAGTGGCGACCGCCGCCCTATGAGTACGAGCTCGAGCGGCCTGCCATCGATATCCTCGCGGGCAATAGCTCGATTCGAGCACAGCTCGAAGCGGACGCGCCGCTGCGAGAGATCGAAGAATCCTGGCAAGTCGACCTCGTGCGGTTCAAAGAGATCCGCGAGCGATATCTCGTCTACGACGAGTGAGCGATGATGCAAGACGTCGTCAAGACGCGATCTCCCCACCTCTTCTTGTAGGCGACTTCGGTTCCGAGGTCGTAGACTTCGACGCCTTGGTCCGAGAGGCGCCGAATTTCTTCGAGTTGACACAAATTACCCAGGGAGTGCTCTGCGAAGCTGTCGTCGAAGCTGAACTGAAGACCACGGTAGGTGTTGCCGAGAAGCCCGCCGAAGATATACGCCGCGTCACTCCCGTCGATCTTGGCGAACACTAGGCGTTGCGCTCGACGCTCCACGAGCCGGCGGTTCATGGCGCGGTAGAACCCGCACATGGGCTCGGTATCGATGCCGACGCCGCGATGACCCTTCCAGCTGCGCTGTTCGATTGCAAGCAGTCGCTCGAACGAAGCGTCGGCGTCTTCGAGAGTGCCATCGTCGGCAACTTCGAAGCAGAGATCGAGCCGTCGTGCGCGAGCTTCGGCTTTGCGCAGGTTCTTGCGGAAGCCGGGTGAGCGTTTCGCGAGGAACGTGTCCACGCCACCAGAAAGGTCGGCGGCGTATCGACGTGTGATCGGACCGCGGGCGAGTTGATGGCGTTTGCTCAGCGCGGGAATGAGTTTCTTCCAGAGGACCGAGGCTTCGGGGATTCCTGTCAGCACGACCGCGTCCCAGCCTCGATCGTCGTCGAGCGTCGTGAGTAGTAACTCGATGAGCTCGTCGGGCTCGGCGCCGACGAGCGGCGACGGCAGCGCCCACATGGCTTCGAGCGGATGAAGAACTCGGGTGTGAGCGCTGTTGTCGGTGCGCGCCAACGCGACATAGTGGTTGTTTGCGCGACGTACCCAGGGGTGAGCCGGCGCCATGAGGTGCTCAGCCGCGGGAAGAATCCACAGCGAGCTGGAGCAGAAGTGGTCGATACCGGGGGTGCGAAGTACTGCCTCATCGTATCGATGAGCCTCGGACGAAAGCTGTTCGAACGTGAGGTGTTCCATCGGCAAACCGAGGCATGATACGACACCGCCCACCGAATGCTAGTGCCTGCTTTCTGCTGATCTAATTCTGGTTGCCTTGGAACACGAGGTTCGTACTCGTATAACTCGTGCCGAATTTGTCTCGAGCGTCACCGCCTTGAATCGCACCGTCGACAAACTGCTCCTCGGTGAGCGGGCTCAAAGGGTGGATAGAAAGCGGACCACACGTAGCCCCGCGCGATCGCGTAGCGTGCGTCGAGGGCACGATCGAAATTTGCATCGAGCAGCGTTGCGATACAATCGAACCATGATTAGGAAACAAGATGCTCTCGACTACCACTCTGGTGGCCGCCCCGGGAAGATCGAAATCCGTCCCACGAAGTCGACGCGAACGCAACGTGATCTTTCACTCGCGTATAGTCCGGGCGTCGCGGAGCCGTGTCTCGAAATCGAGGCTAACCCGGAAGACGTCTTCACCTATACCACCAAAGGCAACCTCGTCGCTGTCGTTAGCAACGGCACCGCTGTGCTCGGGCTCGGCAACATCGGTCCGATGGCCGCAAAACCCGTTATGGAGGGCAAGGGGGTCCTGTTCAAGACCTTTGCCGACATCGACGTGTTCGATCTCGAGCTCGATGCTCCCGATCCAGACGACCTCATCCGTGTCGTCAAGGCTCTCGAGCCGACGTTCGGCGGCATCAACCTCGAGGACATCAAAGCGCCCGAATGTTTTTACATCGAGGAGACGCTCAAAAAAGAGATGAATATCCCCGTGTTCCATGACGATCAACACGGAACCGCCATCATCTCCGGCGCGGCGCTATTGAACTGGTTCGAGCTCGCTGGAAAAGATCCGGCGAAGGTGAATCTGGTCATCAATGGCGCTGGCGCGGCCGCGCTCGCGTGCGCGGAGCTTGTCGAGAATCTCGGAGTCGGCCACGACAACATCATTATGTGTGACTCGAAGGGCGTCATTTACAAGGGCCGCAGCGAAGGGATGAATCCTTACAAGGAGCGCTACGCCCGCGATACCAAGGCGCGCTCTCTCGGCGACGCCTTCGAGAATGCAGATGTCTTTCTCGGGCTTTCCGTGAAGGATGCCGTCACCAAGGACATGGTGGCATCGATGGCGGAGAAGCCTTTCGTAATGGCGATGGCCAACCCCGACCCGGAAATCAGTTGGGAGGACGCGATGTCCGTTCGCGATGACTTGATCATGGCGACGGGCCGCTCCGACTTCCCCAATCAGGTGAACAACGTGCTGGGCTTTCCGTTCATCTTCCGAGGCGCGCTCGACGTCCGCGCCCGCGCGATCAATATGGAGATGAAGCTCGCCGCCACTCGCGCGCTCGCCGATCTGGCGAAAGAAGACGTTCCCGAAGTCGTCATCAAAGCGTACGGCGTCGACTCGATGCGTTTTGGTCCGAACTACATCATCCCGACGCCGTTCGACCCGCGGGTTCTGACGCGTGAGGCGCCGGCGGTCGCGAAAGCTGCCATGGAAACGGGTGTTGCTCGCCGGGAGATCGATATCGATGCCTACCCAGAGCAGCTCGAAGCGCGACTCGGTCGCGATCGCGCGGTGATGCGCACCGTCATCTCGCGTGCGAAGCAAGACAGCAAACGCATCGTGTTCCCGGAAGGCGAGGAGCTCAAGATTCTTCGCGCGGCGCAGCATCTCGTGGACGAGGGAATTGCGGTTCCAATTTTGTTGGGTCGACGTCACGTCATCGACAAGCAGATCGAGAAATTCGGGCTCGACGCTTCGGGGATGGAGTTCATCAACCCGAGGGAATCGGACCAGCTCGACGACTATTCGCAGGAGCTCTATGGAATACGCAACCGTCGTGGAGTCACGCGCAACGAGGCGCCAACGCTGCTCCAGGACCCGAACATGTTCGGCTCGATGATGGTGCATCGAGGCGACGCCGACGCGATGGTCGCCGGCCTCACGCAGCACTATCCCGATACCATCCGTCCCGCTCTGCAGGTCATTCGCGTGAAGGCCGGCGCTCAAGTGGCCGGCGTCTACATGATGGTGCTGAAAAACGACATCAAGTTTTTCGCCGACACGACGGTGATTATCGAGCCCACGGCTGAAGAGCTTGCCCACATCGCAATTCAAACCGCTGAGGTTGCGAAGCGCTTCAATGTCGAGCCACGTGTGGCGATGCTGTCGTTTTCGAACTTCGGCAGCACCAAGCACCCGCTCTCGGAAAAAGTGCGCCGCGCCACCGCGCTGGTCCGCGAGCGAGCGCCCGAGCTCGAGGTGGACGGCGAGATGCAAGCGGACACGGCTGTGGTCGACGAGATTCTCGCCGAGACGTACCCTTTCAGCCACCTGCAGCGAGCCGCGAACGTTCTCATCTTCCCGTGTCTCGAGGCTGGAAACATCGCCTACAAACTGATCCAACGCCTAGCTGATGCGGAAGCGGTGGGCCCGATCCTGGTCGGGTTGAACAAGCCCGTCCACGTCTTGCAACGTGGCGCCGAAGTCGAAGAAATCGTCGACATGGCTGCCATTGCTGCCGTGGATGCGCAGAATACCTAACGGAATATTAAGGGCCTGGTGTGGAAAGAAGAAGCACACCCGGAAGGATCAAGAGGAGGAATAGGCTTTTTCGGATTTTGACGTTGCGTCGGCGCGGCGCCAGCGGCGGTAGTGAGGTTCCAATCGCTCGGCGGGGACGCCCAGCAGGTACAGGGTTACCATCGACCAGTTCAAAATTGTTGTTGAGACGGGACCCAGTCTTTGCCAGTGACGGACACCGGTGGTGACGGTTTCTCTCAGGCATACAATCTTGCCGCGGCGTTTCAGCGCACGAACGAAAGCAACGTCTTCCATGAACGGCATCTCGGGAAACCCACCTAGCTCCTCGAAAACCCGGCGGCGCACGAAGAGGGCTTGATCTCCGTAGGGCGTTTTGAGGTAGCGTGCTCTGGCATTGGCGGTGGCCGCAATCCAGCGCAGTGCGCGGCTGCCGTCTCGGACTTTCATTCGGAACGAGCCGCCCACCACGTCGTCATCCGCGAGCGCGGCCTCGATTGCGTCCGTTGCCTGCGGCGCCAAAAGGCAGTCGGCATGGAGGAAAAGGAGCACCTCGCCCGTCGCCGCCTTGGCACCGCGGTTCATCTGCTGTGCGCGGCCTTGGTTCCCAGTGACGACTCGGGCCCCAAACCGAGCAGAAATTGCTACGGTCTCGTCGACGCTACCGCCGTCGGATACGATGATCTCGACGCTTTTCGAGATCGAATCGAGCGCCCCGACGAGGTACGCCGCTTCGTTCAGCGTAGGAACGATGACGGTAAGCTGCATCTGGCTAACATCTTACAACGTGTTAGACTATAAAACCGATGACATACAGAATCACTCTGATCCCCGGCGATGGGATCGGTCCCGAGATCACGAAAGCCGCAACTCGAATCATTGGCGCCGCGGGCGTCGACTGCGAATGGGTCGAGCACGAGGCTGGGATTCGCGCCTACGAGAGGACCGGAAATCCTCTACCGCCGGAGCTGCTCGACTCGATCCGTGAAAACAAAGTTGCGTTCAAGGGCCCGCTAACCACACTGATCGGAGAGGGCTTCCCGAGCGCTAATGTCGCTCTTCGGAAAGGACTCGACCTCTACGCGAACTTGCGCCCGGTGCGTTCGGTCGCGGGAGTCGACTCCCGCTACGAAGGCATCGATCTCGTGATCGTCCGTGAGAACACGGAAGACCTGTACTCCGGGATCGAGCACCTCGTCATGCCTGGCGTGACGCAAGGGATGAAAGTCATCACGTCGGCGGCATCGATTCGGATTGCGCGTTTCGCGTTTGAATATGCAGTCAAGCGCGGCCGGAAGAAAGTCACCGCTGTTCACAAAGCCAACATCATGAAGCTCACCGACGGTCTGTTCCTCGAGAGCGCGCGGATCGTTTCGGCGGACTATCCCGGGATCGAGTTCGACGACAAGATTGTCGACAACCTTGCGATGCAGCTCGTGTTGAACCCGAACCAGTTCGACGTATTACTGCTGTCGAATCTCTATGGCGACATCGTGTCCGACTTGTGCGCCGGTCTCGTCGGCGGCCTCGGAATGGTACCGGCTGCGAACATCGGGGAAGACTACTCGGTGTTCGAGGCCGTGCACGGCTCCGCACCCGACATCGCTGGCAAGGGAATCGCCAATCCCACGGCGCTGACGTTTTCTGGGGTGCTGATGTTGCGACACCTGGGCGAAGACGAAGCCGCCGACCGTATTATTCAAGCGACGTTTGGGGTTCTCGAGGCAAGAAAGGTTCGCACCCCCGATCTGGGCGGCAGCGCCAGCACTCAGGAGTACGCGGACGCGGTGATCGCCGAGCTGGGCTAGTACTCGGACCGCGGATCCTCTCGTCAACTCCGGTGGCGTTTTCGGCGCTCCGGACGTGGCCGTTCCGTTTCACCATGAAGTGACACCACCGGACTCTCTTCGTGAATCCTCCGTACTATTGAAAGAAGAAAAACTCAACGCAAAGGCGCGAAGGCGCAAAGTGAGCGCCTCCGGCGCGGCCGTCTCTTTGGCAGGTGTCAAATCAATGTCTGCAGCGGCAATGACCGCCACTCAAACTCGACGACCTTTGCGTCTCCGAGCCTTTGCGCCTTTGCGTTGAAAGAATTGGCTGCGGCTCTGCTCGCTGTGCCTCCGTGTCCCTGTGGTGAAGAAGACAGCTACGAGAACAGGCACGGACCGACGCGCTCTAGCGAGGTGGAAAACCCACGCTCCGCTTGCGTCGTGTTCAAGAATGAACTGCCAGACACCCGTTTGTCTCGGTGTACTCGCGAGGAGTCGATGGTAACGGTCTCTGTCGTATGGATTTGTAGTGGTGTGTGCTTTGGATTGTGGTGGCGTGGAATTTGCAACCTCTGAAGTGGAGCCGTCTGCTGGCGTGCAAGAGGTCCGCAGATTGTGGGTTGCTCGGGTTTTCTGTTTTCCGTTCTATCCGGAGGTAGACCTTGGGACCGGATGCGTTACGAGCGGTCAAGAGCAACACGTTCGAGACGTAGGAAAGACGTGCATGCATAGCAACGACCGCCCTTCCGTACACAAGTCTTCGGGAAAAGACTCGAAGATCTACGGCAACCTCGGCAACGTCAGCCTGAACGACATTCTTCAGTTGCTCGGCATGAGCCAGAGGACCGCGACCGTATCCCTGCGTCATCGCGACAAAGAGGGCGAGATCCTTTTCCAAGAGGGGATCGTTCTCCACGCGGCTGCGGGCTCGGCGAGGGGGGAAGACGCGTTGCTTCGTTTGGTCAACTGGGCGGACGCCGAGTTCGTGATCGACGAGGGCGTTCGGGACGCTGCGCCGGTAACGATCCAAAAAAGCGTCGACGCAGTCCTGTTGGACGTGCTCACTCGGCTCGACGAAGGCGATCTCGAGGCCGGCGTCGTGTTCACACCCGCGACACCGATGGACAAGATCGATCTCCCGGCGCTCGAGAATCGGGTCCGTGCCGCGCGACTCAAACCCCGTCCACCGAGACCTCGCAATGGGGGCAAGTTCATTGCCGTCGCTGTTGTTGCACTTACGGCCGTTGTCGCGTCCGCGGCGCTTTTCGTATGGCTCGAGTGGGGTGTTGACGCGGACACACTCCCGCCGTTTGTCGAACGAGCTGAGCTGCGCTCGCGGACGATCTCGACCGCGGGGAGCGTCGCCTCCGAAGTTCTCGAGGCGACGATGGGGCCGGGCGAGCTCGACACCGAGGAAGTGTTGTACCGCCACGGGCTGTCGCTGGCCGCTCAACCTCCAAGCTCTCCTGACGAGTCCGCTCGCTCGGAGCTAGCTCGACAGGAGCCTAGAGCGGACACGCTCGCGGCCCGTGACGGAAGGCTTCTCGTTCTCGTTGAACCTTGGGGTGAAGTCACGGTTGACGGAACGCAGGTCGGAGAGACCCCGCTACCCGAGATGACGCTCGTCGCGGGCGTCCACGAGATCGTGCTCTCCAATCCGAACTTCGTCGGCGTGATTCGCGATCGCGTCACCGTGCAGGGCGACGAGACCACGTCCGTCCGTTACTCGTTCCGGGATACCGGCGGGCTTCGTATCGTGGTGACTCCCTGGGCCGACGTCTACGTCGACGGACGTCATATCGGACAGACTCCGCTCGATGAGCTCGACGTGCCGATCGGGACGCATTCGGTAACGCTTCGGCACCCCAGTCTCGGCGAAAAAACGGACGACGTTGTTATCCAAAGCGGTGAAAGCACCGTGCTCAGAGTAGAGATGTGAGGTTCTCGTTCCTCGTGGTGCCCGTGCTGTTGATCGGGAGCTTTGCGTCGATCGCTCGTACCGCGCAGTCGCCACTCGAGCAAGGCATCGCGCTTTATTGGTCGGGCCACTACAAGGAAACGATCGCGACGCTCGCGCCACACCGTTCCGCTGAGCTTCGACACGACGAAAAAGTAGAGTGTTTGAAGTATCTTGCGTTTAGTCACGTTGCCGTCGGCGGCGAGGACGAGGCGCACGACGCGTTCGTCGAGCTCCTGCAAACGGATCCGGCGACCGAGCTAGACGCTTCTCAGCTATCACCGAAGATACTCAGACAGTTCGGCCGCGCCCGCGCGCAGCTGGTGCAAGAGTTATTCGAACAGGGGAAGTCGAGCTATGCATCCGAAGACTACCAACAATCCCTTGCGACCATGGATCGTGCACTCACGCTCGATGGCGGATTCGTCCTTGCGAAAGAGTACCGAGAGCTGGCGGCGCAGCAGCTAACACTCCTCGAAAAGGCGGCGGCGCTCGAGGCGCCGGCCGTGCAGGCGCCGCCGCCCGATGACGGCGACCGCGTGTATCACCTCACGAGTCAAATCGAGCCGCCGGTGCTCGTGTCGAAGGTCAATCCCGACTACCCGCTCTCAGCGCGGAGCAAGCGTCGGGAGGGGAGCGTGGTGATCGCAGCGGTCGTGGGCGTCGACGGCTCGGTTCGGGCGGCAAAGATCGTGCGCTCGGTCAGTCCCGATATCGATCGCGCGGCTCTAGAGGCGGTTCGAGTGTGGCGTTATCGCCCCGCAACTCGCGAGGGCCGGTCGGTGGCCGTCCACACTGTGATCCAAGTCGATTTCAAGCTCGAACTGTAAACGTTCTCGACCCTCCGCGATCTCTTAGCGTCCTGCCTCAAAGTTCATGGAGATCGTCAGCGCGGAGCAATTGACATCGCAACCCAAACGGAAAATCTTCGACGCGCTAGCCCTGATTCGGGTGGTGGATCGATGAGCCGAGTCCGTCATCAAGCAACGCCCTCACCCCACGGGTGCGTCACTTATCATTATTAGAGCTCCGTTCCACGTCTTCGAGACGAGCGGGGCACAGCGCGTCTTTGGCAATTCCGGTCGCCCCGAAGTTCGCAGGGGGATCGATTTGTCCGAGTGGACCCGCTCCCTTGGCAATGTTCCGGCAAACTATTGATTTTTAGGGGTTGCCGCCCCTTGGACCCATCGCTATAATACCCGGCTTGTATGGCCACCAGAGCGCGCTTGCGCCCAGAATTTGTTCTAATCAAAAGACTTTTTCGCTTCAGTCGCTTCTGCGAGGTTATGTAGCGGATTGTTGCGGTCCGTCCGGGCCACTGGAATAATGCGGGATGACTCGCTCGGTGAGGGTGTAGCCAGGAGATTGAGAAGATGATCGAGTACGTGGGTGTCTTGATGTTTCTCGCAGCGGGTGCACTGTTGGCGGCGGCCGCGACGACGGTCTCAGGTCTCGTTGCCCCGCACAACCCCACTCGCGAAAAGCTGATGCCGTACGAGTGCGGGGAAAACCCGGTCGGGAGCCCTTGGGGCGTCCAGTTCAACATCCGGTTCTATGTTTTCGTTCTCGTCTTCCTCATCTTCGATGTGGAAGCGGTCATGCTCGTGCCTTGGGCCGTCGTTTTGAAGGAATTGGGAACCCCAGCGCTCATCGCTGGCTTCATTTTTATCGGCATGCTCGTGCTCGGCCTTGCTGACGTGTGGCGCAAGGGCGACCTCGAATGGGTGCGCGAAGAAGAGCGTGCCGCTCTGAAGACCGCGCCGAAAAACGCGAAAGCAGCCTAGTCTCGATACCCGAAGGAGCGACATGGACGCCATCAAAGCCCTCGATAACCAACAGTTCATCCTCACGAAAGTGGATACTGTCGTGAACTGGGCGCGCCAGTCGGCGATATGGCCGATGGTGTTCGGTCTCGCTTGTTGTGCGATCGAGATGATGTCGGCGGGCGCGACGCGATTCGACTGGGATCGGATCGGCCTCATCCCGAGAGCCACACCTCGCCAGTCCGACTTGATGATTGTCGCGGGGACGGTGACCCATAAGATGGCCATCCGAATCAAGCGCCTCTACGAACAGATGTCGGAGCCGAAATACGTCATTTCGATGGGAAGCTGCTCCAACAACGGCGGCCCGTATTGGCAGCACGGCTACCACGTCGTGAAAGGCGTGGACCAGATCATCCCGGTCGACGTCTACGTTCCTGGTTGCCCGCCCCGGCCAGAAGCGCTTCTCTACGGTGTCATGGCACTACAGGACCTCATCCGCGAGCGCTCGCTCATGGACGACAACCGAGAAGGTCGCAAGCCCCGGACAGTGGAGGTGCCCGCTTGAGTCTCGACGCGGCAGCCGTTCAGCAAAGAATCGAAGCGAAGTTTCCCGGCAAAATTACGTCTGCCGAGCTCGAAGTTACCGATCCGTTCTTGGTGATCGACAACGCTGCGATTGTCGAGGTCGGGACCTTCTTGCGCGACGAGCCCGAGCTCGCGTTCGATATGCTGCATTGCCACTCCGCGGTGGATTACCTCGAGCTCAAAGAGCCCGAAAAAGCCCGGATCGAGGTCGTCCTCCACTTGACCTCACTCAAGCATCGTCATTGGATCGTCTTGAAAGTGATGCTGCCGCGCGACAATCCCAAAACACCTACGCTCGAGAACATATGGCCTACGGCGAACTGGCACGAGCGCGAGGCGTACGACCTTTTCGGGATCGAGTTCGAGGGTCATAGTGATCTTCGACGCATCTTCCTTCCCGAGGACTGGGCCGGTCATCCCCTGCGCAAAGACTGGGAGTGGCCGGACGAGTGGCACGGAATTGCTGTCAAGCCGGACGAAAAGTTTTCCCAGCGCGCGATGGAAGGCGAGAATATCGGCGTCGGACCGTTCGACTAGTCCACTAGTCCGCCAGGACACCAGGAGAGTAAAAGCCGGACAATGAGTAGCCAAACCCAGTACAAGGACCTTGAGCCGGACGAGGCCTACGCCTTCAAACCCGAGGACCTCGAACCTGACGAGATGATCCTCAACATGGGGCCGCAGCACCCCTCGACACATGGCGTGCTGCGCATCGAGCTCAAGACCGACGGGGAAATCGTCAAGGACGCGCAACCTCACATCGGCTACCTGCACCGGAACTTCGAGAAACACGCCGAGAACATCGACTACCAGGGCGTTATCCCGTTCACCGATCGCATGGACTACGTGGGTTCGATGAACAACAGCCTGACCTACGCCGTGGCGGTCGAAAAGCTCATGGAGATCGAGGTGAACGAGCGGGTCCAGTCAATCCGCGTCATTACCTCGGAGCTCCAACGGATTGCATCACACCTTCTGGCTCTTGGCACCTACGGGATGGACATTGGCGCGTTCACGCCGTTTCTCCACTCCTTCCGCGAGCGGGAGAAGATTCTCGATCTTTTCGAATGGCTTTGCGGTGCGAGGCTGCTCTACAACTACAACTGGATAGGCGGACTCTCGCATGATTTGCCGAACCAATGGACGGATCGTGCGAAGATCTTTCTCGATCAATTCGAGCCCGTCATCGACGAGCTAGACAATCTTCTCAGCTACAACAAGATCTTCACGAAACGCACGGCGGATGTCGGTATCATCCCGCCGGAGCGCGCGGTGGGGTACGCCCTGACCGGGCCCAATCTCCGTGGCTCCGGAATCAAGTGGGATATCCGCAAGGAAGACCCGTACTGCGGCTACGAAAAGTACGAGTTCGATGTGCCCGTCGGGCAAGGGCGCTACGGTCCCATTGGCTCGTGTTGGGACCGGTACTACGTGCGCGTCGAGGAAATGCGTCAGAGCGTGCGGATCACCCGTCAGGCGATCGAGCAGATGCCGGCTGAGGGTGACGTGCGGGAGACGGTTCCCAAGCGCGTAAAGCCGAAGCCGGGCGAAGCCTATGGCCGAACCGAGGCGCCGCGCGGAGAGCTCGGATTCTATGTCGTCAGCGACGGCGGCTTGATCCCTTATCGAGTCAAAGGGCGTTCGCCGTGTTTTGTTGCGATGAGCATTTTTCGCGAAATCGCGAAGGGAGAGATGATCGCAGACATGATTGCCATCATCGGAAGCCTCGATATCGTTTTGGGGGAGATTGACCGCTAATGGGGTTGAAACGGCCGGATCTCGAAACCAAGATCTCGAACCTTCTCTCGCCGCTCGTCGTCGCCGGCGCCGGTGGTGCTCTCGTCCTCATCGCTCTCGTCCCTCAGCTCGCGGCCCTCATCCGAGAACAGCTCCAGGCGAATCTTTCGCCCACAGCGGCTGCCGTCGCTGCGAGCGCGATCGGCGTCGGAGCAACGGTCTTTCTCGTTGGTCAGCTTCCCGTCTTCTTGATTTGGTTCGAGCGCAAGGTGGCTGCGCACATCCAGGACCGACTCGGCCCCATGCGGGTCGGCTGGCACGGGGTTTTGCAGAGCTTCGCCGACGGCATCAAGCTCGTGTTCAAAGAAGACATCATCGTCAACGGGGCGGACCGCTTTTTGTTCAAGCTCGCGCCGTTTCTCGTATTGATGGGAGCGTTCTCTGCGTTTGCGGTTCTTCCGTGGCACACGGGCTTGGTCGTTTCCGACCTCAACATCGGACTCCTCTACGTCGTTGCGATTACGTCACTCGGCTCCATCGGGCTCCTAATGGCGGGCTGGGCATCGAACAACAAATACGCGTTGTACGGCGGCATGCGCTCGGCGGCGCAGATGGTCAGCTACGAGATCCCGACCGCGATCGTCATCCTCTCCGTCGTCGTGCAGGTCGGGAGTTTGAACCTGCAAGATGTCATCAGCGCTCAACTCGGCGGGTTCGGGAACTTCGCGAACTGGCACATTTTTAGGCTGTACGGTCTCAACGTCATCGGGTTCGTTCTCTTCTTCATCTGCGGTTTAGCCGAGACGAACCGGAGCCCTTTCGACATTCCCGAGGCGGAATCCGAGCTCGTCGCCGGGTTCCACACTGAATACAGCGGGATTCGTTTCGGGCTGTTTTTCCTCGCGGAGTACGGCGCGATGTTTTTCGTTGCCGGGCTGACCGTGGTGCTCTATCTTGGCGGTTGGTCAGGACCTTTTTTCGAAGGGCCGCTCGTCTTTTTTATCAAGACGCTGGCCCTGGTCTTTGTACAGATGTGGCTTCGGTGGACGCTTCCTCGGTTGCGAGTCGACCAGCTGATGGCTCTGTGCTGGAAATACGTGATCCCGTTCGCGTTCCTCGTTCTCCTCGTTGCGGCTCTCGCAAGCGCTGGCGCGAGTTGAAAGGCTAGCTGATGAAAGAGTATTTCGCGGATCTCTTCGCCGCGGTCACGTCGATCGCAAAGGGCATGGGCATCACACTCGCCCATTTGTTCACGAAGAACGAGACCCAGCAATACCTCTCCGAAGAAAATCCCGGGGCGCGGTGGCAGTCTGTGATCGTGCCCGAGGGGCTCTTGCAGGACCGGTCGCGTATGCGGCTTCACGTGAAGATCGAAGACTGCATCGGGTGTAAGCAGTGCGAGAAGGTGTGCCCGGTGGATTGCATCGACATCACTACCGAGAAACGCGAGAAAACCGACGCTCCGATTTTTGCCGCCGACGGGACCGCGGTGAAGCAAAAGGTCGTTCAGTTCGATATCGACATGTCGCTGTGCTGCTATTGCTCGCTGTGCGTGTATCCGTGTCCGACGGAGTGCATCGTGATGACGCCAGAGTACGAATTTGCGGAGACCGTGAAGAGCGAGTTCCTCTATCGTTTTGCCAAAGAGACGCCGGCGCCACCCGAGCCGCCGAAGAAAGAAACGAGCGACCCGGTAGCGGCGGGAGGTAGCTAGAAGCAATGGAGACCCTCGGCCCCCAAATAATTTTCTGGGCTTTCGCTGCATTGATGCTCGGCTCGGCCTTCATCGTCGTGCACGGAAAGAACCTGGTTCGCTCGGCGTTTTCCCTGTTGGCGACGTTCTTCAGCGCCGCGGTTTTTTACGTGATGCTCGGGGCGGACTTCCTCGCTGGTGTCCAACTGCTCGTCTACGTCGGCGGGATATTGACCCTGCTCGTCTTCGGTGTGATGTTGACCAACCGCATCTACAACTTGAATCTGGAGACGCAGACGTTTCAAGTGTTGCCCGGCGCTCTCGTCTCGCTGGCGGTATTCGTTATTCTGACGACGGTCGTGGTGCGGACGCCCTGGAGCCAGAGTGCTCTCATCGAGGACGGGCCGACGACTCCGATCATCGGTCGCGCGTTGATGACGGAGTACGTGTTGCCGTTCGAGATCGCGTCGGTGCTGCTGCTCGTGGCGCTTTTGGGCGCCGCCATGCTCGTGCGACGGAGGACGGACCTGTGATATCCCTCGAGCACTACCTGATTGTTGCCGCGGCGTTGTTCTCGCTCGGGCTGTACGGCGTTCTGACGAGAAAAAACGCCATCAATGTCCTGATGTCGATCGAGCTCATCTTCAACTCCGCCAACATCAACCTGATTGCGTTTTCGAGGTTTGTGAGTGGAGACACCGAAGGCCAGGTGTTCGCTCTGTTCGTTATCGTGATTGCCGCTTGCGAGGCCGCGGTCGCGCTCGCGATTATCATGTCGCTGTATCGGATTCTGAAGGACGTGAGTCTCGATGAAGCCTCGGTCCTGAAAGGATAATACGTGGAGCGCCTCGATACTATCTCCAGCCTTCAGTACTTCGTGCCGGAAATTGTGCTCGTCTTCACGTTGATGGCCGTCTTGGTTTGCGACCTGGTATCTAAGAACCGTGCTCCGCGCGAACGTCGACTCTTGATCGTCATCCCGTCGCTCATCGGACTCGTCGTTGCACTGTCCTACTCGCTGCAAGGGTCGGAAGCGGTGTCGGCCGGCCTGTTTCACAACATGGTCGCCTTCGATGGTTTCGGTCAGATGCTCCGCGTCATCTTCATCGTCACCTCGATTTTCGTGCTGTTGTTCACGTTGCACTCGAATGAGCTCAGGCTTGTCCACCACGGCGAGCTTCTCGTGCTTCTTCTCACCGTGACCGTCGCGCTCATCTGGATGGCCAACTCGATCAATTTGTTGATGATCTATCTGGCGCTCGAGACCGTGTCGGTTGCCTCCTATGTGATGGTTGGCTACCTGAAGACCGACAGGCTTTCGAACGAGGCGTCGCTGAAATACATCTTGTTCGGTGCGGTCTCGACGGGAACGATGCTCTTCGGGTTGTCGCTCCTCTACGGCCTAACAGGCAGTCTCGACTTGTTCGAAATCCGAAGCGCTCTGTCGAGTCAGGAAGTCGTTGCCAGCTCGGGCCCGGCGCTCATGGTGATCTTGGTCCTGGTGCTCGCTGGCATTGGCTTCAAGATGGCGACGGTTCCGTTTCACTTCTGGTGCCCGGACGTCTACACCGGGGCTCCCACGCCGGTGACGGCGTTTTTGTCCGTGGGTCCGAAGGTCGCGGGTTTCGCCGTGCTGATTCGGTTCTTCTACGGTGGGTTGGCGTCGCCGTCGGAGGACGGTGCGTCGTGGGCGATGGTTGGAAGTGTTGATTGGCAGACCATGCTCATGGGCATTTCGGTCATCACGATGACGCTCGGCAACGTCGGGGCGCTGCTCCAGACCAACATGAAACGCCTGCTGGCGTATTCGAGTATCGCTCACGCCGGCTACATCATGATGGGCGCCGTGGTGCTCTCGGGTGAGGGCATCCAGGCGATGCTCGCCTACATGATCATCTACCTGTTTATGAATCTCGGCGCTTTTCTCGTCGTCATCGTTGTTCACAACGACGTCGGGAGCTTCGATATCAAAGATTACGCGGGGATCTGGCGACGTGCGCCTCTGCTGACAATCGGCATGGGGATCTTGCTGTTTTCGCTCATGGGGATTCCGCCGTTCGCGGGCTTTCTCGCCAAGTGGTACATCTTTTCAGTCGTCATTGACGCGGGTCTTGGCTGGTTCGCCGTTATTGGCGGACTGAACAGCGCGATTGGCGCTTTCTATTACTTGAAGATTTTGAAAACCATGTTCATCGACGGATCGGATACTCCTGAGCCGTCAACACCACTCGCGCTACAACCCCTATACGCGGGTTTACTTTTGGTGCTCATCGTGCCTAATATTATTGGCCTTCTGTTGTGGGGTTATTTGGATCGTGTAACGGAGTTCTCCCAGAAGCTTCTCGACGCCATGTGAGCCAAGTAAGTTTGAACTAAGGAGGAAATCTACAATGTCTTACTACATCGCGGAGCCTTGCATCGGCACTAAGGACACCGCTTGTGTCGAAGTTTGTCCCGTGGATTGCATCCACCCGACCAAAGACGAAGAAAATTTCGAGGCGTCGAAGATGCTCTACATCGATCCCGACACCTGCATCGATTGTGGCGCTTGCGAGCCGGTATGCCCGGTGACGGCGATCTTCCCCGAGGAAGAGCTGCCCGAGAAGTGGCAGGAGTACATCGCAATCAACACCGAGTACTACGCCTAGGTTTTATCCGGATTTTAGTCCCGAGGTCGGGGTCCTTCTTCGAGGACCCCGGCTCTCGGACATAGACTCTTTCCCACGGAACCTCCCGCTCTTCCCGACGGGACGCTCACACGCTGGGTGTGTCCCTTGGCGCACTGCGCACCAGCTCCTCGCTCCCCAAGACGTTCCGCTCCTCAAGACGTTCTCCGCTCCTCAAGACGTTCTCCGCTCCTCAAGACGTTCTCCGCTCCTCAAGACGTTCTCCGCTCCTCAAGACGTTCTCC
>CAMYKY010000033.1 GCA_947259165.1 uncultured Acidobacteriota bacterium | reverse complement strand
TTCAAAGGCGCGGATGCCCCAAAAATCGTCCACATAGAGAATGCCCCCGCGAAGAAGATACTGGCGCATCCGTTCTGCTTGCGAATCGCTGAAGCCGAGCGTGCCGACGTCGGACATGAAGACGAAGGGGTAGTTGAAAATGGAATCGTCGTCGAGTGTCACGACGAAGTGGTTCGGGTTGCCTTCGGCGTCTCGGCTGATGCGCGTCGACGTTAGCTCCGAGAGGCGCACCATGAAGTTGGTGTCGGAGTCGGGGTAGTCGGTGTTCCACCCGTGTCCCAGCGGTTCGTCGCGAACACTTTCGTAGAGAACTCGTGTAAACGAGAACGACCGATCTAGCAGTTCCTCTTCCGTGGGGAATTTGGGCGGCACCCGGTTACGCCAGCCGCGCCAGCCGCGGCTAGAATCCCACTGCTGAGCGAACGCGACCGATACGATCGAGACGACGGCCATCAAGACAAACGTGGCCGATCCCCATTTGCGAAGGCGCCGCCATTTCGCCACGAGCTGATGTTATGCGGCTGGGTGTCGCGGTGCAACTCGGTTTCGTCGATCAGCTCGTCGATTTGCCAAAGCAGTAGAGGTGCTCACGGGTTCGGAGGTCGATCCCTCCGTCGGCGAGCCGCTCGCGCCGGCGAGGTACAAGGTTCAGTTCACGGCGAATGCGGAACTGCACGACAAGCTGGAGCGACTCGTCGCGCTCATGCCTGATGGCGATCCAGCTGCCGTGATTGACGCGGCAGTCACAGAGAAACTCGAGCGCCTCGAAGCCAAGCGATTCGGAAAGACGAAGAAACCCAGGAGAAGCGTCGAAGATGCCGACACGTCACCCGGCTCACGCAATATCCCCGCTCCCATAAAACGGATCGTTTGCGCCCGTGATGGTGACCAGTGCACCTACGTGAACCCGAAGGGCCGTCGCTGCAGCGCGCGCGAACGGTTGGAGTTTCATCACGAGGATCCGTACGCGCTGGGCGGCGATCGCAGCCCGGAAAATATTCGACTCATGTGCCGCGCCCACAACGCATACATGACTGAGCTGGACTACGGGAAGGAGGTGATGGAGCGATACCGCGACTCGACGGACCGCGTACGCGAACCTTGGCCGGCGCTAGTCGTAGCGGAACGAACTCCGTCCGGACGGCAGTGACTAGTGCGCGGGAGCCCTGACGCCCGAGCCACTCCTACCGGTCAGGGAGTCACCTAGTTCCTCGCGTGCCTCCTCCGCGAGCGCGAGCAATCGTTCCACCACTTCGGGATTCTCCGCCGAAACGTCGGTGGTCTCACCGATGTCGTCTTCGAGGTTGAACAACGACAAGCGTCCGGTCATCCACACCGCTCGGGTGGGCTGGCAAATCGCGATGGTGACGTGCGCGTGCTCGAACCTGAGCCCTTCCCTCGCGAGCCGGTCGATGTTCGGGGTGAGGTTTTCGATCTTGGCGCCGTAAACGCCGACGGAATCCCAGTTCATATCGTCGACGGTGATGAGCAGAACGTTCGGCGGCTGTTGAGCGTGGCCGGATAGCGCGCAGCCGAGAGCAAGCGCGAGGGTCGAGGCCTCGAGTCGCATGGCGTTAGTCGTCCGCGCCGAGCTGTGCGAGTTTTTTCTTCAGGCGTTTGACGTGCTTGTCCACGTCGATGACGAAGCGGATGTGCTCACCGCGCCCGACTTGCTCGATGGCATCACGCACGCTTGCGGTCAAAGTCACCTTGCGCCCGTCGACCGCCGAGACCGCGACCGCGACGTCGATCCATTGCCCGAGAGGCGTCGCCGCCAGATGGTCGACCACGATGTGAATCCCGACCGAGCTTTCGCCCTCGTCGAGGTGCTCCTGGATAAGCTTCAGGCATGTGTACTCGATGTCGCGAACCATGGACGGCGTGCTGTAGAGGCGCATCTGCTCGCCAAGAAAACCGATGGTCCGGTCCCTATCGATGGTAACGCGCGCGGTGCGGGAAACTCCAAGCTTGAGCGAGGGTTGCATGCCGCCTCCTTCAGTCTGGGCGAGGATATCAAAAGGCCTCGAGAGGCACCTAACCCAAGATAGTCATCGTATATCGCCGATCGGTTACGACGACTATCTCGAAAGCTATGCTGCAGCCAGCAGCCTCGTCGCCGACAAAGACGGCTAGTGCACTAGGATTAGGCGACTACTTGTCACCGAGGTGGCGGGATGAGCTTGGTTCCGGAGGACAGCGACATCCGGAGATTCTACTCCGATACTACTTCGAGCGATCGGGTAGCGAATTGCTAGGCATTAGCGGCGTGACCAGGGTCGGGACCTCGCGGGTTTGGTACGGCATCATCGTCTGCGCCTCGCGGCCGGGAAGCGGCGAAACCGTTCTCGAAGACAGCGTGTTCGGATCCTGGTCTTTGGCCCAGCCGGTTACGTGCAAGAAGAACGTACGGCTCCAGCCCTTTGGCAACGGAGGAAGATTGCCAGCGTCGAATGCAAGGCTCATCTCGTCGCCGGGCGCCATGACAACCATGGCTCCATCCGCGTCGTCGAGCAGAGGTGTCACGTCTCCGAAACGCGTGTAGCGGCCGGCGACGGCGTTCCATGGTGGCTCGGTCTCCAGCCGTGCGTAGTCGTAGCGCTCGGGTTTTTCCCGGCTCTCGAGCGAGACAACCGAAAACCCGCGGTAGTGCAGCTCCGCTGTGCTCGGCTCGAGAACACGCGTGCGGGTCGTCGCGGCGCTCGTTGCGGGCCTGCCCAACAACGCTCGGTCCCAATAGACGGCGAAGTTGGACACGATACGCACCTGCCGGTCGTCGGAGAGGAACTTTCCGGTCAAGTCGGCTGTGAGCGTGCGGCCCATGCCCGAAGGAAGGCCGAGGTCTTCGATCACCGTGACCCATTCTCCGCGGCCGTCCTTCACTTGAAGCGCGGGCGCGCGCACCGTCATCGAGCCGTGGGAGTCGAGCGCCTGCATGCTGCTCGAGCTCGGCCAGTACACCCAACCGGTGAGAAAGAGCCACAGAGATTCGTCGTGCACGTTCTCGGGCACCGTCAGCACGACCGCGTGCTCCTCGGCGAAGCCAGAGATGCGATGCCGCGAGAAGCTCGTGACATAAACGCCGTCGGCCCGGCTGAGTTGGTCGAGCACGTCGTGTCCTCGAAGATCGGCGGCCGACGAAGGACTCCAAGTCTCGTTCACGGCGTAAAGTTGAAAGGGCGGAAACGGCGGTGCCGAGAAGCGTTCGTTCGCGTAGACCTCCACATCGCGTGGGTGATCGATCGCGAGCAGCTCGACCGCGTCGATGGCGGCGAGCTCGCGGAGCTCTTCGGTGAGTTGGAAGACGAAGCGGCCGTCGCGTGGGACCATGGCGCCGGGGGGGATGCGGACGTAGTCTTCGGGATTGGGTACCACGACGCCGCCATCGGGAAGAATCTCGCCGAGCGGCGCACGACCGACGACGTCAGTTAGAAAGCGAAACCCCTCACCGTCCCACAGATAAATGAAGGGGCACGAGCTCGTTTGCTGCTCGGCTTCTTCGATGTCGAGCGCTTGGCGCGTGGTCACGTCGACTTCGTTTTGGATGACTCCGTTGGCCCATGTGATCCGGACGACGTCGAGATGGTCGCGTTCTCCTACGAAGAGCGTTATGGGATGGCCAGGGTAGAGGTGCTTCTGATAAAAGCTTCCCGCTTTCAACTCCACGACCGCACCTAGCGCTTGGCGATTCGTTTTGGTGCCTTCGAGTGCGATCCGGAGCCAGGAACCCGCCGCGGGTTTGGCCCTCTCGTAGACACGCACGAAGCCATCGCGGCTCGCTGTGAGAACGTTCTCGTCGAGGGTCGCGATGAGTCCGGAAGCAACGTCGGCGAGGACGTTCGGCCGGGCTTCGAACCGCTGGCCGCCCTGATAGGAGACGAGGGACTGACGGCCCCGAGCGTCTCGTGCAAGAAAGCTGGCGTATCCATCGCCGTCGAGCTCGAGTGGCACGAGCGATGCCCAGCCCTGAAGTGCCGGGAAGAGCTCGAGGCGCCCTCGACGGTTGACGAGAGTCGTCGCAGCCTTTTCATCGGACGCGACGATGTCGAGCCACCCGTCGTGATCGAGATCGATCACGTGCACGCGCGTTGCGGACGTGCCGGGCAGACGAAGAGAGACTGCCGATGGTTGGAAGACGCCTCCCTCGTTCGAGAGCACGAACCCTTCGCCCGAGACCGGGGCCACAATGATGTCCATGAAGCCGTTGTCGTCGAAGTCCGCTGCGGCTGCGCCGCGGGCGTGCGTCGTGGCGTCTCGCCAAACCGAGGCGAAGCGTCCTTCGTCGAGGTTTCGATAGAGCACGAGCCCGGCATCGGCCTGCGAAGCGAAGAGATCGACGCGTCCGTCGTTATCGGCGTCGACAAACAGCGCCGTGGTTGCCCCCGAGGAAAGGCCGCCGTCGGGCGTCACGTCCTCGAACCGTCCGCTCCGGTTGCGAACCAGATGGCTTTCGCTGTCTCCCCATACGAACAGCGATGGGAACCCGCTGTTGTCGAAATCCACGAAAACTGCCCCGGCGCTCGCGTGCCCCGGTGCGAGCCCGACGTCGTCGGTGACATCGGTGAGCTCACCTCCGCCGTCGTTTCTGAAGAGTGCGCCGCCCTCGCACGGCGAAGTCACGAAGATGTCGACATCGCCATCGGCGTCGTAGTCGCCCAACGCGAGCGACGGCTCTCGTTCACACGGTGACTCCGCGAAGCGGAGCTCTCCGACCTGTGTGAGCTCGAGGGAGCTCGGCGCGGCCTCGATCGCCGTCTTGCGCGCGATCGGGATCTCGACGCGGCCATATTTTCCGTTCTCGAGCGCCGTCGGGGTCAGAGACACGTTCGGGATCTCGTCACGGAGCGTTTGGAACTCCTCGAAGAGCGCTTGGGCTTGTGTTTGCTCGCCTCGCTGCGCCAGGATCGTGGCCTGCCGAAAAAGCGCACTCACGTAGAAGTTCCGCGCTCGCGCATGGCCCATCGCCATCACCTTCTGGAAAGCCTGCTCGGCCTCGTCGGTGCGCCGCATCGAGGAGCTGACCGCGCCGATGTTGAACCACGTGCTCGGATCGTCGGGATCGTGTTCAGCCACTCTCGAGAAAGCTTCATGGGCGAGGGGATAGCGAAGCTGCCGCTTGTAGAGCACCCCGAGACCGAAATCCACCTCCGCCAACTCGGGATCCATTTGCTGTGCCGTCGCGAACGCCGCGAGCGCGCGGTCTTGCTCGGCGTTTTGGAGATAGGCCATCGCGGCGTTGAAGTAGTCGCGCGCTTGCGCATCACCGGAGTCGACGATAGAGCCGAATGCGTCGGTGGCGAGCGCATACTCTCCCTGCTCGTAGTAGGCCTTTCCCAGGTTGCGTTGTCGTTCCACGTCGCCGCTTTGAACGAGCAACCCGACAAGGGCTAACCAAGCATGCGGCGTCATGGTTGTGACCTTCGAAAGATGCCGACACCCGCAAGGAAGAGGTCGGTACCGGAGGCGGTGACACCTGCCGCGCGGCGCGGCTCGTCCGGCGAAGGCAAGAGCGCCCAGGCAACGAAATCTCGACCTTCGCGGTTCCTGAGCACGACGCTCGGCTCGAGGTGCCAGGCGTCGAGCCCCCCCTGGGCAAAGACGAGATCCAGAAACCCGTCGGCGTCGACGTCGGCGGCAACCGCTTGCATGACTCCAAAGCTTTCGTCGAGGCCGACTCGGGACGTGTCGTCCAAAAAATGTCCGCGGCCGTCGTTTCGGAGCAAACGCGGCGTGGGTCCGTTTTTGGATCTCGAGAGCGAGAGCTCGAGAGGTGCGTGCGCGGTTACCAGGAGATCGGGATCGCCGTCGGCATCGGAGTCGAAAAAGATCGCGCTGTACCCATCGCCGCCCAGAGAGCGAAGCCCGGCAGATTCGGTAACGTCCTCGAACGCATCTCCTCCGTTGCGAAAAAGACGGCCCGGCGCTTTCCAACCCAGGAGAAAGACGTCGAGTCTGCCGTCGGCGTCGACGTCGGCGATTGCGGCGTCTACGGCGTGCGTCTCGTAATGCAGTCCCCGCCTCGCGAGCTCGAACCGGCCGGCGCGCTGCAGATACAGACGTACGGGGAGTGCGTCATCGGAGACGTTTCCGACTTCGAGCAAGTCCGTGTCGCCGTCGCCGTCGACATCGGCCGCGACCGCCCGCGCCGTCGGACGCTCGCCGGCGAGCCCCCATGCGTCGGTGACGTCGACGAGTTGCCCGCGTTCGTTCCGAAGAAGGGTGTTCTTTCCCGTCCCCGTGTAGCCGGAGCCGATCACGTACAGATCCATCCATCCATCGGTGTCGATGTCGAGCGGAACGACGTCCCAGCACTTGCCGACGTCGATGCGTCCCCCGGGGGTCTGGAGACCGCGAGCCGTGGCGACAACGACATCCGCGCTTCCGTCGCGGTCGAGATCCACGAATGCACCCCTGCCTTCGACGTCGACGTCCACGACCTGCTCGAACGTGGCTTCGGGCGAAACGGGAGCCAGGCGAAAGGCCTCTCGCACGCTGTCGGGATAGCCGCCGGTGCGGCGCGCGGTCCAGTACAACCACCAACTTGAACGGATGCGCGCGCGCTCCAGAGCGGTCAGCTCTCCTTGAACATCGCCTTCCGAGCTCGCGCCGCGTCCGGTGATAGCCGACTCGCGTTCGCTATTCTCGAGCACCGCCTGAAAGTACTTGGAAGCGGTTGTAAGGTCGTCATCGAGATAGGCGGTGAGTCCCGCGAGGAACATAGCTTCGGGAGAACCGGCGTCCGCCGCGATCCGGAAGAGCTCACGCGCTTGGTCGCGATCGCCGCGCTCGAGCGCCAGTTGGCCTCGCCTCACGAAAGGTCCGGTGTGCTCCGAGTTGATCTCTTGGCTGCGGGAAAACGCCGCTTCCGCACCGTCGAGGTCCGGCGTGGCGCCCGGGGCCCTCGTCGCCAACACCGAGCCGAGCTGCGACCAGGCGCGAGAGTGCTCGGGATAAACAGACGTCAGCCTTCGCAGCACGTTCGCGGCCTCGGCGTAGTTTCCTGATCCTTCGAGGCTGGTAGCGAGATAGAAAAGCGAGTCCTGATGTCCCGGGTCGATGGCGAGCGCGCCCCGGTACGCGCTCGCCGCCTTTAGGTCATCGCCGGCGAGACGTGCATCCGTGGCGCGGTGGTACGCGTCCCAGAAGGAGCGGATCGTTTCGGCTCCGACGGGCGGCGGCGCTTCGATCGACTCGTCTCCGTTTCGAGAACGCAGCGCGGCGATGATAGCGAACAACACGAGAAAGACCACGCCCATCCATAGGACGGGACGCTTCAAGGAGTCTCCTCCAAGGTGATGCGTTCATTGGCGGGAACGCTTCGTCGTTCCAGACGCTCGCCGTTCGGAAAAATCACCGTGACGCGATCGACGCTGTCGGCCGTCCCCAGTCCGAAGTGTGCCTCGAACGGGCTCTGGGAAAGATAGGATGCTTGACTCGCGACCTGAATTGTTTGCACGGTGTCGCCCACTTGGATGCTCACCTTGGAGCCCGGCGGAGCGTCGACGGTGAGCCAATGGTTCTGGTTGCCGCCGTCGTTTCTCAAAAGAAGCGGCTGCTCTCCGTGATTCACGAGGACGAGATCCAAGTCGCCGTCGCGGTCGAAGTCCGCTGGAGCCGCCCCCCGGCTCACGCGCGCCACACGCAGCGCCGCGCTCGCCACCGCGGCCACGTCGAAGAAACCTCTCTGCGGGCCCGCGTTCCAGAAGAGGGAGCTCGTCATGGTTGCGAGCCGACCGGGATTCGCTTCGTCTTGGAACGTGCTCCCGTTGGCTACGAAGAGATCGGGGCGTCCGTCGTTGTCGTAGTCGAAGAAGAACGTTCCCCAGCCAACGTAGTCGAGGGCGATCTGCCCGAGACCTACCATGTCGGCGACATCCATGAAGCGCATTTCTCCCGGATCGACGGGTGAGCCCCCGAAGGCGACCTTCATGTTGGAGTACAGTGCGTTTTCTTGCGCGATCCAGTGGGTGACGAAGACATCCTGGTCGCTGTCGCCGTCCCAATCCGCTACCGCGATGCCCATGGCTCCACGATAGTCAGCGACCCAGGCTGCATGGGAGACGTCTTCGAACGTGCCGTCCCCGAGGTTTTTGTACATCACGTTGTCGGAGACGTCGTTGGCCACATAGAGGTCGAGCTCGCCGTCTTCGTCGAAGTCGCACCAGGAAGCGGCAAGGCTGCGACCTTCCGCGTTCACCACACCGGCTTCGGCTGCCACTTCCGTGAATGTCTCGCCTCCTTCGTTTCTGAGGAGTAGGTTCCGTTCGGGCGAATAGGACGACGGGTTGAGGGTGTAGGGTACCACGGCCTGATACTGTCGCGTCCCCCGGCCGGCATCGTCGGGGTCGAACGTGTACTGCACGTAGCCCGAAACGTAGAGGTCGAGATCGCCGTCCCGGTCGTAATCACCCCACGAAGCCCCGGTCCAAAATCCTTGGTGGCCCTGCAAACCCGCGGAGTCGGTGACGTCCACGAACGTGCCGTCGCGCTGGTTACGGTAGAGCTTGAGCTCGGAATAGCTGGTGACGACGAGATCGAGTGCGCCGTCGCCGCTCCAGTCGGCCCAGGCGGCGCCCATCGACATCATTGCTGCGCCGACGCCGCTTTTTTCGGTAACGTCTTCGAAGGTCCCGTCACCCTCGTTGTGAAACAAACGATTGGTCGCGCTCGCGTCGGAAGCTGTCAGTACTGTCAGTGGCCCCTTGATGTTGCACAGGAACAGATCGGGATAACCGTCGTCATCGTAGTCGCCCCAGGCGGCGCCCGAGCCCATGTCCTCCGGAAGCTGCGTCGAGCGCTCGCCGCCGAAGTGCGAGAAGCTCGCGAGTCCGGAAGCCTCTGTCACGTCCTCGAACGTGACCCGAGAGTAGTCCTCTGGCAGATCCCGTGCGAGGGCGCTGGTGATCCCTTCGATGTCTTCACCAGCCTCATAGGCCTCGGCCGGACCCCGGGAACGGATTACGAGAACGGTCGCGGCGAGCGTCAGTACGAGTCCGAGCGTTCCGTAGCCGAGCATGAGCCGCTTGCGCCGGGCGAGCACGACGTCTAGTCCAACGAGTCGCTGACTTCGACGTCGCGCGAAGCCGTCGCCATCTCGGTAATCGGTGAGCTCAAGCCGCTCTCGCTCCCATAGATGAAGTTCAGTAGGTATTGATCGACTTTCCGGTACAACAGTCGAGCCCGAATTCGGAGCCGGCCGGAGCTCTCGGGAGAAGCGACGTCGAAAGGCTCGCTCGGAAACGCTTTGTCGACGAGAAGCATGTCCGGACAAGTGAGCTCGAACGCGGCAGTATCGGAGAAGCCCGGAAAAAGCGCTCGGCGGTGCCGCACGCCGACCATCTCCCAGAGGTTGTGCCGGTCGATGAGGTTTCCAAACTGGTCGACGGGCTCGGCCTTGAAGATGAACGATCCCGGTTGGATGAACCCGTCGTCACCGACGACGCCGCTGGAGTAGACGACGCCACCCTCCTCGTCCTCGACCACCAGCTCCACCCAGGACTGGATGATATCGAGTGGGCCGGTCGGGAAGTCGTGCCCGACCTTGTTGGAGGTGATCACGACTTGAATCGGAAGCCTCTCGCCGGGGCGAACCGATTCCGGTGTTACGAGCTCGATGCCGACGGCCGGTCCCGACTGCCACTTGTCGGCGATCTCCGGAATGGGGAGCTCGCCGCGCATCCACCGATTGGTGAGCGACACCTGCTCCTCCCAGCCCGGGATCTTCAACAGGGCCGGCATCATCTGGTTTGCGCCCAAGAAACGATGGCTTCGATGCTTTCCGTCGTCGGGGCTCCGGTTGTAGTCGCGCTCGTCCCCTGCAGCGGGATCGGTCGACGCTACGAGCGGCATGTGGCACTCACGACACTCGATCGTCTTCTCGGGCTCATCGGGATGATTCCACCGGCTCTTGCGCCAGTTGTCGTACTGGTTTTGGAGCTGGACCCAGCCGACGCGATTGATCTCTTGATCGACGAACTGCTTGTGACACGCCGCGCAATATTCGGGAGCTTTGAAGAGCGTCTTGCCGAGCGAGCGCACGTGCTCACGTGGATAGGCCCGTAGCAGGAAATCCCGGAGGAAACGCAGCGTGGGTGTGGGCGAAGTGTCGTGCTCGAGCTCGAACATGTAGCGAGTGGGGCGCCCCATGGTGTAGTTGGCGTTGCCTTGGACGTCGACCTCGCGGACCGCGTGACACGACAAGCAGGATACGCCCTCGCGATATCCGGTGAGTGCGGTGAGCTTCTCGGGCTCGGTATAGAGATTCTTCGTGCCCGAGAACAGCGAGATCGGATCGTGGCAACCGCCGCAATAGCGCGTCGACTCGGGGCCGTTTTGCGAAGCCATGTTGAGCTGGATCGTTTGGAAGGCGGCGTCCATTGCGGCCCAGCGGTGGGCACTGACTTGCCACTCCTCGTAGATCTGCTCGTGGCACCCAACGTTGCCGCACCCTTCGGAGCCGGCGAGAAGCCGCTCATCGTAGGCGCCCCCGGTCTCCGTGATCGCGAGCGAAGGTGCGAACGGACGATCGGGGCCGTAGGCGTAGCTGTAATCTGCCGGCAGCTCATTCGTGAGCCGGGTTGGCTGATAAGCGAAAACGAGAAGCCCGAAGCACAAGACGGCGGCGAGCGAGGACAACGCCACGCGCCGGCCGTGGGCCTGGGCCGCGTCGACCGGGGTCGGGGCGCCGGAGGCACGCGCCTTCAAATCGCGCACCACGATGAGAACGATGTGCGGCGCGACGAACGCGAGCACGGCGAACGTTGTAATAATGTGGACGGTGTCCCACCCGTAGCTGATGGCGCGTCCGAACAGAGCCTCATACGTCAGCACCACGCCCGACACGTTGCACAGCGCGACGACGAACACACCGACGTAGCCGAGAAGCTTGATGTGCGTCATCAAGTGGCCCCGGTACGTGAGCCAATGCTTCAGGAGATACCAGCTCACCGGCAGGAAAAAGAGCACGCCGAGCAGGGTGTGGACGAAGACGAGGATCTGGTTCGGGATGCTGAAAGGGAGTAGCCACAGCGAGAGCCCGCTCACCGCCATGACAACGAGAAACGCCGACGTGGCCGCCGCCAGCCGCAGCGACCATTGTTGGTGCCGATCCACACGTAGGTCAGAAGGCATAAAGACCTCCTTGGGTTTGCATGCAAGATCCAATCCCGTCCTTGCGTGAGGGCTTAGCCCTTTGCCCGTGCCTAGTTAGCGCACCGGGGCGCGCACCCGAGCGCGCTTTGACCCACCGTTCGGGCTTTTCCCTCTATCGTGCGGGGCACAGGGTCGACGTGGACATCAGGAGATTCTACTCCCAGTCGAGTTGTTTGGATCGTTATGGGGCGACGGGTCCCAGGCCCGTTCTAATGATCGCGCCCGCGATCGACCCACTCGACGTAGGCGTTGCCGGGTAAGAACTCGTCATGGGCCGCGGCGAGTAGCGTCTGAAGCGTCTCCTCGAGCTCCTCGACCACCTCGGCATGGACCGGGTCGTCGCTCAGGTTCTGCATCTGCTCGGGATCGGCGAGGTCGTCGTAGAGCTCGGTCTCGCCCGTGATCCATCGTGCATACGTGTATTGGTTCGTTTTCACGCCGCGCCATTCGGGCCAGGTGGCGCCGGGTTGGGACGCGGTCTTGTAGTAGTCCCAGTGCGCGGTGTAGTTGCTCATCAGGACCGCACCTCGCTCGACGGCCTGGCCATCGAGGATTTCGTCGCTGAGATCGACCCCGTCGAGTCCTGCTGGCCCATCGAGGCCAGCCATGGCGATGAGGCTCGGCATGTGGTCCAATGGCGTCTGCAGTGTCTCCGTGGTGGAGCCCGGCGCGACTCGGCCGGGCCATCGAATGAGTAGCGGCACTTGCACCGCCTCGTCGTAAGGGACCATCTTGTTGCGGCGTGCGTGGCTACCGAGCATCTCGCAGTGGTCGGACGTGAACACCACAATCGTATCGTCGGCCAAGCCGGACTCGTCGAGATAGTCGAGCAGGCGTCCCATGTTGTCGTCGGCGTTTTTGGACATCGCGTAGTAGGCGCGGGCTTCGTCGAGGTTTTGGCCGGTCTTCATCTCCTCCGGTACGTTGTCGTCCCACTCGAGGGTTTCGGGCACCTGCTCGAGATAGCCGTCCGGCAGGCGATCCCACGGCGGGTGGGGCGGGTGCGGCGCGACCATGACGAAGAAGGGCTCGTCCGCACGCCGTGCCTCTTCCATATAGTCGATCGCCATATCGGTCAACGCGTCCGATTCGTAGCCGTCCATGATGAGCTTTTCCGGCTCGTCCTTGTAGTAAGGCGCCGCGAGGAAGTCGACGTGGAAGTTGTACGCGGCCCAGTCTTCGAAACCTAGTCGCGCGGGTCCCGGAGGCACGTAGTCATAATCGGGATTCGCTTCCATGAACGGCTGCGCGTGTTCCCACGAGCCCTCTTCCTGTCCGACCCACGCCATTTTGAAGCCGCCGGCAGAGAGGTGCCACTTACCCATGAAGGCGGTTCGATAGCCAGCGGCCGAGAACACATCGGCGATATTCGTTTGCGATGTGTTGGCTTCGAGAAAGTTCAGCATGATCCCGGTGTGGGTCGGGTAGCGTCCGGTCATGAGCATCCCGCGGTACGGCGTACACACCGGCGTCGTCGAGAGCGCATTGGTGAAGCGCATGCCTTCGCGAGCGAGGCGATCGAGGTTCGGTGTGGTGATGTTATTGCCGCCGCCGGCGGCTCTCCCACTCGCTCTCGCTCGGCGCGACATTCTGGATGCGAAGCGTGGCGGCGGGACGCGTGATCTCGGCGACGTGTGCTCCCGAATCGACAAGCTCGCCGAGGCTGGCCTCGGCGTCTACCCAGCGGCGCGTTTCGGAAACGACGACGGTGGAGCTCCAATCCGTGCCGTCCGAAAAAGCGAATCGCACCTTCACGCCGTCGGTTCCGTCGGCGGCCTGAACCCAGGCGCGAAAGCGGAGGCGGCTCGACGCGTCGACGACGAGGTCGAGGCGCTTTCGCACGCCGAATTCGATGTCGTTGGGGTAGTGCGGCGTTAGCTCGCGGTAGAGCGCACGGTTGTCGGCGCTGGGATCGCCGGCGAGGGGTCTCACCCAGATCGTGGGATCGTAGGCCGTATCCTGGGCGGGAGGGTATGAAGACCAAGACCCGACGGAGCCGTGGTCGAAGGTGGCCTCGAAACGATGCGGCTCGAGAATCGGCTGAGCGAAAGCCATGGGCGCCACCGCGAGGACGACTAGAGCACCAACGCGCCACTCGAGGCGCTGGAGGAGTGAGACCATGATCTCGACAGCGACGTTCGACAGCTCGCTATTAACTCCATCGACGGCTCCAGGCAAGAAGATACGAGCGGGCCGCGTCCCTACTTCGGCGCTACCGTGAAGCGCGTGACGACCTCGGGCATACGTGCGAGGACGGCCGCGGGGTCGGCCGCGACCTCCGCCGCGGTATAAGGCTCGATACCCCAGACGGTCACCGTGAGGAGCTGGCTCGTCGCGTCGATGTCGAATTCCGACCAGCCGTAGACATGCGCGGCGACGTAGCGTCCGGCTAAGAGGTTAGCGTCGATGGAGGAACCCTGTAAGCCGAATGCGTTGTAGCCGAACAACCCCATCTGAACGTTTCCCAGGATTTCGACGACGAGGTCCTTCCCCGCCCTGTCGAGGCTGTTGTAGAAATTCTCGAGGTCTTGATTGATGATGCCTGCATTGGCGGCGACCCGGACGGCGGTCGACCCCAGGGGGGCGTCGTAGGCAACGGGACCGGTGACGATCTCGAAGGCGTCGACCGGAATCCTGGGGCCGAGTGGCGCTGTTTGGAAGCTGAGGTTGTTGACGAGCGTGCCGTGTAGATCGGCAGCGACGAACACGACGTTATGGATGTTCTGCTGCTCGATGAACGAGAGAATCTCGGTGCGCTCCGCCGCGTAGCCCTCGAACCGATCGGAGGCCACCAACACGCCGAGGTTCTGGATCGGCTCGGGCACCATGACGAATTTCCACGTGATGCCCATCAACTCGGCATCCAGCAAATCTGCTTTGAGCTGCGACAGCTGGTCGGCGCCGAGCATCGTGCGGTTCGGGTCGAAGGTTCCCAGGATGAAAAAGATGAGATTGATGAGGTCGTCGAAGCCGTCGATCGAGACCAATGGCTCGTCGCGAAACGAGCGCGCGTCGAGCAGGAACATGGCCGCGTCGCTTCCGAAGTGACGCGCGCGGTAGAGCCGCCGCTTCTCGGAAGTGCGCGGGTCCGCGGTGATCTCGTTGAGCTCTTCCTTCACGGGGTAGTACTCGTGAAACGCTTGCAGGCCTGCCGAGACCAGAGCGGTCTCGTTGATGAACTGCTCCGTCGTGAAAGCGAATCGTGAATCCGTGGAAGGATGCGCACCGCCCGCGAAATCGTTTCGGACCTCGTGATCGTCGATCGTGGCAAACAGTGCGGTGGTGGCTCTCAAATCACCAAAAGCGTTCAGCCCGAGCGATCCCGACATGACTTCTTCGTGCTTGCTTCGGAACTGCTCGATAGTCTTGGCGGACTGGGCCACGGCGGGGGACGGAACGTCGGCATAAATCGTGTCGCCCAGCATCACAAAAAAATCGAGGCCGCGTTCGAGAGTGTTCCGGATCGACGGAAAGGGCGCGAGCTCGCCGCGTGAATCGCCCGACACCCCAAAACGAAGACCGTGATGGGCGCCGACCAAATGGGGGGTGCGGAACCAGCCGACGTCGAACGTCGTCCCGAAATCCGTCGTGACGGCGTACACGTAGAGACTGCCTGGCACGAGGCCTTCGAGCTCGATTTTCGCTGGCACGGCAGGGTCGACCACGTCAACGGGTCGAAACTGCCAATCCGCCAACGTCCCGTCGGTGTCGCGCGGCGCGAACAAGAAGATGGCGGTGGCCGCGACATCCGAGCGCGCCCACAGGACCGCGCTCGAAGCGGTCACGTCGCCCGCCGCGATCCGATTGGGCGGCTGGCTCGCGTAAGCCGCGGCAGCGACGAAGGCCGTTGCCAACACGAAAGTAGACAAACCTCGAATCATCGATGGACGAACCACGATTTCGACCTCCTAAGGTGCCGGGGGGAAGCCGGGAAGAGCATAAACCAGGACGCCCCTCTTTGTCGCCTCGCGGCCGCAAAAAAGGGGACAGTCCTTCATGAGGCGTGAGCCTCACCCGAAACCATGAAGATGCTAGGGTTAACCTCTCCCCCGTGGGGGAGAGGTCGACGCGCGAAGCGCGTCGGGTGAGGGGGAAATTCTCCGCAGCAGGAGAACGTTGAATCGCCGCCCAGGATCGTGCGAGGAGCACGGCAATTCACGTGGAGCGACGATCGCTCAATGAAGGACGTCGAACTGATGCGTGTACTTGATAATGAAGCTTCGATTCTGAGGTCCGATGAGCAAATCGCCGAGTCCCTCGGTATCGTTGTAGACGACGAACAACCCGGTGCCCGCGGTATTCAACCAGCTGAAGCGTAGGTTGGTGGACCAAATGTCGCGCTGGTCGTTGTACTGGAAGAAGCTCTGGATGCTTAGAGATGGGGTGAAGCTGTAGTTGAGTCGGAGCTGTACGAGGTTGGTGACGAACGCGCCCTCCGGCAAATCGACGTTGTTGTAGGACCAGGTCAAAGAAGTATTGAGCGTGGCACCGTAGCGCGCGTTGATGGTCGTGCCGAGCGACGCCCGGTTCCCCGTGAAAAAGCCTCCGGCGTCGAGAGCCCCATCATAGAATAGCCACGCGCTCCGATCCGTGTTCCAGCGCCACGCGAGCTCGGTGAAGTCGTAGGAGCCGGGAGGGATGAAGATTCCCGGTGCGATCTCGAATGGGTTTTGCAGTCCTTCGCGCCGAATGTTCACCGCGGGGCTGAAGAACGCGCCGTTCTCGAAATCGACGTGGGAGTCCAGGTGAATCTCCTCGGACTCCTTGAAACCGTCGAAGTCCCAGAACACCTTGTACGTCAGGTGCGGTCGGAGCTCACGAAGCCACGAGATCTGCGGCATGCGCATGTATTTCAGGTAGCTCGACTGCACCGCGCGGAAGTTGTTCCGGAGCAGGAAGCCGACTTCCGGATTGAAGTCCTCGCCGATTTCCGTGTACTCGAACCAGAAACGCGTCCGCGTCGTCTTGAACTCGCCGTAGAGATCGCCACCGTGCTCTGGAGCGTCCGCCCCCGGTGTCTCGGTGCGGGCGAGGAACCCTCGAAACGTCCAGTCGGTACCGATGCCGAGCTGACCGTCGACTCCCCAGGTTCGGTTCCAGTCGTTCGCGCCAGCGGATCCACCCGTGGCGGTGCGGTTGACGAACAGAGCTCGGATGCTCGATCGATTGGGAAGCTCCCGTCCCACGGCGGCCACCGTGAAGTTATTGGCGAGCGTGACGTCCTCGACCGAAGACGTCTGCATGTTCATGAGCCCGACGTTGTACGAGCCCGCCTTGCCACTCAGGCGCCCGCCCGCCTGGATCGGCACGAGCCTACCCTCGGACGCGATACCTATCCGACGGCTGAAAAAGAGCTCGACCGTACGGCCATTGCTGTCGCCGGTCCCCATGGTGAACGTCCCTGCGTTCTCCAGAAAAAACGGTCGTTTTTCGGGGAAGAACAGGTTGAAGCGAGTGAGATTGATCTGCTGGTCGTCGACTTCGACTTGCGCAAAGTCGGTGTTGACGGTGACGTCCAGATTGAGGCTCGGCGTAACCCCGAACTTGGCATCGATGCCAAACTGCGCGTCCTGCTCTCGGGACTGCTGCGTCGCGTAGTCCCTGTTCGCAGACCCGAGCGCGTAGGGAACGACCTTGAAGTTCCTCGGCGTTGCGAGCTCGAGGCGTGTGAGATCGCCGGCCGAAGAGAGCCGGGTAAGGTCAAAGACCCTCGAGACCGGTGACCAATAGACCTCCTCGCGCTTGCGGCGAATCGTGCGCTTGAAGTTCAAGCCCCAACTCTGTGGTGGCGCGTCGTAGCGAAGACTCCGGAGCGGGATAGCGAACTCCGCCATCCAGCCGGTGTCGTCGATTCGCGTTTTCACGACGAAGCTCGCATCCCAATTCAAGTTGAAGCCGCCGCTGAGGCTCGTCTGCGCCCGCCGGCGGGTCGACGTCTGGCCGCCCTCCCCGTCGCTGCTTACCTGACCGTCGTACTCGATGCCGGCAGGATTCGTGCCGAAGACAAACCCGTTCTGGCGATCCCGATAGGTATCGAAAATCATCTGGAACGAGTCGGTATCGAGAAGCGGCGAGTCGCGCCGACTATCCGTCACGACGATGCCCGACGGATCAGAGTCGTAGCAGATGACACCGACGTAGAGCGTCGAGTCATCGTAGAGGATTCGCACCTCGGTGCGCTCGGTCGCGGGGTCCCCTTCCAGAGGCTCGGATTGGACGAACCCCGTCAGGGCCTCGGCCCGAGACCACACTTCCTCGTCCACGACCCCGTCGATGACCGGGGGCGCTTCGACCCTCGCCGCATGCGCCTGCCGGCGCGCGTTGTCTTGCGCGAAGACCGACGACGTCGTGATGAGAACGAACACCGGCAGCCACGCGAGACCAGGCACCCAGCGCCGCTTGCCACCGTCCAGACTGTTCAATGTCCGGGAAATCGCACAGCTCGGAGTGGTTTCACCGCGGTTGCGGGCCGGCTTGGGGTCGCGAGCGTGATCGACCTCGCCCCTTGCACCCATCGGCGAGAGGATCGCATGCGGGCCGAGACAGGTTCGGGCGGTGAGGGCCATTCGGGTATATTAATAATGTAGGAACCTACCCGAAGCAAGCACTCCGGAGGCTGGAAGCATTCCGTGGGGGCCTTGTTGTGGGTGACGTTCGTCGCGTAACCGCCGTCGTGTCGGGCGCGTTTTGCTCGACTCCCAAGTGACAGCGGTCCTCGTGATCACGCAGAGCCCGAGCACAACTGCGGTGAGTTCCGTCACACGAGCAGGCTTCACGACCAAGCTGGCCGCGGTCGCTGTTGACAACGACGTCCTGCATGCAAAAGAATCGTTCTGGGGGAGGGACTCTTATGCTGCTCGCTCGAATCGGCGTACTCGCGCTCGCCCTCTTGCTATTCTCTGGCTCGTCGAGCGTCGCGGCGCAAGAGGTCGTGCTCACGGACGGCTCTCGACTTACGGGAACGGTTGAGAGGTACGAGGACGGATTCGCTTATATCCGACTCTTCATAGAGGGTGGGAAGAGCGTTCTCACGACGATGCCGGAATCCGCCATCGACAAAATCGCTACCCAGCAAGCGCAAGCGGCGGCGGCCGCGGCCATCGAGACGCGCGAGACGCAAGCGGGCCCGTTCAAGCTGCCTCACAACGATTTGTCCCAACGTCGGGGCCCGGGAATAGCCGCCGTTGCCGCTGAGGAAAAAGAGCGCAGGGCGGAGGCGGTGGATTCGGGAGCGGCAACCGGGCGCCTCTTCAGGAACGGCGAACAGGCGACGACCATCCCCACCGGGAGGCAAATCGAGGCGCTCGCAGATTTGAGGGAACAGCCCAAAGTTCAGCCTGGCATGGATGTGGCCGCCAGCGTCGCCGGACTACGTTTCTACGAGGCGCGGCTCGACACGCTTGCCGCCGCGTTTGCCGGGCTCGGCGACGAGTGGGAGGAAATGTGGCGTCATTGCACTCCGGTGACCTACGTGGGCGGAGGCGAAACTTCGGCAAGTCCGTCTGAGGCCTCCCGTCCAGACACCTCGTATGGCGAGGCCGTCATGAAGACTTTCCGCCGTGCAACGGAAACGACCCGCGCGGGCGACAAATGGAGTATCTCATGCATGAGAAGAGACTCCGACTACGTCGCGCGCGGCAAACAGGTTGTCGAGGCGTACGACTTGGTTTTTGAGGCCTATGCGGATTTTGCGGAGAACACCGGGCAAAGCGCAGAAGCTGTCGCCCGCGCTCTCCCCACGAACACCCGATAGGTCCTGCGCGCCACGGAGTACGCTTCTCAGAGCGGCGCAGACCCCCGAACGGTGCGGCGACGATCCTCACGCGTCCGGCGGAACGAAAGACGACGACTCGAGCGCTACGACGAGGCGGTTTTGGTTGTCGTCCGAGATCTCCGTGAACTCCAGACCGTACGCGGCATGGCCAACGGAGCCGCTAATAGGCTTTGCCCAAACGACCTGCACGGTGGCTTCGAGCATGTCTCCTCCGTCAAAGCTCAACATCAGCTCGAAGCTGCGACTCATGGAGAACTCGACGGATTGCATGCAAACTCCACCCGCGGCAATATCGGCGACCACACCGAAAGACACGGGAGCTCCCTCTTCCAGAACCGCGACCGTCAACGATTTCTTGGGTACGAAACGCGGTGCGCGACGTGGGGGATCGAAGTCGGATTTCTTAGGCCTCTGCATGATGAATCTCCCGAAGGTGGATTCCCCACGGGGGCGAGGACCTTACCACCGAATTTACCAAAGCAAAGACCGTGCCGGAGACAGAAAAGTGCGGTGACAGGGACAAGGCGGCGTGGCTTAGCCCCTGATTTCACGCGGGGGAATCGCGATGTCGATCACAAATCAGGTCTTCGACGCCTCCACGTGGAGGCCCCGTCTACCTCACCGAACTGCATCGGACCAGTAGAGGCCGTGGCACAGCGACCGTTTCACGATGGAACAAAGACAGGCGACTCCGCCCGGCCTTCGGTCTTAGCAGGACCCCGAGACCGTGGCCGGCCCCGCGTACGAACGCCCCGCCCCCATTTACCCCAGTAGCACGCATTTCCGCCCGGTGCTAACCTCACCGAGCCATGCGACGCTTTGTGCTGCCCGCCGTCCTCGTCGCTATTGCCTCCGGCCCGAGCTGCACTCCCGCCCGAGACAGCCTTTATCGGCCGCCGAGGCCCAACATCATTTTCATTTTCACCGATGACCACGGCACCCAGGCCATCAGCGCCTACGGCTCGCGCATCAACGAGACACCGAACATCGACCGACTCGCCAGTGAGGGCATGATCTTCCGAAACGCGTTCGTGACGAACTCCATCTGCGCCCCGAGCCGTGCCGTGATCTTGACCGGCAAGTACAGCCACTTGAACGGGCAGCTCACTAACGAAGAGACGTTCGACGGTTCGCAACCCACATTCCCGAAACTCTTACAGCGTGTCGGCTACGAGACCGCTCTTTTCGGAAAGTGGCATTTGAAGAGCGCACCCACCGGCTTCGACGAGTGGCAAGTCCTCGTCGGGCAGGGCCCGTACTACAACCCGCCCATCCGTTCCGCGGTGGGAACGACCGAGATCACCGGCTACACGACCGACATCATCACCGACCTCGCCATCGACTGGCTCGATTCGAAACGCAACACCGCCAAGCCGTTCATGATGATGTTCCAGCACAAGGCGCCCCACCGGCGGTGGGACCCGAGCCTCAATCATCTCACGATGTACGACGACGTCACGGTCCCAGAGCCGGATACGCTGTTCGATGACTACACGGGCCGCGGTACGGCGGCGAGACAACAGACGATGTCCATCGCCCGCGACCTCGACGACCGCGACCTCAAGTTCGAGCCGCCGGAAGAGCTCACTCCGGATCAGCTCGAGCTCTGGAACCAGGCCTACGAGCCCAAGAATGCGGCGTTTCGGGAAGCGAATCTGAGCGGCGATGACCTCGTACGCTGGAAGTACCAGCGCTACGTGAAGGACTATCTACGCGCCGTCGCCTCGGTCGATGACAACATCGGACGCTTGCTGGAACATCTCGAACAGTCCGGTCTCGCCGACGATACCATCGTGATCTACGCTTCCGACCAGGGTTGGTACCTGGGCGAGCACGGCTGGTTCGACAAGAGATGGATGTATGAGGAGTCGCTACGCATGCCACTCATCGTCCGCTGGCCGGACACGGTGGCGGCGGGAAGCGAGAGCACCGCGATCGTGTCGAACCTCGACTTCGCGGAGACCTTTCTCGATATCGCCGGCGCCGCGGTGCCGCCGGACATGCAGGGTGAAAGCCTCGAACCGATCCTGCAAGGTGCGACTCCGCCAGAGTGGCGCACCAGCTTCTACTACCACTACTACGAGTACCCGGGGTGGCACGACGTCGCCCGCCACTACGGCGTCCGCACCGAGCGCCACAAGTTGATCCACTTCTACACGCTCGACGAGTGGGAGCTCTACGACTTGGAACGCGATCCGGACGAGCTCACGAGCGTGTACGACGACCCGGGCTACGCGGACACTGTCATCGAGCTCCAGGCCGAGCTCGATCGGCTACGACAACACTACGCCGTCGGCGAAGACGATCGTCCTGTTGACTCAGCTCTCGAATAGCTCGACCACCGGGCCGAAGATGGTGGCGGAGGGTTCCGCCTGCTGAACGCTAATGTCGTGCCAGAAGCGCATTGCGTGTCGCACCCGTGGCCAAACCTAGGCGAACTCGGCATTTCGACGCGGGAATATCGTGTATTCACCGCACTTGTTGGGCAGAGTGTGAAAGGTAGATGCTACACGAATGTACCGATTTGAAACGCGTTTTTTGCACCGGGCGGTTTGGCGGTCATAGCGTCGGTTTGTCCTTGATAGTCGTCGGCGTGTGTCGCCGCTACTGGAGCATCCGCTAGACCCCGACCCGTTACCCTTCGTTTGGAACGAACTTCGGAAGCCAGTCGAAGGACTTGCCAAGAGGGTTAGGCAAGCTTCGAAAAGGCGGGACCGGAGGTTCCCAACCAGGAGCACCAAAGTGTTCCAAACCCGGCCCCGCCTTTTCTTGTCCGCACCGTTCCGAAACAGAATCCCCCTGAATCGCTCTGCTCTGGAACGGGAACGACTAACGGAGACAGATTCTGCAAGCCAGGTGCCAACGGCGAACTCCGTGCAGGCGAATCTCAATTTGCACGTTCCCTCTGTTGTCAGTCATGGTGAGAAACCCACGGTTTCAGCGACGCTGTGCGCTTTGGCCGCGGCGCATCGCTGTGGCGCAACTCTTGCAAAGTTCAGATAGTGCTCTCGCGCCGAGCGGCCTATTGCGTCAGATCGCCCCCGGCGCGCGGCTCTGATGTCAATACCCCGACATCAACGGAGGGCGAAATGCGCAAAGAGAAGAAGCGCAACTTCTCGGTGGAGAAGTTCGAGGGAGACTCGGACGTCGTGTTGCTTGTTTCAGGCCCGGTCGACGCACCATCTAGTGCCTCCCTAGGGCCCGAGTGCGCGAAACTATTCGAAGCCGACTACACGGTCACGCTCGACCTTGCTAGGGTCTCGTCGGTCGACAGCACGGGGCTCAAAGTCCTGAACGCACTGTGGAGGCTCGGAGCAACGTTGACGAATGTTCCGGCCGACATAGCTCGGAAGATCGAAAGCGCCCAACACGAGCTGCGATGTTCATCGTGGCACTGACGAGAAGAGATGATGGCAACGCTGGCTGCGTACTCGAGATCTCATCCGCGGTACACCGCAGAGCGCAACTTCCCGTTGGCCGTCCTGACCGTAGCTAGTGGACTGTGTCTGGTTGATATCGGCCCTCCAGGCAGGCCTCAGCTCTCGAGCTATTTTCAGGTACACTAAAGGGGAAGCATTCTCCGAAATCCAACAACCCAAGAAGGCCGGTGACCAGGAAAACAAGCGGGTCAGTCCCGTATCGCTCAGCTCGACTTCTGCATGTCGAGTCCGATCTGCCGGCAGGGGTCGAACTGTCGGACTGGGAATCGGAGAAGGCCAACGTACAAAACCCGAGCATCCGTTCGTACTTGGGTTGCATTCGACTTCTCGAGGAGGTCCTGGACAGCAACTACGCCATCCTGCACTGCTCACCGAGGCGGGTGCTAAAGATTTGGCGCCAGGTGCGAGAAGTTTGCGAGCTGATGGGCTCGGAGCTCTCGCCGCTGCTTGCGGAATCATCGGTCATCCCTGCTCTTGCCGGGGCACGCGGTCACGCGCACGTTCGCTTCCGAGGCCTCGAGAAAACGGTGCTTTCAGAAGTCGAAAGGTATCCTCGTGTTCTCCCCGCCGATCAGGTCTCGGAGATAAGAAAGCTCCTTTGTCTCTCGATTGGCAAAATCTACGCATTCCTACGGGATACGCTCGGCGAGATTCTTGCGGAGGATCCGCGCAGCCAACACGATGCCGACTACTTTCTCTCGAAGCGTTTCGCGCAGGACATCGAGGAGTCGGAGTGGCTCTACGCGTCGGTTTACGAACTTTGCGAATACGTAGGCCCGCTGCTGAATACTTGCTCTCCGACGTTCGAAAGCATCCTGCTACAGATACGCAACGATCAAATGATCCCTCACGACGACGCGTGGGCTCAGGTGAAAGAAGTTCTCGATACTCTCCTAGACACCCTGGTGCCAAAACTGTATGAGGTGCTGACGCTACGCGGGATCCGGGTTTATGATCTCGAGATTCTCGACAAATACGCGTTCGAGATCGCACATCGCTGTAAATCGCTCCCGGAGGTATACGCCGTCGGCAGAGACGCGATCGAGCGAATAAAGAAGGACGGCGGCGAAAGTCTTCCGGAACGCCACCAAGTTGTAACGGATCTATTTCACTGCCACCGCGCGGCCGGCGAACGAATGGTTCCTCTCCTTGCAGCGTTGCAGGAGTTGCTTTCCGACCTTGCGACATACTTACCCATCTGGAGAGCCAGCATCGAAAAGCGACGCGCATTGTTGGTGAGCAAGAAACCGAGCGAAATCCCATCTAAGAGTGCCACCGGGCGAGTACACGGGGGAGCTTGAACCGATTCGAGCGTCCCGCGCGGACGTCAACTCGGCTCGAGCTGAGTTGGTAGCCGCTCTTAGTTAGTCCGTCTTTGCTCGACTCCTTCGCGGTCTCCGAACCTGGCGAACACTGAGCCTCACAACCCGATCCCGGTATCGCTCACGAACCGAGCGCCGTTGCACGACGACCCCCACGTTTGGTGTCAGGGGACGCCGGGTCGCGAAATGGCATTTTTGGCGAACCACACCAATTGCTGAGGCTCAAAGAAGACGACGATTTACCGAAACTGTTCCACCATATATACTTATACCGTGCCAAAGGTGTGGGGTTGCTACGACGGCGAGTGTCACAGGTGGATCCGGGTGCTCCGTGCGATACTGCAGATACCGGTTCGGACAAATCCCACCCTAACCAAGCCCGCCCTTCCCCCCCGAGGCAGGCGTTTAGCCGGCAAGCGATCAACATGCCAGAAACAAGATCGAACGACAGCACGGGGGCGACCGAGTTCGAGGCCGCCCTCAAAAAAGCATTCGGGGACCGATACGAGCTTGTCGCACGGCTCGGATCCGGCGCCTACGGTGTCGTTTTCCGCGCATTGGACACGATGCTGGACCGCGATGTCGCCATTAAACAGGTTCGGCTCGACAAATTCCAAAACTCCGATCAAGCGGAGGAGATGAAGAGACGTACCCAGCGTGAAGCCAAGATGGCCGCAAAGCTCCGCCATCCCAACATCGTCGCGGTGTATGACATCGTGCACACCGACAACAGCACGCTCATCATCATGGAGTTCGTCGACGGCGACAATCTCGAGTCCAAGCTTCGAAAGCGGCATCGGCTCGGTCTCGAAGAAACTCTCGAGCTCGTCGCGCAGACCGCGGGAGCTCTCGATCACGCCCACGCGCAGGGTGTCGTCCACCGCGACATCAAGCCCGCGAACCTGATGATCGACCCGAACGGCCAGGTCAAGATCACGGATTTCGGAATCGCGAAATCCCACGCCGGAACCGAGATGACCTCGAATATCACCGCCACCGGCACCGTGCTCGGCACCCCCTACTACATGTCACCGGAACAGGCCCGCGGCGAAACGTCGCTCGACGGGCGCTCGGATATCTTTTCTCTGGGATGCGTCACTCACGAATGTCTCGCGGGTCAGAAACCTTTTAGCGGCAAGGGCGTCGTCGAGGTACTCCTCCAGATCGTGAACGCGGAGCCCGCCGAGATCGACTATGACGCTCTGGAGTTGCATCCCATTGTCGAGACCGTCCTCGGCAAAGCTCTCTCGAAACAAACCGCGACACGCTATCAATCGGGCGCAGAGCTCGTCGAAGCGCTCCGTACGGTGCCCGCCGCCGAATACCGCGGAGACGACTTCACGAGTCCGGTCGTCACGAGCCGAGAGCGCGGCGCAAGCACTTCGTTCGACATCAATTTGCAGGGGTCGCTCGAAGACAAGGGCCTCGCGGAAGTCCTCCACGACATCCACGATGCAAAAGGGACGGGTATCCTCCATCTTCAGCGAGACGACATCTCGAAGCGTCTCTACTTCCTGGACGGCGCGCTCGTCTTCGCGAACTCGGACCTCGAGTCGGATCGACTCGGTCAATTTCTGATCGACGGTGGCATCCTCGACAAGGAGACCTACGAGCGCGCGACGCGAATGATGAAGAAGACCCGGCGACGTCTCGGTAAAACTCTCGTCGCCTTGGGAAATCTCGACGAAGCGAAGATGGATGCACTCGTCAACAATCAGATCCAGCACATCATCTACTCGGTGTTCAGCTGGGAGTCGGGACACTACGGCTTCGAGACGATCGCGAAGCCGGTCGAAGACGACATCGTCGTAGAGCTCTCGACCGACGAGATCATCCTCGAAGGCGTCCGCCGTGTGGCGACCGAGAGCACCGTTCGCAACGCCATCGGCAGCATGGACCGAATCCTCTGTCATTCCGAGGCGTTCGACGCCGGCAATGTGGCGTTGACCTCTTCCGAGGGTTTCGTCCTCTCGCGCGTTGATGGCGATACATCTGTGGCCGAAATTGCAGCAATCTCGCCGCTAGGCGAAGACGAAACCCTCCGCTGCATTTATGGGCTTCTGTCCGCCGGCGTCCTGCGTCTCGAAGATCCGAAGGGAAGATCGACCACGCGCGCCCGCAAAGTTCACGAGCAAAAACACGAAACGCCGACGCCTTCGGTCGGGCCCGCTCCTCCCGAGCCCGTCCAGAGCGAGACCGAGGCGATCTGCGACGAAATCGCCGCCAAGCACGCTTCACTCGAGGGAGCGAACTACTACGAGATTCTCGACGCATCGCGGGGCGCGACTCCGGATGCCATCAAGCGGGCCTACTACGCGCTCGCCAAGAAATACCACCCCGATCGCCACGGGAGAGAGGAGTTTCAGGGGGTCCAGAGCCAGCTCGAAGAGATTCTCGGAAGACTATCCGATGCGTACGAGGTTCTCTCGAGCCCACCGGAGCGACTTCGCTACGACAACAAGCTTCCCCGCCCCGAGCCGACGTCGGCGCCCGAACCGGTGTCCGAGGAGAAGTCCGACTCTACATCCGACGCAGACGAGGCGGAAACGAAGCCGGCGGTCGAGACGACGCCGACGGTCGAGACTTCGCCCGAGGTCATTGCAGAAGCGAAGTACCGCAGTGGATTGGGCTACTTCAAGGACAAGGACTACCACGAGGCGGTAGTGAACCTTCGAGAGGCCATCCGTCTCGCACCCTCGAAGCCGGCCTACCACAAGGCCCTGGGACACGCGCTCGCAAAGAACCCCAGATGGCAGCACAAGGCCGAGACCCACTTCCAGATAGTCCTCGACGCAAATCCCTTCGATCTGGATTGCTACCTGGCCCTCGCCGAGATGTACGAAGTTGGAGGACTCGCGACGCGCGCCCGGGAGATGTACGAAAAGGCGATCGCCATCGATCCGGACCACGAGGTCGCGAACGCCAAACTACACGCAGGAAACCAACCCTCGAGGACGTTTTTCCAGAAGCTCATGGGCCGAGTGGACGGCACCGGCTAGAACGCGCTCTCGTTCCACCAACGCCCCCGTCCCGCTAGGAGCGAGGAACTCGTGAGCACCTAGCGGGCTCTCCCGCCCTTGCCGATGAGCCCGGCGACTTCGTAGCGGCCGAGCACGGTTTCCAGTTCGAGGCTCACGATCGCATCGCCACTTTATCCCACCGGCAAGATGACCGTGAACTTGGACCCGGCGCCGACCGTGCTCTCGACCCGGATCTCACCGCCGTGATTAGTAATAATGTTGTTGCTCACGAACAGACCGAGACCGGTTTTGACGCGCGCGGACGTTTGGACGAAAGCGGGCTCGAACAGTGTCTCGAGCTGCTCGGGGCTGATGCCCTTCGAGCCGGTGCTCCAGCAATGCGAGGGTGCTGCCTAGATCCTCGTGCAAGTCCAAGCGCTGGGTTTCCGCTGCGTCGAGGGCCGCGAAGCTGCGTAGGTGCCCAATGACGCTTCGCATCCGCGCAAGCGATTCGCGGTTGGAGGCTTGTAACGCCTGGATCGCGACAAGCTTCTCGTTGCTCTGCGAATCCTGAGACTGCTCGATGGCTCGATGCAAGAGGTGGATGTTGCTGGCGATGACACCGAGGGGCGTATTGAGCTCGTGAAGGAGCCCCGAGACCAAGCGCCCCAGCGACGCCATGCGCTCCGTCTGGATTACCGCCGCGCGCGACCCCTGGAGCTCGGCATCACGTCCTGCGAAAAGACGAGAACTCCCATCACGTCGCCATCGTCGCCGGTATGAGGCACGTAGGTCGTCGCTAAATAGCGTCCTTCGAATCTCATCTCGGTGCTGATGCTCTCGCCAGCGATTGCGCGGTCGAGGTTCGATTGGAGCGTCGCAAACGCCTCGGCACCCACACGTCCTCGACGAGCTTGCCCACAATCGCCTCGCGAGCAACGCCGAACACGATCTCATGCGCGTGGTTCACGAAGCAGTAGCGATAGTCGCGATCGACGTAGGAGAGGTAGGACGGATACGCGTCCACGAGCAGGCGCACGGCGCTGCTGTCGCGGATGCTGTCGATAAAGGCGTTCGACTTCATGGACTCGGGAGAATCTATCGGGATGACGGGTTGAGTACAACCTGAAAAAGGGGATGGAGCGAATCCGTTCCAGCCATCAACTACCATGTAGGATAGACGTGCTGCCAAGAAAATCCCCCTCACCCGTCTCGCTTCGCGAGCCGACCTCTCCCCCTCCGGGGGAGAGGTTAATCAAAAATCAATAACCTCTCCCTCTCTGGGGGAGAAATCGACGTCGCGCCAGCGACGTCGGGTGAGGGGACGGCGGTCGAAGACGATCTCCGATGCCAATGCTAAAGAACACGATCTCACCAGGGGGGAGAGGTTAAACTGCCCTCCATAATTAAGGCCGTTCACCGGCTCGCGAAATTAGTTTCCGGTCAGAGACGCCTGCGATCCGCCGGTTAGCGCGGTGACCGCGCTCGTGCTGTCTTCAACGGCTTGGGCCGCGCGAGAAACAATCGGTGGGCTTCGCGATGGTGTCCTCCTTTTTTCTCGCGAGCACGTTCGTCCCGATGATGGAGACCTGGCTCCACGGGAAAGGCCCTGATGTAACAGGAGCGGCGAAGCCGGCACCCGGGAAATCTGACGAGCGTATCGAACGGTTGCGGGTGCGCTATGCGCGGTGGTCGAAGAAAGCGCTCGAGCGAAGAAACGCCGTCGTACTCGGGTATCTGGGCGGAAGCGCTGTTGTGATCGCGCTCTTGCTCGCGCTCCTGGGAACGGGATTTTCCCGAGCGTCGACACCGGTCTGCTGCAGATGCGACTGCGAGCACCCGCGGGCACTCGCGTCGAGCGGACCGAAGGACTCGTCCGCGACGTGCTGTCCGTCCTCGACGAAGAAGTCGGCGCGGAGAACGTGGCCAAATCTCTCGCGTTCGTCGGTGTGCAGCCGTCTTCGTACCCGGTGAACCTCATCTTTTTGTGGACGGGCGGGCCTCACGAAGCGGTGCTGCTCGTACGCCTTGCACAAGACTCGGGTATTGCCACGGCCGAGCTTCAAGAACGACTTCGCGACCGGATTCCACAGATCATGCCAGGAGCCAGTGTCGCGTTCGAGGCCGCTGATCTGGTGAGTCGGGTCATGAGTTTCGGATCGCCGACCCCAATCGAGATCGCGGTCACCAGCTCGTCGCTTCCGGCGAATCGCGAGCGCGCGGAGAGTATCCGGATGGCTCTATCCGAAGTGGATAGCTTGAGAGACGTGCAGCTCGGCGAGCTCCTCGAGTATCCGACGCTGCGGATCGATGTGGACCGCGAGCGGGCGGCTCAGCTCGGGGTCAGCATTACCGACGTCGGCCGCGCTCTTGCGCCCGCGACGAAGCTCTCCCCGAGCCGCCTCGGGGTGTCACCGTCGGAGTTCGGGGACAGCTCTCGCCTTTGTCGGAGATCTTTGACAACCTGCGCCTGGGGGTCGTGCTGTCGATGATTGCCGTCTTCCTGCTGCTCGTGGCCTACTTCCAGTCGGTACGTGTCGCCCTTGCGGTCGTTACCGCGCTTCCCGCTGTGCGCACCGGGGTCTTCGTCGCGCTGCTCGTCTCCAGCTCGACCCTGAACCTCCAGTCGTTCATGGGTGCGATGATGGCTGTCGGCATCTCAGTCGCGAACTCCATCCTCTTGTGCACCTTTACCGAACGGTATCGTGAGGCCGGCATGCCGTCGGCAGAAGCCGCGCTCGAGGCTGGGCGCTCGAGGCTGAGGCCGATCGTGATGACGACGCTGGTGATGGTGAGCGGCATGTTGCCCATGGCGTTCGGCGCGGCGCAGACAGCACCTTTGGCGATCGCCGTCATCGGAGGCCTGCTTGCCTCGCTCGTCGGCACGCTGTTCGTCGTCCCGTCGGCGTTCGCGATCCTGACGAGCCGGGTTCGCTCGCGATCGAGCTCGATCGATCCCGACGACCCGGCGAGCCGATTTTTTGAAGGAGAATCGCATGCTCTCTAACGGTGTTCTCGCCGGCGTGCTTCCGTTGATGGTCGCTAGTCTGGCACTTGCACAAGACGACGTGACGGTGGAGCTGGTCGAAGTGCAATCGGACAGGCTCGAGCAGACCATCGTGCTCCCCGGCGAGCTCCGGCCGTTTCAGGGCGTCGATCTCAGAGCACGGGTTGCCGGCTTCGTTGAAAGCATACCCGTGGACCGTGGCAGCCGCGTGCGAAAGGGAGATCTCATCGCGGAGCTCGCCGCGCCGGAGCTCGACGCGAAATCCGCCGAAGCGGAAGCGCAGCTGGCCAACGCCGAAGCAGGCCTCGCCGAGGCACAAGCGCGCCTCGCAGCCTCCGCGAGTACGTACCAGCGTCTGTCGAAAGCCGCGGAAACACCAGGCGTCGTCGCCGGGAACGATCTGGTGCGCGTCGAGAAAACGGCGGAGGCCGACCGCGCGCGTGTTGCCGCCTTGACGAAGAGCGTCGATGCCGCCCGCGCCTCGCTAGCCTCGGTCAAGCAAATGGCCCACTATCTTCGCGTCGCGGCGCCGTTCGACGGTGTGGTCACCGAGCGCCTCGTCCACGTTGGCAGTCTCGTCGGGCCTGGTACGGACGCCACCTATCTAGTTCGCGTGGAGCAGGTCGGCCGCTTGCGTCTCGTCACCCCGGTTCCCGAGAGCTACACGGCGGGCGTTTTGAAAGGCGCTGAGCTCAGCTTTTCGGTCTCGGTTCATCCGGGTGAGAGCTTCTCGGCGGTCGTTTCCCGGCCTGCGCTGTCGGTGTCGACGGACACCCGCACGATGGCAGTCGAGGCCGACGTGGATAACCGTGAAGGACGATTGGCGCCGGGAATGTACGCCGAAGTCACGTGGACTCTGCGGCGCGATAAGGACAGCCTCTTCGTCCCGCGCTCCGCGGTGACCGAGACGACCGAACGCCTCTTCGTCATCCGCGTGCGAGATGGCAAGGCCGAGTGGGTCGACGTGCGCCGTGGCGTCTCTCAAGGGGATCGTGTTGAAGTCTTCGGCCAGTTGGTGCCGGGGAATCGACTCGTGTTACGCGCTACCGATGAGATCCGTCCGGGAAGCGCGGTCGCGTCCCGTGGTCAACAATAGTGCGGGAGAACGGAGAGAGCATGAAGCAACTCTTGAGCATCGGCATCGCAATACTTCTGTTGGCGGCTAGCGCGTTCGCGCTCGGCCCGTCGGACGAAAAGAGGCACGCTCTCGAGATACACCCGTGTGGAAATAATCCGTTCACGCGATCGGTGGGGTTGTTGGGCGGGCAAGTGCGCGAGTTGGTTTCAATGGAGCGAGCGCGACGGCCTGGTGAGGCTCACCGTCCTGTGGAACGACCGTAACTGCAGTGACGACGTCCGTACTCTTGACGATCCGCCGGATTGCAGGGGTGCGGGAGGCGTTCGGGTTCTCACTCGAAGAGTTGGGCATTCGCGAGCTTCCCGATACCAATCAGGCGCGGAAGGCGCGGCGTTGGGATACGGTCTCGGACGAATCCTCCTGGGGGTAACGTTTATGAGTGCCTCCACGAAAGGAGCAGGTCGATGCGCTCTGGTGAAATCAGCCCCCGGTCTTGGAAGCCCAGAGAAAGTACGCTGAAACGGGCGCCTTCAGAACTTCTCAGCATCTATCGCCTCTTCGGCGACCCGCTCTCGCACTCCGCTAGCTTCGCCAATTTACGGTGTAATAATAATGTAACGCTACCGTCACACAAACGTAACCCTCGTCACATAGATTCAGTCAGAGGCACTCGCACATGACCAATTCCCGTATGTTCCCGGCCTGCTGGAAGCTGAGCAGTCGAGTTGCGCTGTGCGCGGTGCTACTCGCCCCATCGTTGGCCGTCGCGCAACCCCAACGGGCTGGGGTCCAAGAGTCCGACAACGAGAATCCTGACGAAGAGCAGGAAAAAGAAGAAGAGAAGAAGGCGCCTGAGGAGGGTTCCCCGGTCGAGATCCACTACAAAGATGGCTTGCACCTGAACAGCCAAGACGGAAAGTTCGCAGCCCGCATCCGCTGGCGTGCGCAGACGCGCGTCAGCGCCTTGACCAGCGACGACCTCGTTGGAGAAGAGGACGGCGTCGAGGAAGCAGCCGGCTTCCGCGTGCGTCGGGCGCGATTCAAGCTGGACGGACACGCCTATCGCCCTTGGCTCAAGTACTACCTCGAGTACGGCATCGTGAGGAGTGTGATGCTGACGCTGCAATTCGACTTCGAGGCCAATGACAAGATCGGGGTTCGGATCGGGCAATACAAAGTGCTCTACAATCGGGAGCGCGTGGATTCCTCCGGTGTGCAGCAATTCGCCGACCGGTCCATCGCCAACAGCCCCTTCACGCTCGACCGGCAGACAGGACCGACGGCCATGGGCCGACTGTTCGAAGGAACGTGGGCGGACTCAAAGTACGCGGGCGGGGTCTTTACCGGAACAGGCCGTGGCGGCGGACTCGACGAAGACCACGAGCCCATGTTCATCGGTCGCTGGCAGTGGAACTTCTTGAAACGCGATCTCGGTTTCAGCCAGTCGGACGTCCGGCGTAGACCGAAGCCGGCTGCGTCCCTCGCGTTCGCCGCATCCACGAGCGTCGGACGTTTCACGCGTTTTTCCTCCGCCGGAGGAGGACAGCTCCCGGGCTTCGAGGATGGCGAGCCAGGCCAGTACAAGCTAGAACAATGGGTTGCCGAGTTCGGCTACCACGGACAAGGACTCTCGCTTCAAGGTGAGTATCACTTCAAGCGCATCGATGACCGCGTCAACATGGAGATCACCGAGCTCGACGGTTGGTATGCCCAGGCAGGCTACTTCTTCCACGAAGCGTTCGACGGGTTCCCTGACCCGCTCGAACTGGCCGTTCGAGTGGCCCGTGTCGACTCGAGAGAGGGCGTTCTCCTTCCCGCCGACCGCGAGCTGACATTTGGTGGCAACTGGTTCTTCAACGGCCACAACAACAAGATCACGACAGACGTGTCGTACCTGAAGAGCACCCTCCCGTTGGGATCAGAAGACACCGGCTGGCGGGCGCGTCTGCAGTGGGAAGTCACGTTCTAGAACTCCTCGCCGTGCGTCCCTGACAGGGGCCGTGTGCGTCGCATCGTCTGCTGCCCCGCACCCGTCAATGACTCCATTACAACAGAAAGAGCAACTGCGTCGTCCATCTGCCCAAAAACAGAGGCGACGAGCTCCTCAACCCGCTCGAGCTCCTCGCCCGGGTACTCATCCACTTTCCCCCTGCGTAACCAACATTCGATCCCCTCCGTGCCAACATCCCTGAGACAATCCGTGCCTTGAAATTAGTGTGCAGGGCGGAGGTTGCCGAGCAGTTGCCACAACAACCAGCGCTCGGAACCTTGTTCTACTTGGCGACTGTATTAGTGTCCGACAGGACATAGGTTCTTTTCCGTCGATAGCGTGGCCCGGAAAGAACCGCGCGACGGCATAGGGCCCCGGTGATGCTCTCGCGTGGGGATCCGAACCGCGTCGCCACTGGCCGCCCCGATAGACGCGTACGGAAACCGTAGACCCCGGCCTCGTACTCGAAACCCTGCAACACGCCAGCCACCGCAAACCCGCCCGTTGTCGCGTCATCATCC
>CAMYKY010000032.1 GCA_947259165.1 uncultured Acidobacteriota bacterium | reverse complement strand
GTGCTCTTGAAGTGCCTATCGGTTATTTCTTGTTGGCGGTCGAACCGGCTTCCGACGACGACACGCTGGACCCGAAAGAGCATCGCCTTCTCCGTGCCTTCCGACACCTGTCGCGTGATCCACGACTCCAGATGGAGATTCTCCACATCATCGAGCGCATGGGACACCATGTGGATCGAGGAGTGGGTCGCGCCGGAAGGAGTGCGTCTGCCTAGACGCCCAATCGCGAAATACGCCGTCTCAGAGGGTTTCCGTTCGTTCCGTCGCCCCTGAGTCGGTGGTATTACCCCCCTGAAATAAGCATTTTCCCAGCCTTTGCGGTACAATACTCAAGATCACACGGAAAAATGCCGGATCTACCGATTTATCCCGAAAAGCGGGAAGCGCCGGAGTATGCCCTAGAGCGACGTCTCGGGCGACTTCTGGAGTCACCCGAGGATTCCTATAAATTGGCGCTGGACGCGTTGCGTCTCAGATGTGCCCAAGAGACTCTTCGGCTTACTGGCGCGGCTGCTACCGCCGATGATTCGGCGGGCGAGCTCGTGCAAGCACAGCTTCGGGCCCTGGTTACGATCGAAACGGCGGCCGTCGAAGCGAGCGGACTCGAACTGGCTCTCATTCGCGAGGTGCACTGCACCGCCTCTCCGGGCGCTGACGGGAGTTTTCGCGCGAGCCAAATCTCGCCGCAGTTCAAAAACGCCCGACCTTCACCGCCGGAGTTCATCGAAGCGAAACTCCTCAACCTCCTCGACTGGCTTTCCGGAGAGAGCGGACGCGACATGTTTTGTGCGGCTCGGATGTCGCTCTGGTTCGCCCGATTCGTCGAGATAGCACCGTTTGCGCACGGCAATTTCCGAACCGCGCACTTGGTAGCGAGTTTTTTCGCCGTGTCCGCGGGTTTTCCTCCCATCACTCTCGGACTCGAAGACGCCGAGGCGGTTCGCCCGGAAATCGAACGCGCGATCCAGTTCGATACGGTCGCGCTCGTCGAACGGTTCACGGGCGCGCTATCGAGAGCCCTGCTCGAGTGCGAGGAGGCCGCCGAGCGAGCCACCTAATGACTCCGGCCGGACAGCACGTGCTCTCTCAGGTCTCCGGGGGGCGCGTGCGCGCCGTCGTCATCTACGCGGCGGCGCTGGCCGTCGTTTCCGCGAGCGCCGCGGGTCTTTTCGTTCGCGACGCGGCCATCAACGTCGGTACCGCGATGACGGCGAGTGACGTCGCCCGCCTCGCCTATGTGGCTTTTCTCATCATTGGCCTGACGTACTCCACGTTTCACTACGTGCGAAAACACCACAGCCAAGTGGACGAGATCGCACTGCTCGTCTTCCTCGTTTGTGGAGTGAACTTGATCGTCCAACTCACGGGCGGAGCGCGCTCCTATTGGCAGGGTTTGTACCTCGTGCTTGGCGGGTTAGCATCGGTGGCGTTCTCGCGTCGCCTCGTCGTGTTGCTCGTTGCTTTGGTGTTGTGTCTCGAAGCTTCGAATTTCCTGATTGCGCCCCAGAGCTCACCCGCCGATTTGTTCCGACTCTCCTTGCTGTTCCTCCTTGCCGTCGTCGGCTACAACTACATGGAGCGGGCCGAGCGAGAACGGGCAGAGCGGGCCGAAGATCGACTGTTGCGTCTCAATGCCGGGCTGAAACAGCTCGGGGCCGGGGCCGACGACGACGCCGCTGTCTCGCCGTTGAGTGAGGACGGACAGCGCGTCGGTCGTGCTGAGCAATTGCAGCGACTCGAATCGCACCTCGAGCCTCTTCTACAGCTCGCCACCAAAGCGACCGATGCGAGGCGAGCGGTTCTGCTTCAAGTGGCTGAGGGGCAGGGCACGTTTTGGGTGCGTCTTGCCGCCGAGGGTGAGGTCGAGCCCAGGCAGTTCGACGTGCGGGGCACTTTCCTTGCGGAAGTGCTGCGTACCGAAGAGCCCGTCTTGCTCGACTCGGGCGAGGCATCGTACCGGCTCCCGTGGTGGCTCGACTCAGTCGCGGTGCAATCGGTCCTCGCTATCCCTATTCGGATTTGGGACGAGCCCCCCTGGATCCTGGTGCTCGAAAACGATCCCCCTGGGCACTTCGAGCCAGAGCGGCGCGAAATGGCCCTGGCTGTGGCCTCGCAGATGTCGGAGGCTCAGGCACTTTTTCGCCGCCAAGCAAAACACTACGTCGAGGAGCTCGAGCTCAAGGGCCTGTTGCAGGCGAGCGAGCAGTTGTCGAGATCGTCTCGATTAGTCGAGCTGTTACGCCACGTCGTCGACTACGCCCGTGAGGTGGGGAGGTTCGATACCTGCAGCGTGTGCCTCATGGCCGATGGCAACGAGGATTTCTCCGTCGTCGTGGCGGAAGGACACCGCAAAGAGCTTCTCGGAAAAACGTTCCCCCTCGAGTCGCCGACATGGGCAGGCTGGGTTTTGCGGGCCCGCGAGGAGCCGCTCGCAATTCGGATGGAGCGCCGCTCGGGCATGCCCATCCTCGACCCCAAGGAGCGGCCGACGACCGGTGCCGGTTTTCTTGCGGTTCCACTCAGAGCCCACAAGCGAGTCTGCGGAGCGTTGTTTCTCACCCGCGAGGGCGAAACGTTTACCGCCCGCGAGCTGCGACTTCTTCGCATCTACTGCAACCAGGCGGCCGTCGCCATCGAAAACGCGATCGTCTACGAGCGGGTCGAAAATCTTGCGGCGACCGATGGCCTCACCGGGCTTTTCAATCGGCGCTACTTCGAAGGCGCTTTGAAGCGTGAGCTTGCCCGTGCGGATCGCGGGAGCTCGAATCTCGCCCTGCTGCTTCTCGATATCGATCACTTCAAGAGCTTTAACGACACCTACGGCCACGTTATGGGAGATCTCGTCTTGAAAAAAGTGGCGACGACGCTCGGTCGATGTTTGCGCCAAGCGGATGTGCTGGCTCGTTTTGGCGGTGAAGAGTTTGTCGTGCTGCTGCCTCAAGTGAGCGCCACCGGGGCGTTGGAATCGGCCGAGCGCCTTCGGGCGTCGCTCGAGAATGCGGGCATTCATCCGGGCGGCCCTCGGAAGAATGTGACGGTGAGCGTCGGGATGGCGATGTTTCCAGGACACGCCGAGAGCGCCGAGAGCCTCCTGCTGGCCGCCGACAAGGCCCTCTATCAAGCGAAAGACGCCGGTCGCAATCGCGTCGTCGAGGCCGGCGCTGCGCTCGCTGCGAAGTCGACCGTTTCGTGAGTCACTACGACACTCTGGGCATCGCTCGAGACGCCTCTGATGGCGAGATCAAAAAAGCCTATCGGACGCTGGTCAAACAGGTGCACCCGGATAGCGGCAATCCTGGCGACAGCTCTCGGTTCCGCTCCATCCAGAACGCCTACGAGGTGCTCTCGGACGCGGTCCAACGTCGGGCGTACGACAACGCCCCGCCTCTCGTGAGTTGGACCGGCGGCTTCGAAGAGCCCTTGGCTCCTTTCCGCGAGATCCGGCCGAGGGCCCCTCGGACTCCGGCGCACCTCGACATCGTCCTGTCGCCCGAAGAAGCCGGACGTGGTGGCGACGTCGTGCTCGAGGCAGCCAACGAGCGCACCTGCGAGCGGTGCGGTGGGAACGGGTTGGACTTTTTCGGGTGGTGCAGCGATTGCCGCGGCGAAGGCTGGACCCAAACCCGAGAGCGCATCCGTTTCCGACTATCTCGGAGCCTGAGCCACGGCGACATCGTCACCGCCACCGCCCCCGACGGAAGAGTCATCCGAGCCCAAATCCGTATCCGCTGAAAAAACCACCGACGACCGCTGCCGTCAAGATCGCACACGGGCACGCACACGGGCACGTTAAGCAGTTGGCGGAACTAGTCGGTGAGGCGGAACGTTTTGGCGGGGTCGTCCTTGTCGTCGCCGTTAAACCAGTTGTTGGGGAATTTGTGCAGTAGCCAGAAACGGAATCCGCCGAAGGCAATGCCGACTCCAAAGGCTACGGCGAGCACGACGGCAACGAAGAAGAAGGCGTTCAGGATGAACCAAACGAAAGAGGGCTCGGGGTCGGGGTTCTTCAGCGTGAAATAGCGAATCGCCGGTTGGTCTGTTTGAGCCCAGAGGAAGGTCATTAGGTGGCGCATCCGCGTCCATTCTAGCAACTATTGGCCAGCGACGCGGGTTCCGGTATCGAGGCTCGTTTTCCGAACGAGGGTGCCGTGGTAGCTTCTGACGCCCTTGGCGATAGATTCTGCGATCTTTTTCCGGTAAGCGGCGGACTTGAGTAGCTCCTCGTCCTTGCGGTTCGACAGATAGGCCACCTCTACCAGCACGGAAGGGACGCGCGCGCCGAGGAGCACGTAAAACGGCGCCGCTTTGATACCGCGATTTCGCGAGTCTTTTGTCGATTCGAAGAGGTTGGTGGCCATAGTGCCTTGAACGTGTCGGGCGAGCTCTTTCGATTCGTCGATCTTGCTATTGTTCATGACTTTCTGCAAAAGATCGTTGAGCTCGGACAACCGTCTCGTCGTGGACGCATTTTCGCGAGCCGCGACCTCGGCTGCGTCGGGAGTCGTGGCGAGATTGAGATAGTAGGTCTCGATTCCGCGCGGCTTCGAGCTCCGGCTCGCGTTCACGTGAATCGAGACGAACAGATCCGCGCCTTTGGAATTCGCGATCGCAGTCCGCTCTTCGAGAGGGATGAACACGTCCTGGGTGCGGGTCATCAAGACTTCGAATCCCTCGTCCTCGAGCAGCGCCGCAACCCGAGTCGATATGTCCAGCACGAGGTCTTTTTCGCGAAGTCCTTTCTTGCTCATCGTTCCCGGATCGTGTCCTCCGTGTCCGGGGTCAATGATCACACGGCGGGCCTCCAAACCGAGTTGCTGCGCGAGCGAGTGCTCCCCGTCAGCGCGGGGTGGCGGCGGCAGATCGACCTCAGCGCGCTCGGAAGATGCGGCTGTCGCCGGCTCGGGCGAGCCCGGTGACGTCGTGTCGGTCCGGGCGGGGGAGATAACACGCGGCGTTGGTTCGGCGGCGACGAGCGCTTCAGGAGCGCGAGACGGCCGAGGTTTCTCCCCCGAGATGTCCACGACGAGTCGATACGGATCCGGGAGCCAAAACACGTTGTAGTCGCTGATGCTCTTGAAGTCGAGCACCACCCGCACGGTATCGGGCTTGTTCTGTCCGACGCGAATCTGCTTCAGGAAATCGCCTTCAACCGGAAACGGTTTGGACGCGAGGGCTTTGGTCACGCGGGTGCCAATCAGATCGAAATAGATGCGGTCGGGTTTTTCGAGCTGCCCCTGACGGTATTTGACGTCTTTGTCGAGGTCGATGACGACACGCGTGTATTCGCGTTTGGAATCGGACCAATGGCGGATGTTGCGAACGCCCACGACGCCCGGAGGCAAGCTCTCACTCGCCGAGCGTCGAGGCACCGACATGTTCTCTATGAGGCGCCTTGCCTCGGCCGCCTCGCTCGAGTTAGCCCATTGCTTCGCCACTTTGCGAAGCTCGATGCTCGCGTTCTTTCTGTCGGAGCGCTCGAGCATGAGCTTGCCCCGCGAGAGGCGGGCCCGTTTTGTCCATTTGCTCGAAGGGTAGCCGTTGGCGAGCAGGAGATACGTGTCGAGGGCTCGCTGCAAGGCAGATTGGTCGGCGAAGCGGCGATAGATTCCGACCTGGATCTCGGCTTCGTAGTAGAGCGCGTCATCGCAGTAGCCACTTTGCGGATGGGAGAGGACCACCTTTCGGTACAGCTTTGAGACCTTGTTCCACTCGGACTTTTTCTTCAGGCGGGTCGCGGACTGGTGGAGCCTCTTTTCGGCCGTCTGCGCATCCTTATACAGGGCCGCGGCGGAGCGTTGGGCCGCGATCGCCCCGGTCGCTCCGACAGACAGAGCCCAGAGCAACACGACGGCGAGCGAGCTCGCCCTACCGAAGTTGCTGATCCACCTCATCGAAATAGTCCTTTGGCACGAGCACCTCGCGCCGGTTCGAGCCTTCCGCGGGGCCGACGATTCCGTCGGCCTCGAGCATATCCATGATTCTGGCAGCGCGGCTGTAGCCGAGACGCATCCGTCTCTGCAAGTGCGACGTGGATGCTGCCCGCGTTTCGACGACCATTCGTGCCGCCCTTTCATAGAGCTCGTCTTTTTCGAAAGCCTGGATCTCGTTTGTTTCTTGTGCTTGGAGAATCGCCTGATTGTACTCCGGTTTGCCCTCTCGCCTCCAAAACGCCACCAGGCGGCCCACTTCCGATTCGGAGACGAAGGGGCCATGGAGGCGGATGAGCCTCGCCGAGCCGGGCGGGAGCAAGAGCATATCGCCCCGGCCGAGGAGCTGTTGGGCACCGTTCGCATCGAGGATCGTGCGCGAGTCCACGCGCGATGCTACCCGAAACGCGATGCGCGTCGGGAAGTTCGCTTTGATGATTCCTGTAATCACGTCGACCGAGGGCCGCTGCGTGGCAAGCACGAGATGGATCCCGACGGCGCGAGCCATCTGCGCGAGACGGGTGACCGAGTCTTCGACGTCGGACGAGGATACCATCATCAAGTCCGCGAACTCGTCGATGATCACCATCACGTAGGGAAGGGGGCGCAGCGGCTCGCCGTTTTCGTCTTCCTTGGCCTCTCCGGCTTCGACGGCACCGCGGATGATGTTGTTGTACTGGTCGATGTTGCGCACTCCCTCGGAGGCGAGCATCTTGATCCGGTTCTCCATCTCCCACACGATCCACTTGAGAACGTCGCTCGCTTTCTTGGGATCGGTGACAACAGGGGTCAGAAGGTGAGGGATGTCCTGGTAGACGCCGAGCTCGATCCGCTTGGGATCGATCATGATCAGCTTCACTTCGTCTGGCGTGGATTTGTAGAGAATCGAGCAGATCAGACTATTCAGAAGAACCGACTTGCCGCTTCCCGTCGCGCCCGCGATGAGCACGTGAGGCATGCGCGCGAGGTCGCTCACATAGGAGGCGCCGTCGATCGTCTTGCCCAACACCATGGTCAGTCGGGATGCACTCGACTGAAACTCGTCGGATTCCAGAATCTCGCGCAGGCCAATGGTCTCACGCTCGAGGTTGGGGATTTCGATGCCCACGGTCGACTTGCCCGAGATCCGGTCGATACGGACGGACTCTGCTTGAAGCGCCAGGCATAAGTCGTCGGCGAGCGCCGTGATCTTGGAGTATTTGATCCCTGCGTCGGGCTTGAACTCGAAGGTGGTGACCACCGGGCCAGGGTGGATTTGCTGTACCGACCCTTGAACCGAGAACTCGCGGCAGCGTTGCTGGAGGAGCTTCGCCCGTTCCATCAACAATTTTTCGTCGGCTTTAACTTCATCGCGCCGGGATTCGAGGATTCCGAACGGCGGTGTGTTCCAACGCCCCTTTTTCGGGTTGAAGGGGAGAATTTCTTGTTTTTGTGGCGTGACTGAAACCGCGATCGGAGCTTTTTTGGCGACGACCTTGGCTTTGGACGCTTCTTCGACGACTTTTGCCTCGTCCTCGTCTTTGTTGACCTGCGCCTGCTTCGCGTGCTTTTTCACCACGCGCACGCGAAGTTTTTCTTTGCGTTTGCGCTCACGGTAGTGATGAAAGGCCGTCAACAGCTCGCTCGACTTTCGCCGCTGCCACGATCGGAGTGACTTGACGCTGTTGCTGAGCGACCAGTGCGTGGCCACAGTGAGGGCCGTGAACCAGATAGTGACCAAGAGAATGAAGGCGCCGATGGGGTTGAGGACCGAGACGAGATAGGAAGCGAGGAGTTGCCCCAGCGCTCCGCCCGCTGGAGCGAGCTGACCGCTCAACGGAATCTCTCCGAGGGCGAGTGCCAAAAGAGCCGAAAAACTCAACACGAGCGTTGCCAGTCCAACCACTTTACTGGTGCGCGAATCGATGGGGCGACACCAGAAGCGGTTCCACCCTGCGAGGAAGACGAAGCTCGCAAGGAGGTACGATGCCAATCCGAAGACCTGGAGGAACGCTTCTGAGAGAAAAGCCCCCGCCGGCCCAATCAAATTCTCCGTGGGCCGCGGCATGGTCTCTTTGAAATACCAGGCCGGATCGGTTGGAACGTGTGAGAGCAGGCTCACCGCCAACATGAGGGCTGACGCCATCAACAAAACGCCAATGATTTCGGAGAGCCGCTCCGTAGGGACCCAGCTCTCGACTTCGCTTCTACGAGTTGCCGAGCGCGACGTAGACAAGGACCACTCCTCCCGCTAAGAGGCAATAGAAGCCGAACAAATGGAACTGCTGGCTTTCTAGAAACTTGATCACAATGCCGATAGCTCCATAGCCTATGGCGAAGGCCGTCAGGAATCCAACGGCGTAGCCAACCCAAGCATCGCCACCCACGAGCGCTGCGTCCCTGAGGTTGAACACCGTCGCTCCGAGAATGGCCGGAATCGACAATAGAAACGAAAACCGTGCCGCCGTGCCGTGAGCGAGGCCACGGGTAAGACCGGCTCCGATAGTCGAGCCTGAGCGCGAGATGCCAGGTACGAGAGCGACGCTCTGACAAAGGCCGACGAACAAAGCGTCCTTCGCATCGAGGTGTTCGAGGGTTCGTGTCCCGCTGGTCACCCGAGATGTCGCCAGAAGCCAAACGCCTGTGAGCGCAAGCGAGATCCCGACGACCGAGAGTTTCTCGAAACTCGCCTCGATGGCGTCTTTGAACAGAAGTGCCGCGATCACGGTGGGGATCGTCCCGAGGACCAAAAGCGTGATGAGGCGACGCCCCGGGGTGCCCAGGGAGCCCGGTTTGAGTCCGGAGAGCAAGAGCGCCACCTCGCGTCGTAGATAGACCATCACCGCGCCGAGAGTCCCGAGATGCAGCACGACGTCGAAGAGGAGGCCGGGCTGTTCGAAGTCACGCATGAAATGCTGCGCGATCACGAGATGTCCGGAGCTGGAAACGGGCAGAAACTCCGTGAGTCCTTGGACGACTCCGAGCCATATCGCCGTCGTTGCGCTCACGGTTCTTCCTCGCCCTGCACGACTACGGGAAGGATGACCGGGCGTCGTACGCCCCGCTTGCGAAAAAATCTCTTGAGCGTTGCCTCGACGACATCCTCGATTGCATTCTCGTTGTCCGCCTCGTCGTCCGCAAGCTTGGAGATAGCGGCGAGCATCGCGTCGTGTGCCTCGGAGAGCAATGCCTCGGCGTTCTCGTTCTCGATGAACCCGCGAGTCAGAATGTCGGAGACTTCAGGACGGCGGCCTGGAGTGAGCGAGACCATGGGCACGATCACACCGGTGGCTGCGAGCCGTCGTCGATCTCGCACGATACAGTCTTCGACGAGCCCGAGTCCGCTTCCGTCCACCATGACCGGTTCTGTATCGAAGTGGCCTACCATCTGAGCGCCAGCGTCGTCGATGCGAACAACGTCGCCGTCTTCGGCGAGAAAAACGTCGTCGGGGTCGACGCCGGCTTCGCGCGCCAGGTTGGCGTGGTGGAAGAGCTGTCGCCACTCGCCGTGGATGGGGATGAACGACTGAGGCTTGACGAGTCGCAGGACCATGTCGAGGTCCTCCGCGCTTCCGTGACCGGACACATGAACTTTGGCGCCTCCGGGTTGGATCACGTCGGCACCGATGCGGAAGAGTTTGTTCACGACCCGGTTCACCGAGCGTTCGTTGCCGGGGATGATGCGCGAGGAGAGGATGACGCGGTCGCCGGGGTCGAGCTTGATGAAGCGGTGCGTCTCGTTCGCGATTTGCGAAAGCGCAGAGAGCTGTTCGCCTTGACTTCCTGCGGTGATGACGAGCTGCTTGGACTTTGGGATGTTGCCGAGATCTTCGGTCGCCCAAAGCACCCCGGCGGGTACGCGAAGATAACCGACATCGATGGCGGTGTGGACGTTTTCGACCATACTCCGGCCAACGAGCGCGACCTTCCGCCCGAACTTGACGGCGACATCGATGGCGACTTGAATTCGATGGGTGCTCGAGGTGAAACACGACAGCAACACCCGGCCCGGAGCGTCGCGAATAATCGTCTCGAACGCTTCACCGACCGACGCTTCCGCCCCTGTCCGGCCGGAAACCTCCGCGTTCGTGCTGTCGGAGAGCATGCACATGACGCCTTCGTCTCCGAGTGCCGCCAGCCGCTTCAAGTCGATCGGCGGTCCGACGGGTGGGGACTCATCGACTTTGAAATCGCCGGTGTGAAGGACCTTGCCGACCGGGGTGTCGAAAACGACGGCGACCGCATCGGCGAGCGAATGCGTCATGTGGATCAGCTCGGTGTCAAACGCTCCGATCGAAAAATGCGCGCCTGGGGTGATCTCGACGAGCTCGACCTTGTCCTGCAGACTATGCTGGATCAATCGTTTCCGGACCATGGCCAACGTGAGCTTTGTCCCGTAGACCGGAACGCCAAAGCGTTCAACGAAATGGGGTAGGGCGCCTATATGGTCCTCGTGGGCGTGCGTGAGGACGATCCCTTGGAGGCCTTTGAGGTGCTCCTCGATATAGCTCGTGTCGGGGAGGATGAGATCAACGCCGGCGTGCTCGGTTGCCGGGAACATGATGCCAGTATCGACGACGACCATAGACTCGTCGAGCCGGTAGGTCATCATGTTCATCCCGAACTCGCCCAGCCCTCCGAGCGGGGCGATATCCAAAGAGCTACCTGTAGACCTACGCTCGACAGTTTTCACCATTAGTGATAGGGGTTTAGCTTCCTGAAGCTCAGAGATCGCTTCAATCTTACCAGAAAATCAACACCCGGCTGCGCAAATTCGGCTAATCGCTGCAAACTCCTCGACGCAAAGCGTTTCTGCTCGGCGTGATGGGTCGATTCCGACCGCATCGACAGCGACGCCGACCGTTTCGGACGAAGGGGTGGCGGTGAGCCTTTTAATGTTGTTGGCGATCGTCTTACGCCGATGCGTCATGAGCCCGCGGACCAGGGACCTAAACACCGCGATGTCGCCGACATCCGGAGCCTCCGCGTGCCGGAGCTCGAGCTGGACCAAGGCCGAGACAACTCGAGGCCTGGGTCGAAACGCATCGGGTGGGATGCGGAAGAGCATGCGGGCGTGAGCCGCCTGCTGCGTGATCACGGTGAGAAAGCTGTAGTCCTTCGTTGAGGGCTGAGCAACGAGTCGCTCGGCAACTTCTTTCTGGAACATCAGCGTCAGCGTGCTGAAGCGTGGGGCACTCGAGAGCAGACGCAGCAGGATGGGCGCGGCAACCGAGTAGGGGAGATTGCCGTAGGCGCGAATGCGTTCGAGCCCTCGCTCATCGAGAAGCTGGTCGAAGTCGACTTTGAGAGCGTCAGCTTCGACGAGCTCCAACCCGGGAGTGTCGAGAGCTCGGAGTTTGTCGGCGAGCCTCGGATCCGTCTCGACCGCAACCACCCGCGCCCCTGCGTCGACAACGGGGAGGCTCAACTGGCCCTCGCCTGCTCCGATCTCGAGAAGGGTTTCACCCCCGAGGGGGCAAAGGGTGTCGACGATGCGCTGGATGAACCGTGGATCCTTGAGAAAACACTGGCCTTTGGAGCGTGTGGGGCGAAACACGGTGGCCACGTCCGGGAGAATAGCACGGTGTCTCGGCGCGCGCCGGGTTGCGTTACAATTCCCAGCCAGGCGCTCGCTCTGAAGTGATGAAGTTGGTCATAGGCTTACAGGAGCGCGGTTTGTTAATGTGGAGTGGGGTCCGAGGACCTCCGCCGCGTGATTTGGACAATATTGAAATCGAGGAAACACCATGACTGAGAACTCCGAGACGCAGACCCGACGCGTCATCATCATAGGAAGTGGTCCTGCCGGCTACACGGCGGCCATTTACGCCGGGCGCGCCGAGTTGTCGCCGCTGGTGATCGCTGGCTCGGGCGCCGACCCGAAGATCGGGATCCCCGGAGGCCAGCTGATGCTGACCACTGACGTCGAGAACTACCCCGGCTTTCCCGAGGGAGTGACCGGCCCGGACATGATGGAGCTCTTCCGCAAACAAGCGGAGCGTTTCGGCGCTGAGATCCTCTATGCGGACGCGACGTCGGTCGACCTGTCCCAGCGTCCCTTCCGTGTGGAAACCGCGAAGGAAAGCTACACCGCGGACGCCGTCATCGTTGCAACGGGTGCAGCCGCGAAATGGATCGGCCTCGAGTCCGAAACGAAGTTGCAAAATCGCGGCGTGTCCGCGTGCGCGACCTGTGATGGCGCCTTGTACCGCGGCAAAGAGATCGCCGTCGTCGGTGGAGGGGACACCGCGATGGAGGAAGCGCTCTTCCTGACGCGCTTCGCGACGAAAGTGACCGTTATCCACCGGCGCGACGAGCTTCGCGCTTCCAAGATCATGCAAGAGCGCGCGTTCAAGAACGAGAAAGTCGAGTTCTTGTGGGACAGTGAAGTCGCCGAAGTTTTGGGAGAGGACGAGGTCACGGGACTTCGGATCAAAAACCGAAAAACGGGTGAGGAGTCGGAGCTGGCAGTCGGAGCACTTTTTGTCGCTATTGGCCACCGACCGAACACAGACCTGTTTCAAGGGACCCTCGACACGGACGAGCAGGGCTACATTGTCGCGTCCGGAGGAACGAGGACTTCGGTCGAAGGTGTCTTCGCGTGTGGCGATGTGATGGACAAAGTCTATCGTCAGGCGGTGACTGCTGCCGGGACCGGCTGCGCGGCGGCAATCGACAGCGAGCGCTGGCTCGCTGAGCAGGAATCCGACACGCAGACCACAGAAGCGGTATCGGAGGCATCGGCATGAATTCCACGAATCAAAAAGGGTTCTGGATTGCCATCGCGGTGCTGTTGATGTTCGGTCTCGCCCGCGTCATGACGATGGATGCCGGTGCCCGGGAAGACCTGCTCGGAAAAAAAGCGCCCGCCCTCGAGCTCAACTCCATAACCGGAGAAGTGGTCAAGCTCGCTGAGATGGACGGCAAAGTGGTCGTGCTCGACTTTTGGGCGGTTTGGTGCGGCCCGTGCCGCAAATCGGCTCCGTTTTTCCAAGAGCTCCAGGACAAGTATGGGGAAGAAGGCCTCGAGGTCGTTGGCGTACACGTGGACGACCGCATGCCCTCGGCCGAGAAAGTAGGCGAATACCTCGCTGATCTGGGCGTGAGCTACACGAACGTCATCAGCACCGTGGACGTCGACAACGAGTTCATGATTTTTGCCATGCCAACGACCTATTTGGTCGACCGCCAGGGCGTCATCGTCAAACGGCACATTGGCTACGACCCCGCCACCGCCCCAGCCGAACTAGAAGAAAACATCCGCGGGTTACTGGGCCTTGATGAATAACCTCTCCCGGGCGCAGTGCGCCAGTGTTTTGAGCTGACTCACTTCTCCCCCGCTGGGGGAGAGACTCCGAACCCGAAACACCTTAATCGATCTCCACAAGATTCTCCGACCGCGCCACCGGAAACGTAAAAGGCTCCACCACCCGCTCGCCCCCCCGCGTGCCGAGATGCGCCTCGACCTCCCGACGAACATCCTCCTCGCTCGGCGGCGTCCCCTGCCAATCGATCCGCACCCAAAGCCTCAAGATCCCATCGATGAAAAAATACCGCTTCTCCCGAACGACGAGCAGATCCACCTCTTCCAGCCACCTTAGGTAGTCCCGCGTAGACCCCGGCGTTCTGTCGAGCCGACGCGACACTTCCGTCAAGTTCAAGCCTTGCTCCTCCGCGAGGACCCGGAGGACCGATTTGCAAGCCCCGTACCCGCGCGCCCGGTGCAGTAGCTCCGCCATCGTGGCGCGGCATTCCGCTTCGATCCTGCCGCCCGATCGAAGCTCGTCCGCGAGCGCGGCCTCGACATCGCCTCTGTCCACGAGCCGCGAGACGTACACGGCGATGCCGCCGGTCGCGGCTACCACCAGCTCCGCGTCGGCCACACCCGCGGCCGATAGCTCCTCGACCGTCAATGGCGGTACCCACTGGAGTGGGAGCTCTGGGAAGTGGCGCTGCATCCAATACCCGAAGCGACTGCTTACGACGCAAGGCTGATTCGCGCCGGCAAGTGCCTCGAGGACGCTCTCCAGCGGTCGATCCACGTCCGGGTAGGACGCGAGCGTACGGACCTCCGTCACATCGTCGAGCAGCAGAAGCGAATCCGCGCGACGCTTTCGAAGGGCCGCGCAAAGCGATTTTAGGGGAGATTTTCCGCGCCCCTTGCGGGTCGTCGAATCGAGGACGGACTCGGCGAGCCGACGAAGCTCGTCGTGCAGCACCTCAGGGGTGCACGCGATGGGATCCAGCTGAGCGAACGCGGTAGCACCCCGCCAATGCCGTCCGAGTTGGCCGAGCACCGTCGTTTTCCCCGCACCCCGTGGCCCGACCAGGGCCAGCAAAGGGGTTCGCTGCAACTCGTCGAGCAGGGTCCGCTCGAGCTCTGGCCGAGGAATCAATAGCGGTGACGGTGTCATTGCGGGCGCATCATAAGCCATTGCGGCACCTGTTGGGATAGCCTACGATTTGCTAGACTTACGGTTTGTGACTTTCAGCCAGGAGATGTGAATGCCGAGCGTTGTCGTCGTCGGCACCCAGTGGGGTGACGAGGGCAAGGGGAAGTATGTGGATCTATTGTCCGGCCGGGTGCACGTGGTGGTGCGCTACGGCGGTGGCCACAATGCCGGGCATACCGTGGTGGTCGACGGCCAGACGTTCATTCTCCACATCGTCCCGTCCGGCATTCTTCACCCGGGTGTCACGTCGGTGATCGGGAACGGTTGTGTGGTCGATCCCGACGCATTCATGACCGAAGTGCAGATGCTACGTGGCCTCGAGATCGAGGTTGGCGCAAACCTTTTCGTAAGCGATCGCGCCCATCTGATTCTCCCGTACCACCGGCTGCAGGAGGAACGAGAAGAAGACAAGCTGGGAAACCGTCGCATTGGAACGACCTGTCGCGGCATCGGCCCTGCGTACGAAGACAAGATCGGCCGCCGCGGTTTACGCGTGGGCGATTTGCGGCACCCGGATTTCTTGAAGGAGAAGCTCGACTACATCGTTCGCGAGAAGGCCGAGCAGCTCGGCATCGCCTCCGACGCGCCGAAGCTGTTGGCCGAATGCGAGGAGCTGCTCAAACGCTTCACCGCCGAAGCACTCACGCACATCAGCGATACCTCGCTTCTCGTGCACGAGTCGATTCTTGCTGGCAAGAACGTGTTGTTCGAAGGCGCCCAGGCGACTCTTCTCGATATCGACCACGGCACCTACCCGTTCGTGACTTCTTCCAACCCCGTTGCCGGCGGTGCTTGTACTGGCGCCGGCGTCAGCCCCAAGGCCATCGACCATATTCTCGGCATCACCAAGGCCTACATCACCCGCGTCGGTGAGGGGCCGCTTCCGACCGAAATGCTCGGCGAGCTCGGCGAAACGATCCGAGAGAAGGGAGCCGAGTTCGGTGCTTCGACCGGACGCCCGCGCCGCTGCGGTTGGTTTGACAGCGTCGTCGTGCGCTACGCGAACCGGATCAACGGGCTCGACGCGCTGGCGATCACGAAGCTCGACGTACTCGACAGTCTCGACGAGATACAGGTGTGCACGCACTACGATTATCACGGCGAGCGAATCCAGGAATTCCCGGGCGAGCTGTCCATTTTGGAAGAGTGCAAACCCGTGTACCGAACGCTTCCTGGGTGGGAGACACCGACCGCCGGGCTGGAGCGGGTCGCCGACCTTCCCAAAAACGCTCGCGCTTACCTCGAGGCCCTGGAAGAGCTGTGCGGCGCCCCTGTTGAAATGGTGTCCACCGGCCCCGAACGCCATTCGACCATCGAGGACATGGGGACGAGCGGCAAATCCGTGCTCGATTCATGGTTCGGGGAGCCCAAAAAGAACCCGGCGGCGTAGAAAAACGTCTCCGATATTGACGAATCGCCGAGAACGCCCTAAAATCTCTGGTTTGGGGCCGTTAGCTCAGTTGGTAGAGCGCCTGCCTTTTAAGCAGGATGTCGCTGGTTCGAGACCAGCACGGCCTACCAAAACTTCGGTTCGCACCGAAGACAATTTGTGTCCCTGTCGTCTAGTGGTCTAGGACTCTGCCCTTTCACGGCAGCAACACGGGTTCGAACCCCGTCGGGGATACCAAATTATTCCGGCGCGACGGTTGGTGTCACGCCGTCCTCGTGGATTTCCCACATCACGCGCGTTCCGGGTGGGAGATTCGACCTCAGGCGTTCAAGTTCTCCCTTCTCCAGGGTGAATAGAATCTCCTCCCCGCTTCGCACCTCTATCGCATCTATCACGACAACCTCCGGAGGAGCGATCGCGCTTGAGCCCGGGGGCAGCTCAAAGGAGGTCGATGGCCCATTCCTGTAGAGGACTGTTACTGCGACCGGTCGCTCTAGCGTGTTCGAGACCCGCGGGAAACCGTGCCCGCAATGAAACGCTGCCAGCGGCAAAGCTAGGAACGGAAACAACCACACCCGTCGAACCATACTGTCACTATTCTACCGCTCGACGATATCTGACAGAGCCACGACGAAGGTTGCGATGATCGCGTTGGAGGTCTTGGGGAGCGCTACCTTTTTCATGGGTCCTCTCCTTTGCCGATTCTATAGGTAAGTATCGACGTGTGACTATTTCCCAATCACGGATTTCCTATGTGTTTAGCTCGATTTTGTACTGGCTAATAGAGAGGGACACGAATAGAATATTTAAGAAGCGTCGACTTGTTGGAGGAGCGGGAGATGAACATGCGGGTGATGAACATCTGGAAGAACGCACTATACGTCGCGTGCGTCGTTGGACTGGCCGGGGCTTCGAGTGCGCAGAGCCTGGCGGACGTTGCGAAGAAAGAAAAAGAGCGCCGCGACACGAACCAAGACAAGGAAGTGCGCGTCGTCGACGATGCGGAACTGTCTCGCGCAACCGGGGTCATTACTTCGGTTTCCGGGAGCGCGGCCAGCGCAGCGCCGCCGTCCTCGAGTGGCGAGACTGCGAGCTCTGCCACCGAAGTCGGCGAATCGCCCGCCTCGAGTGAGGCATGCGCGGAGCTTGCGAGAGTCGAAAAAGAGATTGCACAGGTCAAGAGAGCGCCTCAGGTCACGAGGCCGAGTCGCCCGACCAGGTCCGAGCGGCCGCGCAGTACGGCCGGGATGGTGACCGGGGTGGACGGCCAAGGAAACATCGAGCGGCAGCCGGCCCCGGGTGCACGTTCCATGCGCATTCCGCGTAAGGAAAGGCCAACGAACCATTCGGCGTATCAGGCCGACCGGCTGGCGAAGCTGAAGGCGGAATGGGCCAAGCTCCGTGGTCAGTGTAGCCGGTAGACGTTTTGCGCGTCCCGAGTCGCTCGAAGGATTCGTTCGGGACGTCCCGCTCGCAGACCGACTAGACTTCATAACAGGCAGAGTTGCTCGTCACGCAACTTCCCAGTTGTACACAGTTTTTTCGATTCGCGGATACAAAGCGAATCCCCTCGGGACGCCCCAAGACCTTTGGCGGGTGCCCGCAACACCGGCCATCCCCGCCCACCGAAGGCCAGGCAGCCACTATTTACCCTAGTAGCGCTTGCGCTGTAGGCCTTTACGGGCCTTGGCCTAGCTCCTTGGCCTGGCCAGCGGCTAGCAGCGGCTTTTCTAATGTTTGCAAGGAGTTACAGGCTCGCATGTTCGTGACGAAGTAATAGCGTTCACTACCGACACCAGTAGCGTTCATTGCCGAATAACGTCTCGTTCTAAACCGCCACCGGCATCTTGGCCAGTACAATTCGGTTGGTCCCCGTCGGGGATACCAAATAGAATCAATGAGTTACGAGGGATAGGCGAGAAGCGAAAAAGGTCGTGGGTAATTCTTGGGTAGTTCGCCGAGCCGCAAGCGCGGGACTGGCCGCACGAGCCCACCCATTAACTCCGAGATCGTACCTGGTTCGGGATCAGGGGGTCGCAGGTTCGAATCCTGCCGCCCCGACCACTTAAATCAATAAGTTACGGCAACTAGGGGCACGACAAGGCCGCGATAGGGGGCACCTAGGGGGCGCGAGTCTCTTGGATTGGAGGACTGGTGGATACAGCACGGGTTCATTTCGTCGCGTCGGTAGTGCGAGACGAGTATCAGACACACCGCATACCCAAGATACTGTCCCAAATGGCGTCGTCTCTCAATGCCTCGCTCAGTAGCACGGATGCGAATGCCGCTGCGACCACCGGCCAGAAGTTCAAAGACCACCACGAGGAGTTGATCGATAACCTCTCGGAATGCCCATCGAACAGTTTTGTTCCGAGCCTCTCCAACCCGGCAGGCCCGATTACGGGGAACTATGCGCCCGAAACTCACGCGACGAAATTCTGCGCGAGGCCCGAGCCTTTCAGGATGATCCCGATTATGAAGAGCTACCAGACCTGGCGGCCGCGCCGGTGGTGTGACAACGATTATGAACGTCGCAGCGCGAACCGAACAGAGGGGGGGCATATGTTCTTCGCCGCTTTCTGAGCGCGGGTTCAGCGGGAGTCGGTCGCGTACAAGCCGCCCGAAGTAGGTCGTCGTTGAGCTTCGGCGACCGCGATTCCCAGACCCTCGTATGTTCCTGGACGCTTTGGAACCGCTTTGACAACAGGGAGAAAGCCAGTCAGAATAGTTGTACGATGCTAAAAGCTTGTTGGGAAGTCAAAGCCTGTGGCCGCGAAGAAGGCGGAAACAACGTTAGTTCCCTTGGGGTTTGCCCGGCCTACCCGGACTATGGGCATTCCTGCTGGATCATCGCGGGAACTTACTGCGGAGGCGAGGTCCAGGGAACGTTCGCGAAGAAACAGGAATTTTGCAACATCTGCGACGTCTACAAACTCTATTCTTCGTCATTCGGGACCGAGAGAAAACGTTTCCAAGAGGACCATCCCGAAGAGTTTGATCGTTGCAGGAAGTTCCTCCGAGACCTCGCCTAACATCTTTTTGCTCCCTCATGAATTCAGGGCCCTGGTCGGCGAACCGCGCACGGAATTTGTTGGAATTCTGTTGATCCGGAGATGCTGTCCAGCCGATGCGTACCGGCAACTGACACGGTCATTCAAACGTTTTTGAGCGGCGTTGCAAATCGCGATAGGAAGCACCGTTCAGATTAGAATCTTGCCGTGAAGCTCGCGCACGTCGAAGCGAACGCCCTGCTATTGATCGTCGGAAAGACGTTCGCCGGATTCTGCCTGGGAGACACTCCCTGCTCGCAAGTACAGGTGCGGTGGTCAGCTGTATTCTCCACGTCTGGGCCGCTCGTAATCCGGCAATAGGCAAGAAGTTCGAAAAGCCGCGCCAGGAGCGAGGGTTGGATTTATTCCGACTCGATCGACGGTCGAGCGTTTTCGGCTAGCCTCGTCGAATCGGGACAAAATTCAAGTGATTCAAGCCCTATAAAAAAGAATCTCCCTAACCAATGTAACCCCTATAAAAAGGGCGAACGGCGAATCTACACAACCAATACAAGTCCTATAGAAAAGGGAAAATCCAAGAGATCCAAGAGCTACAAAAAAAGAGCCCATCGTGTCTTCGGGCCGAATATGCTCGGTCCCTTGTAGGTCTCCCTCATATTGATGGAGCTGCGCACGGCGCTCGCCTCCATTATCACGTTGGGACTACTTGGGAAGGTGAAGTGTTTCGATGAACGACGGTGACACGTCGCCGTTCTTCTTTCCGCCTAGTGCGAAATAGTAGAGCGGTTCGCCTTCCAACGAGAATCTGTGTCGGTAGCGTTGGAGTTGATACAGGTCGAGGTACTCGGAAAAAATCAGCTCACGGATCAATTTTGAGAAGCCGGAATCGTCGCTTCTATCGAGAAACGTTTCCTTAATATTGAACGCGACCCAGCCGTGAGTCGCGATAATGTTGAACGCTTCTAGGAATGCTTGTGGCGGGATATCTCCGAAACCGAGAGCCGCAACAGAAATCAGACAGTCCGGACTCCACGTAGCAATTTCTTCTCTCTCATCATCGCTGATAGAACAGAGATCGCGCACATAATAATCATCGTAGACACCCGGTCGATCTCTTTCGGTGGCAGCGCGTGCCTCCGGAATAATGTCGACACCTATAAGCCTTGACACACCGTGTTTCTTCAATTCTTCGCCCGCCATGCCGTTGCCAGCGCCAAGATCGAGAACCCTTAGCTCGTTGAGAGCTTGATTCGATTGCGCGAGCGCGAGATTCAGAATTCTGGTAACCGTGGCCGGCGACTGGCATTGCAATCGTTCGTAGACAACCTGTTCGTATAACCCGGGGATCTGATAGATTCGCTCGTATTCGTGCAACCGGATCTTCGTTTTGTTTCGCGCTTCGTCAATGAGGTAGAAATAAGCCTCGTCTTGCGGAAGTTCTCGAACGTCTTTTGACGGGAATTGAATGCGGTGACGGCTCTTCAAACCTGGGGCTCTCTCCTTCTTGTAACGGAACGAAGCATAGGCTGCTCACATTTCGCCAATCATGATGATGGAGGGTAACCTTACGACGGATGGCTTCGGGGATGCGAGTGATTTTCGCTACGCTGCGTCCACTGACCCAGCAAGCGTAAGTGGCTGACCCGCGCTAAAAGGGCTCACCCCCGTCGAGGATACCAAGCGTTTCCCGAATTCGACTCCGTCCGAACGTAGCGGTTCGCGCGCTGGACGAACGATTCGGGAGGTTCCTCAACTGCCGTCGCGCCCGCTAGGCGAGATCCTGCTTGCTTTCCCTCCCTCACGCGTGAAGATCTAGCAAGAAGAGTTGCCTCGCCGCGCGCTCCAGACGATCGGTTGGCACCTGGTCCCCGTGATGGCGCCCCCTGCACCTGGTCCCCGTGATGAGCACAGCCTCGAGTTCACCTGCGGTTCCCGACCACCGACTCGCTCAGCGATCCGTCGCGTCAAGATGTTCGATCTGCTGCTGCATTAGCTCAATCTGACGCTTCTGCTGGTTGGTCACGAACCACAGCGTCATCAGCACGCAGCAGACCATGATGGCGCCGAGGTAGCGGAGGATCCGTGTCCGCCTTACATCCTTGCCCCCCATCACCAGGAAAACTGGCCCAAATGTAATGAACGCCGGCATTGCGGCTTGGATGTACTCCAACACATTGTGCATTTTCCCCTCCTGCGTGTGACCGTGTTCCGGTTCAGTTGAAAGGTGACTCCAGGCCGGCTCTCCGTACTACGAACCGCCAATTTTCTCTCGTAGTCGGTGACCGTGAGTTGAGCGGCAGCGCTGCGAAGACAACGGCGAAGCCGCAGCAGTTTCAAGACAACGCATAACGTTGCCGAAGACTCTATGCTGTCCGTTGCCGCTCCATCAGTAGCGCCACACGCTTACGACTGACTCTCTCCTCGCTGCAGTCCCCGAAGTCCCAGAGCCCTCCACCATCTTCCTCCTCAGGGACCGGGTTCGTCGGCCTCGTCGGCTACGCTCGCCTGCGTGGCAGGTAACTCTACCAGCTGTGTTCCCCAGCGCTAAGTGCCGATCCTGCTCGCCCCCAAACGCGAGCCCTGCACCGAAGCCACTTCAACGGTGGGGAAGAGCATCTCGGACGTTGAAGTAGGCACCAACTTTCGAGCCAAAGAAGAAAACGCGACCTTCGATAAAGTGCTCTTTAACGACGCCTTGAAGATTACGCAGCTTCGTGTCGCCAGATAAATCCGCGAATGACGTAAGGCTTCGTCGATGCTGTTTCGGGTTTCGTGGAAAAGGGTACAAGTCCCGTTGGGGATACCAACTGAGAGACTTCGTATTGCGTGTCGGAAGCGCCCACCGAGTCGCCCGCGTCATATATTTTCTCGAAACCAACTTTCGCGACGCTCTGGACATCCAGGCGATCGCCGAGCAGGGCGGGCATGAACTCCTCGATTCTGCACGATCACTTCAGACGCGCGACCTCGATGTCGCCGATTCAATTCGTCATGAGAATGCGCCTTCACGAAGCTCGAGGGCTCCTAGTCGAGGGCGAAGCTGCGTTCGACGTCCGCTACACCAGTCCGTCGCGATTCAGCCGCGAGTTCCGCCGAATATTCGGCGAGTCACCGATCCAGATAACAGCGTGAGCCTGGCCGAACGGTTTCCACGCGGTCAAGGACAATCTGCTGCTACCTCGGGCCTATCTCGGACCAGGGATCCATCAGAGGCTTTGGCACATGTGTGCCAGCTCGAGCGCCGGCGGTTCTGAGACGCTCGAATCGTCACCACCGTCTCGAAGCAAAGATTGGGGCGTGTGATGCGGGGCGAAAGAGGAATAACGCTCGAGTAGGCAGATCGATGCCTTTCGATCGGTGGCTGCAAAACCGTTGATCGAGGAAGCTACGTGACGATGGCGGCCGGTGCCGCGCGCGTTTCGAGCGACCACTCGCGGACTTCGAGATCGCCGAGCCAGATGCTCGGGTTGTTGCGCCGGCGATCCAACACCGCCTGCATCAATCGCGGCGGCGACCACGCGAGCGCGTGCGGCGCGCGTCCCGTCACGTCGATGTGGTTCTTGTGAACGAGGTCGTGATGAAAGCTGCAGACGACGGTGAGGTTCCATGGCTCGTCACCCCCGCCGCGGCTTCGGTATCGAATATGGTGCACGTGCAACGTGGCCCGCGCGGCGCAGCCGGGGTAGGTGCACTTCCATCCGTCGCGTACAAGGATGCCGCTGCGAAGGGCTTCATAGCTTGGATTTTGCGAGAAGTCCTCTTCCGCGGATTGCTCGGTCTCGAACAAGCTCGTTTGGGTTGCCCCGTTCGTGTCGTCGGTTTCGGCCCAAGGGAAGACATCGGTGGATTCGGTTGGGTCGTTGCACACCGGTTCTTCGCGAGCGGGCTCATTCTCTTCGGCATCCGGCATTTCGCTCGCCCGTGTTTCGTCCTCGTTGCCCTTGTTGATTTTGTCGCCCTCCTCGAATGAATCGTTGAGACAGTAGCCCCACTCTGCGTGCACCTCCGCGAGCATTAGCTCGAACGCCTCGACCGGCGATATCTCGGCACCCGCGCGCCGGCGGTAGATCTCGAGCGCGTTCTCCCACAATACGCGACGCTCATTCGAAAGGACAAGATGGAGGGTCGACGAGAGATCATCAGTGCCGTCTTTGATGCGCTGCTCGAGTTGTTGCACGGTGAGCGACAACGCGGAGTCGAGCCACATCACCTCGTTGGCGGGGGCGGCCACGGAAGCGATACGACTCGCTTTGCACCAACCGAGCTTGCCGCTCGCGAGCGCTTCTCGAATTTTAGGAAGCTTTTGAACTTTGCGTCCGAGGGCAACGAGATAGCGGGTTTTGCGCGGACCGAACGCGAAGCGGGCGTGGGCGTAGTCATAAATGCTCGAGTAGCCGAACTCCAGGAAAGCGCCTCGCTCGCGCACCTCGGATAGATAGCAGCAGACGAGCATCTCGGACTTTTCGCTCAAGATGGCGGCCTGTTCTAGTTCGTGGTCGAGCTCGGCGTTGGAGAGCTCAGAAATCTTGATAACGGTATCGTTGTAGGTCGACTCGGTCATTGGGCGCACCTCTCTTGAAAGATGAACGTTGAGAAAACGTGACCCCACCGAGCGGCCCGGGGTGAGCTGTGAGTGTAGGTGAATGAAGAGTGGATGTCAAATGGTGGCGGCTGTAAGTCTTTCTGCCACAACGTGATACAGGCGAAAATCGTGTGCTCGGATTGAAGCGGGGTATCCGTAACATGTTGTTGTTTAGGTATTTATCCGTGTGAGTCAGCGGCTGTTTTCAACATATTCGAGTCTTCTCCCATTTCTTGGGTCGGCGGATGCCAGTCCAGCCAAGCCAGGGCGCGATCGCGGGAGAGCAGTCGAGCAAGAGAATCTTCGTGCTTCCGTGTTCGGTGGGTTACATTCATGCGGGATCGTATTGATGGCAGACGCGGTACGCGATATGGGTCAGGAGCTACTGCTCCAGCGAGAGCGCAAAGCGCTTCTCGTCACGATGCGCGCCCGAGCGATGTTCGCAATCGTGACTACGCTCGCTATCTGGCTCGTCGCCGGCGAGCTCGAGGAGAAACTCGCGAGCAGTATCGTCTTGCTGCCGATCTTCGCTTTGTCGTTGTGGTTGTCCCGGCTGTTGGTGACCTCGGTCCGACTTCAATTCGTGGGGCTGGGTGGCGTGGTACTGGATAGCTTCGTGCTTTGCGCCCTCCCGGTGATTTGGCATTTGGTTCTCACGGCGCCGGACCGCCCGCTCGTGCATCTGCTCGGTCATCAGCTCGGTCTGGTCGCGTTCTGCTTCATCATCTTGAACTGTGGCGCGCTGCGACCGCTGTACCCCGCGGTCATGACCATCGTGGCCGCCGGATTGCATCTGCTGCTGGCGTTGATCGCGATCAACGATCCGCGGCTCGAGACGTTTCCCGGTGGTTTGGAGGCTGCGGTGGGTTTGCGCGAAGGTGTGAACGATCTGTTCCTCAAACCGTGGATCATTCTGATGGGAGGCGGAGCTCTCGTGTGGATTACCGCCGGCGCGCGAACAACGGTACGAGAAGTTGTCGAGCGGGAGCAACGTGAGCATCAGATGCGGCAAGAACAAATGCACATGGTGCTGCAAGCCCAGGTTTCGGCGCTCGGGCAGTTGGTCGCTGGCGTGGAACACGAGGTGAACAGCCCGTTAGGCGCCGTCCGGAGTGCGTCGGCCACGGCGTCGAAGGCGGTTTCGATGTTGCGCGAAGCTCTTGCGTCCGAAGATCCTCTCGCGCGCCAGAAGTCGGCGAAACGCGCAGTCGCAGCGCTCGAGGGTTCGATTGAGCTGACGACCCTGGCGGGGGAGAGATTGTCCGAGGTTATGTCGTCGATCTCGCGGTTCGTGCATTTGGATCGGGCAAAACGTCAACCGGTGGACATCGCGTCGTGCGTTCAGGACGCGACGCGCCTCATCGCGCCGCACTTCAACGATCGGGTCGAGCTGAAGGTGGACTTGCCGCCCGGCTTGATGGTGGACGGCGACGGCGCGCGATTGTCGCAAGCTTTTACGACCGTTATCAGAAACGCCGCTGAAGCGATCGACGAGACCGGCACCGTTCATGTTTCCGCGGTCACCGAAGGTGACGGGGTCGCGATCACCGTAAGTGATGACGGTCGCGGAATGGACGAGCAAGACGTCGCGGAGTTGTTCGACATCGATTTCGCTTCGTCGCGAACCATTCGAGCGCGCTTCGGACTCGCTGCGTGCCGAAGCGTTGTCCATGGCCACGGTGGTGACATCGAGATCAAAAGCAGCGTAGGGGAGGGCACGGTCGTTCGCATTCGTCTACCCCTTCGTTAGCCGAGGTCGTCGTGGCCGCTACTCGAGACGAACCGTCAGAGAATTCGACGTTCTTGTCGAAGCCGTATTCCCCGTTGCCACGCAAAGAGTTTGTCGCTGGGCAATCTAGCACCAGCTGAGTTTGCTCGGGAACGCTTCGCATGATGGCTATGTCTCGTGGGTCGTCTGCTTTCGGGTCGTATTAGAAAAAGGGGCAGGTCACCGAGCGGCGCTGGCGCGCCGACTATCGGAAAACCCGACGTTTTTGCGTTGGCACGGAGGGTACGCTCGCCGTCGGCTGATGATGCTTGCTCTTTACACCGCTCCCGAGTGAGTGGCGTCACCCGTCACCGCCAATCTTCAAGACACAGCCTCTTCACCCGCGCGGGCTCCGGGCACCAGTGCGTCTCGGTCTAAAACCTCCACCGGCAGCCTCGAACTGCCCCACGGCGACCCCGCTCGCAGCCCCCGTTCCCGCCAATCCCACCAGGTGCGCGGGGGTGGCGGGCCGTGAGTGGCCGTCGCGAGTACCCGAGGCACACCGCACCCGAGCAAGAAGGCGACCGCCATCGCCGCAATAGACAGACGAGAGCTTTGTGGTTCGCGCAGCACCTGGGAAACCTCCTGGAGGTCGCGAGCACCGGGGTGGACGACTGCTTGAAGGTGGCGCCAGGAGTTCAACTCTTGCACAGTCAGGCAATACATGAGAAGTTCGCTCAGTGAACCTGGCCGGAGAACGCGCAGCGACCTGAGGCCTTCCGGACCGGTTAGACGGTGAACGCAGAGCTCGGGAATCTTCTTCAATCCGGCGGCATCGTTGGATGGTTTCTTTCTCGAAGTCGTCGGTTCGAACATCAGCCGGGCAAACGTCAAAGGAGAACGCTATGAGTCTTTCGCGTCGTCAGTTTCTAGGACAATCGTCTATTGCCGCAACGGCCATACCGTTCTTGATGGGTCTCGATACTGATTATTGCGAAGCAGCGACAGGAGGGGCTGTCGATCTTTCGATGGGTTTTCCCGAGGGTGCTGCTCGTTTGAATTTTAACGAGAATACGCTCGGTCCCTCGCCCAAAGCCGTCGAAGGCGCAAACGCTGGACTGCGGGATGCAAACCGATACGCGCTAGGTGGCTTGCTCACGCCCTTGATCGCTGAGTATCACGGGATCGACAAAGATTGGATTCTGATGGGGACCGGTTCCACGGAACTACAGAGACTCGCACCGATCAGCCACCTGCGTGATGGGGGCAACGTCGTCTCTACCCTGGAGACGTGGGGAGGGGGCTTGGCAGTAGCTGACGCCATGGGTAATACCGTGACACGGCTGAAGCTACTGAAAGAAAAAGGCTATGCCTACGGCATCAAGAAAATGATCGACGCGGTCGATTCCAAGACGCAACTGTTTGTGGTGGTCACGCCCAACAATCCCACCGGCACGAGTTTGACCTATGCGGAGATCGAGACCATCGCCGATGCTCTGCCCAAGGATATCCTCTTCGTTCTCGACGAGGCTTACGCCGATTATCATCCTGATGAATGGAAGACCGGGATCGACTTGCTCAAGGCGGGTCGCCGCAATGTTCTCGTGACCCGGACGTTCTCCAAGGCCCAGGCACTAGCCGGACTTCGCTGTGGCTACGGACTTGGCCATCCGGATATTTTGAAGAAGATCGCGAAATTTGGGTGCGGCCCAGGCAGCACGAACATAGTAGCGTTTGGCGCCGTGCAAGGTGCGTTGAGCGATCCGGAGCACGTGAAGCGGTCACGGGCGTATGTACAAGAAACCCGCGTCTACTATGAACAGCAAGCCCAGACCTTAGGGCTGAAGACTGTATCGGGAGTGCCGCCGTTCATACTCATCGAATTGGGCGAGAGGGTACCGGCCATCCATCGTGAACTGAGGGAACGGAAGATCCTGGTCTCAAACGGCGAGTCGTGGAACCTTCCAGACTATCTGCGCGTTTCATACGGTCGCGAAGAAGAGAATCACGCGTTCTTCAGGGAACTGAAGAAGATTCTCTGAGGACCCTATTCGTCCGGCTCTTCATCGAATTTGATGAGGAAGAGATACTAGTGTCTAGGTGTCGCGCAATTCGAGCTAAGCTTGTTTTCGTCTCACTGAGAATAAGAATTGGCGTGCACGTAGGTCGTCGAGCCGGGCGTGACGACCACGTTTTGTTCGAACATGCGCCCGTCACCTGCGTCGAGCTTCAGCTGGTAGTGGCCCGGCGCAACTGGCGCAAAGCGACCTGGGGCCATGCCGAGCCGCTCGTTGTCGAGCCAAGCGACCGCGGGAAGAACACTTCTGACTTCGAGCGTACTCGGAAAGCGCTCGGCCAGGCTCCCTGGAATCGCGGCGGAGGCTCGAGAATCCGCGATCCGGAGATCAGGTTCGGCCGGGATTGGTTTCTTCTCGAGCTCTGCCACAACTCGCGGTGTCGTTGTCGTCGGCCCACCCTCCGTCGTCGGGGGAACAACCCCCGCAAGCGGCTCGGTCTTTGCGCTCACGGTCTCTTCCGGGGGAGAGTGAAGCGTACCCGTCAAGCCGGGCTCGGGAGTTGTGACCAATATGCGCTCGTTGCTCCGGTTTGCAACGAAGAGCAGCGCCACCGCAAAGAGGGCGGCGACCGCAACCGTCGCTACGGCGCGCATCACGTCCGATCGTGCAACCGAAGGCTTCGCGGTTTCGGTGATCTCGACGGGCACCGTTGTCGCGAGTGCATCGAGCTCGGGCGGCGCGAGCTCCACGCGTGTAACCTCCACCGCGATCTCAGTTTCACTTTTCTCCGGCGAAACAGTCGACGTGGGTGTAGACAATCCGTCTTCCTCTTCGGAAACGTCAGCGTCCTCCTTCGGGGGAGGGGGAGGGACAACACCCTCGAACCCGTAGTCCTCTCGCACGGAACGAACGTGCTCCTCGTGAACGACGCGAACGCCATCGATGTAGGCGTTGAGCATCGCCTGGCTCGCCACGACGTTGATCTCGCGGGGGATTCCGCCGCTCAGCTCGTGAATGGCCCGTGACGCCGCTTCATTGAAGAGCAGGTGTGGGGTGTCGCTCCCCACGGCTCGGGCACGCTCGATGAGATAGACGCCCGTCTCCTCGAGACCCAAGGGCCGCATAGCGTAGCGCACGCTGATCCGTTGTCGTAAGGGCCGGAGGCTCGGCTGCCGCAGCCGCGCCGCGAGCTCCGCTTGCCCGACGAGACACACCTGGAGAAGAGGGTGGCCTTCGTGCCGAAGGTTCGTGAGCAGTCGAATTTCCTCGAGCACGGCGTCGTCGAGCAAATGAGCCTCGTCGAAGATCAACAACGGAAGGCTTCCCGCCTGAACAAAGTCCCTGAACGCGGTCTCGAGCCGCCGAAACCTCTGCGACCGGCTTTCGCGCGTGCGCTTCTTGAGCCGAAAGGCGATAACGAGCTCCTTGAGAAGCTCGTCCGGGCCGAGAGTGCTGTAGTACAAAGTTGCTATCGGCGCGTCCTGCGGAAGCTCCCGGCAGACCGCGCGGATTGCCGTCGTTTTTCCCGTTCCCACCTCCCCGGTGAGCAGGAAGATGGCGTCGCGGTTTTCGCGAGCAAACAGGAAGTGCTGGACTGCCTCGCGCAGCTCGCTGCTCGGAAATATGGCGTCCGGGTCGGAAAGGGAGTAGAACGGGTTCTCGCGGACCCCGAAGTGCTCTGCGAACATATCAACCCTCATGCAAGAACTGACGCTCAATGAACGCCCCTGAGGGCGCGCCAAGTTGACCTTTCGGCGGCGCCACCGGCCGGCCGAAAATCGGTTGGGGGTTCGACATCCACCATCTTATCACCACTTCCAGGCGAAAAGCGCACGCGAAGCTCTGCCCGCGCGGAAACCCAGTACGCTCGAGTAGGCAGTAGCTTAGAGGGCTAAGGGGTAGGGGCGGGCCGTAAGGCCATTGCACGCAAGGGCCTCTAGAGTCGCGACCCTGGGTGTTTCGCGGCAGACAGTGACCCAATCTGATAGCCGACGATCGTGGCATGGGTGTCGTACAATCCAGCGATGAAACGTTGGTTCAAATGGCTCGGGATTCTGGTCGCTGTCGCCATTGCGTTGACGGTCTTGTTCGTGCTCTCCGGCTACCTCCTTCCAGCCGAGATCGAGCTGGAGCTCGAGCATCGGGTCGACGCGTCTTCCGAGGAACTTTACGAGCTGACCACGACCTACGACGGCATCAAGGCCTGGTGGAAGCGCGCCAACGAGGATAGGGGAGAGGCGTTCGAGGTGCGGCATCTCGACGGTCCAAAGGCTGGGGTCGGTATGCACATCGGATTCGCTTTCCCGGGCGAGGATGTGTTCGAGCATTGGACCTTTACGAAGGTCGAAGCTCCCCTGAGCGTGAAGATGGATGTCGATTTCATGGGGGTGCTGGTGTCCCATCGCACCCTCGAGCTGACACCGGAAGATCAAGCAACTCTTGTGCATTGGTCCGAGACGGGGCTCGTCGGGAACCCGATGTGGCGTTGGATGCTGAAGATGTTCAAGAGGGGCGCCATCGAGAACCGCCACACACTTCTCGACTCGGCGGGGGCCGTCGCAGGCGCCGTGGCGCGGTGATAACTTTCGGTATCGACTCGCGCGAGGCTTCCCGCGCTTGGACCGCAGAGACTCGCTGAGCGCCAGCCATGGCGCCTTGGTCGGCGCGCCGTACAGATTCGATAAAGACACAGAACTCCCGCTTCCTCTTGATGGCTCTGCGGCGGAGGTTCGCGGAGCTTTCACTGGTACCGGAGGGCACAGCGACAACGTCGGAAGCTCGACCACATCGACGGGCAGCAGCGCGAGCTCGACGATCGGAGCTCCGACCACGACCATTGTGACGACACCGATTGCGACGACGACGGTCGCTCTCTCGCCGCTCACTGCTGGGTGCTTCACGATTCAAGTGCTCGGTGACTGCCGGGTCCGCGTGGATGCCACGTGGGTGAACATGCCGGTCGATCGCTAGGAATGGGTCCTCGATGTTGCTAACAAATGGCGCCGCATCGATAACCCAATGGCCCCGCCAGCTTGATTCAGGATTGGAGCGGAGATTGTGTCGGCGACGACGAAACGATTCAGTTTCGATTGACGCCGCACCGCCGTCGACGTTGGTTGCCCAGCACGGAGTTACGATAGACTGCGAGCGTGAGATCGCGATCGGTGTTGGCGGTAGCGTTGCTGCTGTGTTTGCCGACGCTCGTGTTCCCGGCGACGTGGATCGACGTCGACGTGACCTGCCCGGTCTGTGGCACCGCCAACGTCTTCAAAGTTCCTGCCAGTTTCGGGACCTACGTTTATCAGGACCCGTCCCGCTTCCAGTACGTGTTTTGGCCCGCGACGACCGATACGTTTCTCTATACGTGTCGCCGGTGCCATTTGACGGCCTACATGCAGGACTTCGCCGAGATACCTGCGCGCAAGATCAGTGAGCTGGCGGCGATGCTCGAGCGCGAAGGAAGCTTCGAGGGTGCCGTTGTGCCGTACTACGAGATCCCGATGGCGATTCGGTTGAAGATCGCGCGCAACGTGTACGAAGTTCTCGAACGCGACGACGAGTTCTGGTGTGAGTTCGACCGCATCGCGGGGTATCATTTTGCGGAGTCCGGTCAAGCGAGTCAGGCCCACCGCGCCAGGGCGGGCGCTTTGGCGCGAGCGGAGGCGATTCTTGAACGCGCCGCTGACTCTCAGCGCAAGGAATTGCTCGTTATCGTCGGCGCGATGCGGGTCCTAACAGGCGATATTGTCGGAGCGAGGCAGGCTCTCGATCACGCGGAGCCGCTCGTCTACGCGGCTCCGGACCGAGACTCAGCAGCGCTCGATCAGTTCCTCTCTCAGCTCATCCGAGATTTCAAAACTGAGGTGCTCTCTGGTCAGAGGTATTGACAGGGGACTCGAATCGGAGTAAATTTTTTGCCCCCCGGAAAAAAACCAGCCACAGAAAAGGAACTATTCTGAAGGTTTTGCGCTGGCTTGGATTGTGGTTGTCTCTAGTCGTTGTTCCCGCGACGAACGTTGCAGCCCAACCGACGATTGTTCACTCGGGACTCAACTGCATGCGCCCTGGTGAGTTCGTCGTGGTCCTTTCTGGGATCGACCCCGGAGAGGACGTCGAGACGGCTAAGGTGTACTTCCGGTCGAGTCTGTATCGGGAATTTTACTACGTCGAGATGACGTACCAGGACGGCCAGTATGTGGGGATCCTTCCCCAGCCTTCTGAAGACACGCCGAAGGTGATCTATTACGTCGAGGCGTTGGACTCCGCCTTCAACACAGCCCGTTCGCGGGAATATGAGGCGGATATCGAGGGTCGATGTCGTCAGGAGCCGGCCGCTGCCTATCTTCCGGGCGGGACAGCGATCACTGTTGGGGCAACGCTCGGAGGCGCGCCTGCGATCCCCCCCGGATTTACGGCAGCCGGTATTGTCGGAACGATCGCAGCAACGGGAATTGCCTCGGGTGTGGGGAGCGGAATAGGTGCGGGCACTGCGGTCGTGGTTGGCGCGGCGGCCGCGGCAGCCGGCGGCGCGGGACTCGCGGTGTTGTCGGCGGAAACGGACAGCGCTACGACCACCTCCGTCGTCGCCGCATTGCCGATATCATCGGCGGTAACGACTTCTATCGTGCCAACCGGGTCGACGACGTCCACGGGCTCCGGTCCGAACCCTCCGCCCACGACCATTCCGGGCACGCCGACGACGACTGTGCCCGGCGGCTCGACGACGACACCTACGACGACTCCTCCCACGACCACGACTCCGGCACTCGACGCCTCGTGCTTCACCGTAGCCGTCCTCGGTACCTGCCGTGTCCGGGTTGACGCGACGTGTGTCGCTTTGCCGGTCGACCGCTACGAATGGACGCTCGACCTCAACAATCGGTGGAGAAAGGTAGAGTTATCCGACGGGCCCGCGTCACTCGAGCACACCTGGGCAAACACCGATTGCGTGGGCGATCAAAGTATTCGTTTTAGGCTCAAAGCTCGTCGTGGCGGTGATACGTCAACGGTGCACAAGAATGTTGTGGTTCCTGCCAACTTGACGGTCGCGTCGAAAGCGTCGATTCCGGTGGAGCTCCGAACGCAGTTAGCTGGCTCCGCCTTGCTTCGAGGTCGCGTTTTGCTGAATGAGACGCTCGTGCGCACTATCGACACCTCCGGGCCCGTGGAGTTTTCGATGCGAGGACGCCGTGGGACGAACACTCTAACCGGTCTCGTCGCGTCGACGTCCGGTGAACCGGGAACGTGGCGATTCGAGCTCGCCGGACTCACACCGGGGACCCTGCGCATTGTCTCGGGAAACGCTGTTTCCCTCGAGCCCAATGCCGTCGTTTTCCAGCTGAGTGGAAGCGTCGGTGAGCGCGTCGAGCTGACGTTCGTTCCCCGCGAGTAGCTTTCCCGGCGTGGTAGGATCCGCCCGCCATGAGCGATACCAAGCCCCCTGCACGCACGGCCGAGATCGGCTTCAAAGTCGCTCTGAACGCCGACCTGATGCCGGTTTCCATTGAATGGAGCGCGACCGACGCCGCGGATGACAGCTCGCAACAGACCAAGTCGATCCTGCTATCCGTCTGGAACAGTGAAGAGAAAAAGGCGATGCGCATTGACCTTTGGACTCAGGACATGCTCGTCGATGAGATGAAGCTCTTTGTCTTCCAGACGCTCGTGACCATGGCCGATACTTTCGAACGCGCGACGTCCGATGCGGCAATGGCGGGTGAGATGCGGTCTTTCGCCCAGACGTTTGCGGAGAAAATGGGCTTCGTCCGCGACGAGTAGGCTCTGCGCTAAGATAAACGCTTATGGCCAAACAGCCCCGGTTTGCCAAGGCGGACGCGATCCTCGACTTCCCGAAGGCGGAGGCGCGTGTTCGCGAGTTTTGGAAGTCCAACCGTATCTTCGAGAAAAGCGTCGAGATGCGTCAAGGACGAAAGACTTTCATTTGGGATGATGGTCCGCCCACCGCGAATGGAAAGCCGCATAACGGCCACGTCCTGACCCGGGTTTTCAAAGACATCTTTCCGCGTTATCGGACGATGCGTGGTTTCTACGCCGAGCGCAAGGCCGGCTGGGACACTCACGGACTTCCGGTCGAGGTCGAGGTTGAAAAAGAGCTCGGCATCCACGGCAAGGCAGAGATCTTGGAATACGGCGTCGAGGCTTTCATCGAGCGCTGTATGGACTCGGTGTTCCGCTACACGAAAGAGTGGGAGCGGATGACGGAGCAGATGGGCCATTGGGTCGATCTCTCCGACGCTTACGTCACCTACCATAAGAGCTACATCGAAAGTGTTTGGTGGGCGTTGTCGAAGCTGTTCGAGAAGAACCTCCTTTATAAAGGACACAAGGTCGTGTGGTGGTGGGCCCAGGGTGGCACGGCCCTCTCTTCTGCGGAGGTCGGCCTCGGCTACAAGACAGTGGACGACCCCTCGGTCTATGTGGCGCTCCCGCTGGTGGATGAGCCGGACACTGCGCTTCTCGTGTGGACCACGACGCCCTGGACACTTCCGTCGAACATGTATGCGGCGGTGAAGCCGAGCGTTGACTACGTTGTCGTCGAGGATGGGGAGCGCAAGCTCGTCATCGCTGCTGCGCTTCGCGAGAAAATCGCCGGCAAGCTCGGGCGAGAGCTGCCCGTCGTACGGGAGCTGAAGGGGGCGACGCTCATCGGTAAGCGGTATCGTCCGCCGTTCGACGACTACTACCATCGCTACGGCGACGATGAAGTGGCTCTGGCAGATGGCGGAAAAGAGCCGCTGCTATGGAAGGTTTTGGCGGCCGATTTCGTCGAGCTCGATCAGGGTACGGGCCTCGTTCACGAAGCGCCGGCCTTCGGCGAGGTCGATCATGAGCTCCATCGTTCCGTGATCGCGAATTATGCGAAGCCGGAGGAGGCGCCGCTTCTTTGCGGCGTCGCACCCGACGGAAAGTTCACCGACGACGTGCCGTCGTTGGCAGGGCAGTGGGTCAAGGCGGCCGACAAGCAAATCGTCCGGACTCTCAAAGAGCGCGGCTCGCTCGTCCATCACGAGACTTATCGGCACGAGTACCCGTTTTGCTGGCGCGCCGACGATGACCCCCTCATCCAATATGCGCGCCCCGCCTGGTTCATCCGCACCACGGCACTCATCGATAAGGCGATAGAGAACAACCGCGCCGTGAACTGGATTCCGGAGCACATCAAAGAGGGCCGTTTCGGTGATTTCCTCGCGAACAATGTGGACTGGGCGCTGTCGCGGGAACGTTACTGGGGGACCCCGCTCAACATCTGGGTCAACGACGTTACCGGGAAGATGGCTGCTCCGACTTCCGTCGACGAGATTTTGGAGAAGAATCCGAACGCGTTCGAGTCATTCGACACGGAGAAAAAGAAGAGACCGGATCTCTCCGAGCACCTTCTGGTTCACAAGCCCTGGATCGACGACGTCACCTTCACGGAACCCGGAGAAGAGGGCGTCTACCGGCGCGTTCCCGAAGTGATCGACTGCTGGTTCGACTCGGGAAGCATGCCCTTCGCCCAGTGGGGCTACCCGCGGACCGGGCACGACAAGTTCAAAGAGACGTTTCCGGCGGACTACATCGTCGAGGCCATTGACCAGACGCGCGGGTGGTTCTACTCGATGCTGATGATCTCGTCGCTCGTTTTCGATCACGACTATCCTCATCCTTATAAAACGTGCATCGTTCTCGGGCACGTGAACGACAAGGAAGGCAAGAAAGAGTCGAAGTCGAAGGGAAACTACACGCCGCCCGAGGTGATTCTCGAAAAGGTTGCCATGGAATTCGCGGTCGTCGATGCTCCGAACGTTACTGCGAAAGACGGCGTCGCCCTGGTCGCGCGGGAGGATCTCGAGGGTATGGATCTGAACCCGGGTGTGTCGGTTCTGGTGGGCGGGATCGAGCACACGATCGAGCCGGTCAAGGGACTACCTCGCCGCGTTGTCGTTTTGGCTGAGGGCGTGCGCGACAAGCTTGGGCGTTCGTTTGCCGAACGTGGGCTGTCCATCCTCCCGGCCGATGTGCCGCGGCTTCCGGAGAATGAGCGTGTCTCGATCGAGGACCCGAACACACCGGCTCCCGGCGCGGACGCGTTTCGCTGGTTTTTTCTCGCCAGCAACCCGCCGTGGAATTCCAAGCGACACTCCCTCGGCAATGTACGGGCGCTGCAAAAAGAGTTCCCGATCAAACTTCGAAACGTCTACAGCTTTTTTACGATCTACGCTTCGATCGATGACTTCGACCCGACGACGGAGACGGGCAGGCCTATCGCCGAGCGCTCGTTTCTCGACCGCTGGATTCTCTCTGAGCTCGCTCAGCTCAACCGGAATCTGATCGACCATCTGGACAACTATCGAGCGTACGAGGCATCCCGTGAATTGACGGCGTTCGTCGATGCGCTGTCCAATTGGTATCTGCGCAGAAGCCGTAGTCGATTCTGGAAATCTGAGCGAGATGAGGACAAGGTCGACGCCTACGCGACTCTCTACGAGTCGCTCGTCACGGTGACGAAGCTGGCGGCTCCGTTCGTACCTTTCATGACCGATGAGATTTACCAGAATCTGGTTCGGGGGACGTTCGGCGAGGCCGCGCCGGAGAGCGTGCACCTGTGCGACTACCCCGAGTCTGATGAGGCGCGCATCGATAGGGGACTCAACGAGGAGATGGCGGTTGTCCGAGACATCGTCTCGCTGGGGTTGCGAGTTCGAACCGACAACAAGCTCAAAGTGCGACAGCCCCTTTCGAAGGCAGAGATCACGCTTTCACAACACGAGATCGAAAAGCGCGTGCGTGAGTACGGGGACCTGATTGCCGAGGAGCTCAATGTTCAAGAAGTTGTGTTCGTTCATGGCGCGGAAGAGCACATCGACTATCAGGTGAAACCGAATTTTCGCAAGCTCGGCCCGCGAGTCGGCAAAAAGATGCCGGCCGTGAAAGCTGCGCTAGCCGCGGCAGACGGCAGTGCCTTGAGGGCGTCGCTGCTCGACCGCGGGACGGCGACGGTTGAGATCGAAGGTGATCCGTTGATTCTCGACCTCGAGGACATTGAAGTTACCGTCCAAGCCAAGGAAGGCTACGCCGCCGCGGGCGACCAATCCGCCGTCGTCGTGCTCTCCACGGCGCTCACGCCCGAGCTCGTCGAGGAAGGCATCTTCCGAGAGCTGCTGAGTCGAGTCCAGGCGCTTCGGAAAGAGCTCGGCCTCGAATACACCCAACGTATCCGACTGGCGGTCGATTGTCCCGACTCGATCGAATCGATTATCGCCGACCGCCGCGAGCACTTTCTGAAAGAGACTTTGTGTGTCGAGCTGGTCGACAAGCTCGACGGGTCGACGAGCGAAGTGGAGATCGAAGGTGAGCCCGTGACGATCACGCTCGCGAAGGCTCAATAGCCGGTTGGTGGGGGCGGTACTCACCACGGAGTCACGGAGAGCACGGGAAAAAGGGGCGTTAGCCGGCTAGGTCTTTCCTCAGCGCGGCGAGCTTTTCCAGCATTTCGCGGAGTTCTTTGTCTTTGGCTTGTTGGGCTTCGACGACATCGGTTTTGGCGCCAGCGAGGAACTTGGGATTGTCCAGTTTCTTCGTCACTTGGGCGAGTTTCCTTTCGAGGTCGGCGGATTCTTTTTCGATCCGTTTGAGCTCGGCTTCGACGTCGACGTGTTGTCCCAAGTCGATAAACAGCTCGAACGCGGGGTCGACGACGGCTACGGCACCTTCGGGCTTCTCGTCGACCAGCTCTAGCGATTGCAGGTTGGCCAGGCTCGATAGCACCGGGCGGGTTTGGGTCAGCAATGTCCCGACCGCGTCATCGAGTGGCGTGACCGCGACGTTCAAGCGTACGTTCTCGGCGATGCGCGCGCTGGAGCGGGTTGTTCGCACTCGGCCGACGAGACGCTGAAGGGACTCGAACGTGTTCTCCAACGACGGATCAGGCTCCCGCTCGCCTTTGGGTGCGCTCTCGAGGATCAGGATGTCGGATTTGGGGCGTGCGCCGAGCCAAAGCTCCTTGCCGTCCATCGCCTCCAGGAGCGTTCCCCAGAGCTCCTCCGTGATAAACGGACAGACCGGGTGGAGCATTCGAAGTATCTGCGCGAGTGTGACCCCGAGCTCGTGCGCGGCACGTCGCGCTGCGGCACCGTCGTCTCCGTTCATGCGCGCTTTCGTCAGCTCGAGATACCAATCGCAATAGTCATTCCAAATGAACCGGTACAACGCGTGACCAACCGGGGCGAAGTCGAACCCTTCGAGCGCGGCTCGCACTTCGCGCACCGTCGACGCGGTTCTGGAGCCAATCCAATCATCTTCGACCGTCGAGTCGGCTTCTCCTGCTTCCGGGCCGGGAACGGCATCGAGCGACAAAAGCACATACCGGCTCGCGTTCCAGAGTTTGGTGACGAAGCGCCGCCCTATCTCGTTAAAGCGCTGAAGCGCGAGCCGCAACTCCTGTCCTTCTGAGCAGGAATGCACCAGCGTAAAACGAAGCGCGTCGGCGCCGACCGCCTCGAACCCATCGGGGAAGTTCTTGTCGATCCGCGCAAGGATCTCCTTCATGTTTTGCGGCCGTGCCTCACGAACCGGCCCCTTGAGGTCTTCGGTCGTTGCGCCGTCGATGACCACGAGCGGATCGATACCGTTGCCCTTGCTCTTGCTCATCACCGCGCCGCGGTCGTCGAGGACCGTTGGGTGGATATAGACGTCCTGGTAGGGGAGCTTGCCGGCCATCTCGAGCGCGGAGAAGTTCATGCGCGCCACCCAAAAGAAGATGATGTCTTTGCCCGTCGACAGCACGCTCGTCGGAAAATAGCGCTTGAAGTCCTCGGTCTCATCGGGCCAGCCGAGCGTCGTCATGGGCCAGAGCCACGAGCTGAACCAGGTATCCAAAACATCCGGATCTTGTTCCCAATCGTCCGGAGCCTCGAGCACTGGTGTCGGCGTTTCGACGTCGACGAGAATTTCTCCCGTCTGTTTGTGGTACCAAGCCGGGATCCGATGCCCCCACCAAATCTGCCGACTGATGGTCCAATCCCGGATATTCGAAAGCCACGCGTAATAGATCTTCTCCCAGCGTGGGGGGTGAAAAAACAGGCCGCTATCGCCCGTTTTCTCCCAGTCGTCGGCACCGCTTGCGCGGAGGTAACCGCTCGCCTCGAGTGCCTTCTCAGCGAGAGGTTTCATGTCCACGAACCACTGGTCTGAAAGCCGGTACTCGATAGGAACGCCCGAACGCTGAGCACGTCCGATGGGCACCATGCGGTCCTCGATCTTGTCGAGAAGGCCTTGTTCTTCGAGCGTCCTGACCGCCTCATCTCTCGCCTTGTAGCGGTCGAGACCGCGGAATGGTTCCGGAACAACGTCGTTCATCGTTGCATCGACGTTCATCACGTTGATGGGCTCGAGATCGTGACGAGCCCCGACTTCGAAGTCGTTGCCGTCATGCGCCGGCGTGATCTTGAGACAGCCCGTGCCGAAATCGCGGTCGACGTAGTCGTCGGCAATGATCGGAATGAGTCGGCCTTGAAGGGGAAGCCGCACCTGTTTGCCGATGAGCGCGCGGTAGCGATCATCTTCTGGATGGACCGCGACCGCGACATCTCCAAACAGCGTCTCCGGCCGCGTCGTCGCCACTGTCAAATGCTCGACGCCGCCTGTCGGCTCGACGAGAGGGTAGCGAATGTGCCAAAGATGGCCGGACTCACCTCCGTCCTTGGTATTCACCTCGTCGTCCGACAGTGCCGTTTGATCGACCGGGCACCAATTCACGATGCGCTTTCCGCGATACAGAAGTCCCCGGTCGTACAGAGCCTTGAACACAACCCGGACGCCACGGGAGGGGCCCTCGTCCATGGTGAAACAGGTGCGCCGCCAGTCGCAGGAGCAGCCCAGTTTTTCGAGCTGCGTCAAGATCATGTCGCCGTACTTCTTCTTCCACTCCCAGACTTTCTCGATGAATTCTTCGCGCCCGAGTTCCCTGTAATCGATGCCGTCCGCGTCGAGATGTTTGCGCACGACGGTTTGGGTCGAAATGCCGGCATGATCCGTACCCGGTAGCCAAAGTGCGTCGTAGCCATCCATCCTCTTGTAGCGAATCAGGACGTCCTGAATCGTGTTGTTGAGCGCGTGTCCCATGTGCAGGCGCCCGGTGACGTTGGGCGGTGGGATCGCGATCGTGAAGCGAGGCTTGTTAGCTTCCTCTTGGGAACGCGGTTTGCCGTCGCGATCGTACACGCTGTCGAAGCAATGACGGTCGCGCCAGAGCTGGTAAATGCGTTTTTCGGTGGCCTTGAAGTCGTACCGGGTTGGAATTTCCATAGGGCTAATCGGGTGAGAAATGCCCGCAGTACCAGTCGGGGGCGACGGAGGGGAAGACGTAGTGGAGCTTCCCGTCGTGGGAGACGACTTGAGGGGGGTTCAAGTTACAGGTCCCAGAATGGGATGCCGCTTCGCGCGGTAACGCGTGGTAAAACACGCATTTCCGGCACAGCGGGTCCCCGAGATCCTTCATTTGCTTGAAATCGTTCCCTAGGCTCATGCGTTCGGCAATTATAAGCGATACTGTCACCAGCATAGGAGGTGATTCATGTCTTTTGGAGGTAGCGGTAAGGGACCATTCGATTTCGATGCATCCCGAATACCGCGTATTAATATTCCGAATTTCGTACCCAAAAACGTCGTCGGTATCGTCGTCGCGTTGCTGGTCGCGGTGTCGTTGTTCAGCGCCGTGTATCAGATCCAACCCGATGAGAACGGAATCGTGCTTCGTTTCGGCGAGTACGTGCGCGTGACCGACCCCGGGCTTCATTTCGTGGTCCCGTTCGTCGAGCAAGTTATCAAAGTGCCCGTCGAGCGGCAGCTGAAACAGGAGTTCGGTTTTCGAACGGCGGAGGCAGGCGTGCGCACGCAATACGTCGACGCGGATTTTCACGACGAGTCCGCGATGTTAACCGGAGACTTGAACGTCGCCGTGGTCGAGTGGATCGTTCAATATAAGATCAAGGATGCTGAACAATTCTTGTTCAATGTTCGTGCTCCGGAATCGACGTTTCGCGACATGAGCGAGGCCGCGATGAGGCAGGTCATCGGTGACCATAGCGTTGACGAAGTCATTACCACCGGACGCGCCAGTATTGCGGCTCAAGCGAAGGACATTCTTCAAGCGCTCTGCGATACGTACGAGATCGGGATCGACGTGCAGCAGCTCGTTCTGCAAGACGTCAACCCGCCGGACCCTGTCAAGCCGTCGTTCAATGAGGTGAACGAAGCGATTCAGGAGAAAGAGCAACTGACCAACATTGCCCGCACCGAGTACAACCAGGCGATTCCAAAGGCGAGAGGCGAGGCGCAACAGCTCATTGAGGAAGCCGAAGGCTACGCCGCCGCGCGCGTGAACCGGGCGCTAGGTGAAGCGGCTCGCTTCGAATCCATCTACGCCGAATACCGCAAGGCTCCGCGGGTGACGCGCAACCGAATGTATCTGGAGATGCTCAACGAGGTGCTCCCTCGACTCGGCAAGAAATTCATCGTCGATAACGAGGGCTCATCGGTGCTGCCGCTTCTGAACCTCACGGGGGAGAAAGACCAATGAATCGCGCTATTTGGATCGTAGTGTTGTTGTTTGCGGTGCTCGTCTTGCCCGGAACGCTCTACACCGTACACCAGACCGAGCAGGCAATCGTGACTCAATTTGGCGAGCCGGTCGGTGACGCGGTCACTGAGCCGGGCCTTCATTTCAAGCTTCCGTGGATTCAAAAGGTGCTGCGATTCGACAAACGCTGGCTCCCCTGGGACGGCGTCGCGAATCAGATCCCCACGAAAGACAAGAAGTTCATCTGGGTGGATACTTATGCGCGTTGGCGAATCGACGATCCGCTTGCGTTTTACATCGCGGTTCGTGATGAGCGACAAGCCCAGAGTCGACTCGACGACATTATTGATGGAGAGACCAGAAATGCTGTCGCTAGCTATAACCTCATCGAGATCGTTCGCCAGTCGAATCGCGACTTCGAGATTACGGAAGAGCTCGCCGGATTCGTGGATGAAACCGTGCAGCAGCAGATCGTGAGCGGCCGGGATGCCATCACGCGTAGCATTTTGGAGCGCTCATCCGTGGTCGCCCCGAGCTTCGGTATTGAGCTCGTCGATGTGCAGTTCAAGCGGATCAATTACACCGAGGAAGTTCGAGAGTCCGTCTATCAGCGCATGATCTCCGAGCGCAAACGCATTGCGGAGCAGAGCCGGTCGGAAGGCCAAGGGCGCTCCGCCGAAATCCGCGGCCAGCGAGAACGAGACCTTCAGCTAATTGAGTCCGAGGCCTTCAAAACCGCGGAAGAGACACGAGGTCGTGCCGACGCTGAAGCGACCGCGATCTATGCGTCCGCGTACAGCAAGGACCCGGACTTCTACCAGTTCCTGAAAACGCTTGAAACCTACCGCAGCAGTCTCGATGAGGACGTGACCCTTCTGCTCAGTACGGATTCGGAGTTCCTGAGCTTTTTGAAGCAGTCGCGCTGATGCGATAGGTTTCATGGGTTACTCGGAGGTTTAGTACATGAAGGCTTTGCTTTGGCTTGCTCCCGTGTTGTTGCTCATCGCTGCGAACACGAATGCCCAAGACGAAATCCCTTCGATCGCGGACAAGACCGCGGGGATGGAACACCTCGAAGGCTACTTCGATGTTTATTGGGATGACGATACCGGAAAGCTCTATTGGGAGATCGACAAATTCGACGAGGAGTTTCTCTACGCCGTCTCGCTGAGCTCGGGCCTCGGGAGCAATCCCGTTGGGCTCGACCGCGGACAGCTCGGCGGTCGGCATATCCTCGAAGCCAAGCGCGTGGGGCCACGAGTCTTGCTGATGGAGCCCAACTACACGTATCGCGCGTTGAGCGACAACCCCGCTGAAGTGCAGGCCGTCAAGGATGCGTTCGCTCCTTCGGTTCACTGGGGCTTTGGCATCGAAGCTGAGACCGGCGGAAGTGTTCTCGTGGATGCGACGGGCTTTTTTCTGAGAGACACCCACGGTGCCGCAGCTCGGATACAACGCTCCGGCCAAGGAAGTTTCGCGCTCGATAGTAGCCGCAGCGTCTTTCACATGCCTCGAACCAAAGCGTTTCCCGAAAACACCGAGATCGAGACGCTTCTGACGTTCACGAGCGCGAACCCTGGGCCGTTGGTTCGCTCTGTGGCCGCCAGTGGCGACGCCGTCACGCTGCGCCAGCATCATTCTTTGGTAAAGCTCCCTGACGATGGTTACCAGCCGCGAGTGGCTGATCCCCGTGTGGGAGTCAATGGCCCGACGTTTTATGACTACGCGACCCCGATCGACGAAAGTCTGACCGTTCGGTTGTCCGCACGTCATCGCTTGGAAAAGAGGAACCCCGAGGCAGAGCGTTCCGAGCCAGTCGAGCCTATCGTGTACTACCTGGACAACGGCGTGCCGGAGCCGATTCGCAGCGCCCTGCTCGATGGCGCCCGATGGTGGAACGACGCTTTCGAAGCGGCCGGGTTTATTAATGGCTTCCGTGTCGAGGTGCTTCCCGACGGTGCGGACGCAAACGACATCCGCTACAACATGATCCACTGGACCCACCGCTCGACGCGAGGCTGGTCGTACGGTGGTAGCGTATCGGATCCCCGGACCGGCGAGATCATCAAGGGTAACGTCAATCTCGGCAGTTTGAGGCTTCGCCAGGACTACTTGATGGGGTCGGGAATGACTCCACTGTTCGACGGCGGCGCTGACGCCTCGAGCAGCTGCGGGATGAGTACCGCGCCGTCGTTCACCTATCTCGCGCAAGTCGGAAGCGGCGCGACACCGGTCGAGATGGCGCTGGCGCGCGTTCGACAACTGTCTGCTCACGAAGTCGGACACACGCTTGGTTTCCCGCACAACTACATGGCGAGCACTTATGGTGGTCGTGCGAGCGTTATGGACTATCCCGCTCCTTTGGTTCAGATCCGCGATGGGCGTCTCGAGCTCTCCGACGCCTACGGCGTCGGCATCGGCGAGTACGACAAGCTTTCGGTGCGTTGGCTGTATGGCGATTTCGCGCCCGGGTCGAATGAAGCGCAAGCTCTCGATGCCATCGTCGAGGAAGGGCTCCGCAGTGAGCTGCGCTTCATGACTCATACGGACAACTACATCGGTGCCGGAGCGCATCCACTCGCGTCGGTTTGGGACAACGGTGGCAATCTCGTCGACATGCTCGCCCATGAGATCGAAGTGAGGCAGATCGGTTTGAACAACTTCGGTCCCAATGTCATTCGGATGGGCGAGCCGATGTCATTGCTCGAGCAGGCACTCGTACCCTTGTACCTCCATCATCGCTATCAGATGAAGGCGGCGACGAACACGATTGGCGGTGCCGACTATTACTATGCGTTGCGCGGCGACCAACAAACTCCAATCACGATCGTGCCCGGGAGGGAACAGCGGCGCGCACTCGAGACCGTCACCCGGACCCTCGAAGCCGACTTCCTCGCGATTCCCGACCGTATCCTCGACATCATCCCACCGCCCGCGTACCGATACTCCGAGGGCGAGAAGTTCCCGAGACACACGGGTCTGCTTTTCGACCCCCTAACCGCCGCCGACGTCTCCGCCGACTACACCGTCGAGCTGCTCCTACATCCCGAGCGCATGGCCCGTGTCGTGGACTACCACAGCCGCGACGCCGACTACCCAGGACTCGGCGACGTCGTCGATGCGATGTTCGGCGCCACGTGGAACGCCGCGTCACCGGCGGATCGCTTCGTCGCCCAGGTCCAGGAAGTCGCGGAACGAAGTGTGCTCGACGGTATCGTCGAACAGGCATCGAGCGCTGACAATCCTGCCCGCGTTCGCGCAGAGCTGAGCGCCAAGCTCGACGAGCTCGCCAATCAGCTAGAAGCAGTGAGTATGCCGAGCTCACACGAAAAACTCGCGCTCGCTGACATCCGGCGCTGGCAGAGCCGTTCCGAGGGCACGGTCCCTGGCTCGACGAAGCCCGAGATCCCGCCCGGAAGCCCAATCGGAGGAAGCTCGAGCCAAAATTAATTCGCCCGCCAGGGAGGTTTGAGGCTCGTTTTCTCGTCTTCTTACTTGTGATCGGAACTGGAAGTCCCGGTCGGAAGGAGCGAGATAACATGCCTCGGCCAAAATCAAACCCGGAACAAATTACTCGTCACGAACGCGCGATCCGCCGTGATCGGGCAGCACCATCACCGGAACTGTCACGTGTGACGGAAACACCAAAACCCTCGCGTCTGCTCGATCGCGTCCGCGCGGCGATTCGAGTGAGGCACTATAGCCCCCTAACGGAAAAAGCGTACGTGGGCTGGATAAAGCGCTTCATATTCTTCTTCGACAAGCGTCATCCAGATGAGATGGGTGAGGCAGAGATTTCCGTCTACATCTCTCATCTCGCGACGACAAGAAGGGTTGGTGCGTCGACGCAAAACCAGGCGTTGTGCGCTCTCATCTTCCTGTATCGGCACGTCTTGCAACGAGAGCTCGATCTCATCGAGATCGCTCGTGCCAAAAGCCCGGTCCGCGTACCTGTCGTGCTTTCCCAGGCGGAGGCCGCAAGTGCGCTCTCTCGCCTCAAAGGCGTGTCCTGGCTGAGAGCCTCGCTCATGTACGGATCCGGATTACGCGTGCTCGAATCATGCCGTCTCCGCGTGAAAGACATCGACTTCGATCGTCGTGAAATCATCGTTCGAGACGGAAAAGGCGAGAAAGACCGGGTAACTATGTTGCCGCGCAAGCTCATCGAGCCGATCAAAGAGCAGCTCCGCGTCGTTAGGAGTTTGCACGACGCCGATTTGAACGAGGGCGCCGGGAATGTCGAGTTACCCTACGCATTGCACCGCAAGTACCCTAGCGCTGCGACCGCCTGGGGATGGCAGTGGCTCGTACCGGCGACGAAGATCTACGTACACCCAGAGACCAACCAGCGCCGCCGACATTTCCTTCATCAGTCGGTGGTCCAGCGCGACGTCCGGCGCGCCGTCCGCGTGGCAGGAATCGCCAAGCCCGCGACCTGTCACTCGCTGCGACATTCCTTCGCAACTCAGCTCCTTGAAAACGGGTACGACATCCGTACCATCCAAGAACTCATGGGGCACAGGGACGTCAGCACCACCATGATCTATTGCCATGTTCTGAACCGCGGGGGGCGCGGCGTGAGAAGCCCACTCGACTCCACGGATTGAAAATATTCGTGCTTGTGAGGTACTGTACTCGTGGGGAGTGATCAACCCGTTATCGGCTTATATCGTGACCGGACGCCACGTAAATGAGGACAAACGAGCACGAGTCCAATGGTGTAACGAGCGACCCACAAGCAAGTTGGAAACGATGAACCACCAAAACTTCGACCCCCTTACATCGCGGAATCTGGTAGATACGACAATTATCTCTTCAGTCATTCTGTGGAAAACCATAGAATTCTAGTT
>CAMYKY010000031.1:4046-36332 GCA_947259165.1 uncultured Acidobacteriota bacterium | reverse complement strand
TGTGCAGCCATTCCATACGCTTCGTACGCACCGTCGAGCTGGCCATCCGCATAGCGCGCCTCACCGAGGACACGAAACGCGTTCGCGTTGTCCGGCTCGAGCTCGGTTGCTTGCGCGGCATGAAGCGCCGCTCGGTCGGTCAGCCCGGCGGCCAGCTCCGCCTCGGCGGCCTCCAAATAGAGCGCTCCGTCCTCCGGAGCGACTTCGAGCGCGCTGAGATACGCGGTCGCGGCTTCGCTGTACTCTCCGCCAGCCAGAAGATCGCGGGCGCGGGCCAGCCGCGACTCAGCGACGTTGATCTGAAGTGTTGTTTCGTAGCGCTCGACGAGCGGATGCTGCGGATAATCACGCTTCAGCGAGTCTAGACGCTCGTGAGACAGCTCATCATTGCCCACGCTGAGTGCCGCCAGGAAGTAGCCGCTCTGGGCAGGGCCGTACGACGGCCTCTCCCGCAGTGCCGTCTGGAAGAAACGCTCCGCGGCCGGCAAGTTGCCGAGGCGCAGCTCGAGAAACCCGTTCGCCGTTGCAACTTCCGCGCTGCGACCGTAGCGACGAGTCAGTCCCTGGAGGTCCGAGGCAGCGGCTTGGAGACTTCCCTGCTGGACATTGCGCCACCCGTCAGCGAAGTCGCTCTGGTGCCCCGACGATAGTTCCTCGGGAGCCGTGAGATCCATGCTTTGGACGAAGTCCCATGCAGGAACGCTCGCCGCCGTGAAGTCACGTTTCGCAGCGCATGCAGCGACCACGAGCAGCGTCGCGACAAGCGGTCCAAGAAGAATGCGTACTTTCAGTGTCCTAGGTTCCTGTTAGTTGGATCAAATCCCCGCAAGTTCAACTCCATTCTAACTTTGCGCCGAGCGGAGAGTCAACAACGGGGTTCGACGTCCCGAAATGGGATGGCGCCCTCACGAATGAGCTCCACGAGATCGGCCTCGCCTACCGCGACAATCGTCGACGGCAACCCTCCGGGCGTCGGCCCCGCGTCGAGGATTAGCTCCACGGCGTCGCCCAAACGGGACTCGACCTCATCGGCCGTGATCGCCGGGGGCGTCCCACTCCGATTCGCGCTCGTCGACGTTATCGGCCCCGCCCACCCCGCGAGCGCACGAGCAAGGGGGAGAGAGCTCACCCGCACCGCGACCGTGCCGTCGGCGGACGCTGCCGCCACCGAGCGTTTCGCCGGCAGCACCATCGTCAGAGGGCCGGGCCAAAACCGCGACGCAAGCTCGCGCGCCACCTGGGGTATGTCTCTGGCCACCAACTCGAGCGCGCCGACGTCTGAGACAATGCAGGGAAGCGCTTTCGTCGAGGGGCGTCCTTTGAGCTCGATCACGCGCGCGCACCCTTCGGGGTCGAACACCGACACTGCCAGGCCATAAAATGTTTCTGTCGGAAACGCCACCACCCCATGCGCCGCGATCACACGCGCCGCCTCGGCCAGCGCATCCCGTTGTGGCTGTTTGGCATCCACGGACAGACGCATAGGCCATGCTATACTCGATCCAACTCCTATTGATTCTGTTTTTCCCTATATGACTATTCGTCCAGGGCGGCTTGTGTCCATCGCGGTCGTCGTCGCGTGGATGGTCCTCGTCGGTGTTCACATCTCCCGAAGCTACGCGGGCCGAGAAGCCACCGAGCTCATCGACCTCACGACTTCCATCACGGGCGCCGACGCGGAGCTCACCCAACGGGGTGTGTACTATCGCGGCGCAAGGATTGGCTTCATCCGCGAGCGTCTCACACCTCTCGACGAAGGCTACCGCGCGGAGCAAAAAGGCGATCTCACCCTCACCGTATTGGGACGGGAGCGACGCATGCAAATGGAAGGCTCGGCGGTAACCGGAGAGAACGGACGGCTCCGCGAGTTCCAGTTTCGACTCTCGACGTCCTCGCGTCAGTCGCCGTTCGAAACGACAGTGCTCGGAACGGTTGAAGGCGATGAGCTCGTATTGACCATCCGCTCGCCCAATTCGGAGCGGACCGAACGACGCCATCTCGACGAGCCCATTGTGCTTCCGTTGAATCTCTACTACTCGCTCGCGGCCCATGGTTGGACCACCGGGGAGAGTTACCGAGTCCGCCTCTTCGATCCGATGACGCTCTCGGACGGGGAAGCGATTATCGAGGTGAAAGACAACGAGGTCGTGCGGTGGGGCGGCCGCGAAGAAGAAGCCTATCGACTGAAAACGACGTTCGCCGGTCTGACAACGACGGCTTGGGTCAGCGAAACCGGAGAGGTACTCCAGGAAAAGACCCCGCTCGGTTGGACGCTTCGCAAAGAGGCGCCAGGCAGTAGTCTCCAGGCGGAAGGAGCGACCAGAGCATCCGACGTCACGGCGCCCGATGTCATGCTGGACTCGACTCTACCGGCCACCGGCTTCGCTGGAGATGCGTCGCAGCTCTCGTCCGCAAAACTCAAGCTCGAGAACTTCCCGGACGGTTTCGAGGCCTTGGACGGCGGGCGTCAAGCCTACGCGTCAGGGGTCGTCGAAGTGACGAGAGAACAACCTCCCTATGCCGGCCACAATCAGTTGCCCGCCCATGAGCGCGCCGACGCCCTCGCCTCGGACGGGTTCATCCAGGCCGACGATCCACGGATCCTCGCCCAAGCTCGAGAGCTCACCGAGCGACTTTCGAGCGTCGAGCAAGCGAAAGTCCTCAGCGATTGGGTCTACGTCAGTTTGACCAAATCGCCGACACTGTCCCTACCGAGCGCAACCGAGGTCCTCGAGCAACGTATTGGAGATTGCAACGAACACGCTGTCCTTTACACCGCACTCGCGCGTGCTGCCGGACTTCCGACGCGACTCATCACCGGCCTGGCGTACACGGGAGGTCGGTTCTACTACCATGCCTGGAACGAGGTCTGGCTCGGGCGCTGGGTAGCCGTTGATCCCACCTTCGGCCAATTCCCGGCGGATCCGCTTCACCTGCGTCTGCTCACGGGGGGGCTCGAGACCCAGTACGAAGTGCTTAGGCTTCTCGGGAGCAGGGCTACCATCGAGGTCCTGGACACACGATGATCCGACTGACAGGGGTCGACAAACGCTACGGCGCCCGAGACGCCGTCAAGGGCCTGTCGCTCCACGTTCCGGCCGGGGAGTTGTTCGGGTTTCTCGGACCTAACGGCGCCGGCAAGACAACCACGATCAAGATGATCGCGGGCCTTTTGAAACCGACCGCTGGAGACATTTTTCTCGCAGGTCACAATCTCCAGAGCGAGCCCGTCAAAGCCAAAGCCGCGCTAGGATTCATTCCAGACCGGCCGTTTCTCTACGAGAAGCTTTCGGCCACAGAGTTCTTGCGCTTCGTCGCCGGCATCTATGGATTTGATGGCAACGGGCTGGAGGGTCGAATCGACGAATTGCTAGAGCTCGTCGAGCTGATTCACGTCCGCTCGGAGCTCATCGAAAGCTTCTCCCATGGAATGAAGCAACGTCTCGTGATGGCGGCCGCATTTGTTCACCAACCTCGAGTGCTCGTCGTCGACGAGCCCATGGTCGGACTCGACCCCAAAGGCGCCCGGCTCATCAAGCGCGTCTTCCGTGAATATTGCGATCAGGGCAATACCGTTTTCGTCTCCACCCACACGCTCGAGGTGGCACAGGCGCTATGCGACCGGATCGGGATCATCGTGAACGGCTCCCTCGTCGCCTGCGGCACCATGGACGAGCTCCAGAGTCGCGCCGAGACGCAACAGCACGACCTCGAGCAGATCTTCTTGAAGCTTACCGGCGGCGAGGGGTTCAAAGAAGTGCAGGACAGCTCGGATTGACGTTCGAGTTCACGGCGAGACAGATCCTGGCGCTGCTGGTGCCGGCTGGGCAAGGTCTGCGCAATCAACGGCACAAAGCGGGCAAAGGTGAGCTGTTTCGCATCCTCCTATTTGCCTCCATCACGCTCGCTTTCGGGCTGCTGGTATTCGGCGGCTTCTATCGCTTGCTGCTCTACATCGGCCGGTTCTCGGAGTTCACTGCTCCCCTCACCCACCAGATTCTGGACACGGTATCGACCTTCGTGCTCACGGTGCTCTTCGCCAGTAGCGTCATCACCGCGCTATCGGTGCACTATCTCTCCGACGACTTGTCGCTTCTAGTCAGTAGTCCGGTCCCCCTTCCGGCGCTGCATGCATCGCGGCTGATCATGACCGCCGTTCAGTCTTCGTGGATGGTGTTGCTCTTCAGTGTCCCGATCTACAGCGCGTTCGCCGTGACCGCACCCGCCCCGTGGCAGTTTTTGCTGGCGGTCGCGATCGGTCTACCGCCGCTCATGGTCATCGCAACCGCTGTCGGAAGCATGGTGACGTCCATGTTGATGGCCGTGTTTCCCGCGCGACGCGTACGAGAGATGCTCATCCTTCTCGGCGCGCTGTTTGTCGTCCTTTTGGTGTTCCTCATTCGGGTCCAGCAGCCAGAAAAACTCTTGAACCCTCGGTCGATTTACGATGTCACCGAGTTTTTCACGAGCTTCCGCTCGCCCACATCGCCTATGCTTCCCAGCTCGTGGACAACGAGTCTTCTCATCGCGGGGCGGCGAGCGGAACCCCTCCTGACGCTGCCTCTCGTCCTATTGTGGAGCACGGCCGCAGCGTCCGTCGTGATGAGCTCCTGGCTCGCCCGAGGTATCTACCTTCGCGGCTATACGAGCGCGCAAGAGTCGCGACCGGCGCGCCTGTCGTCATTGCCTTTTATCGACCGTCCCCTCGAAGCTCTTGCGGGTGTCTTCGAACCACGTTTTCGCTCGCTGTTGCTCAAGGACGTCAGAACCTTTATCCGCGACTCAACGCAATGGTCCCAGTTACTGTTGCTTCTCGCGCTCGTCGTCGTCTATCTCTACAACTTCAGCGTGCTACCGTCGAACTTCACGTTCGCGACGTTCTTCTTACAGAACCTGTTCTCGTTTCTCAACCTGGGTCTCGCCGGTTTCGTCTTGTCCGCGGTCGCGGTGCGCTTCGTGTTCCCATCCATCTCCGCGGAAGGTCGCGCCTTTTGGATCGTACGCTCGTCACCGCTGACAACAAGCCAGTTCCTGTGGAGTAAATTCTGGACTTCCGTCCCGCCACTTCTAGTGCTCTCACAGGTCTTGACGTGGGCTTCCAACCATTTCCTCGGGGCATCCGCGTTCATGACGGTTTTGTCGGCGGTGACGATTCTCTTGATCACGTTCGGGATCGTAGGCCTCGGTGTGGGCCTCGGCGCTGCCTTCCCCAAGTTCAAATTCGAGAACGTCACCCAAATCGCGGGAAGCGCCGGCGGGCTGATCTACATGATCGCAGCCTCGACATTCGTGGCGGCTGTGTTGTTTTTCGAAGCGTTCCCGGCCTATTTCTACTTGAGCGCGCAATACCGCGGAGTCCCCCTCGACTCGCGCGCCATGATGATCATCGGCGGCGCGATGACAATTGTCGTCTTGTTGAACATTCTCGCGGTCTGGCTCCCTATGCGCTGGGGCGGCCGCCGCCTCGCGGCGATGGAGATTTAGCGGGGTCGGATTCACCACGGAGGCACGCAGCGCAGGGAGACAGCACGGAGTGGGAAGCGATCAAGGGCCCCGACACGAACTCACGACGGGTTTCACGAATACAACGGTATTCAGCACTAACCTCTCCCCCCTGGGGAAGAGAGTTTCACGGAGGCGAGCGAAGCTCGCCGGGTGAGGGGAATTTCTCGCGGCTCGGTCACGGTTCGAACGAGCGTTTCAGGCGGTCGAGTCCTTCAGCGATGGTGACGGACGGGGTGTATCCCAGGTCACGGCGAGCAGCGGAGATGTCGAACCAGTGTGACGTGGCGAGCTGGTGCGCCAGGAAGCGGGTCATCGGCGGCTCCTCTTTGATGGACGCGGCGCCGTAAACCTTCTCCATCATCCAACCCACCGCGACGGCCAGGGAGACCGGGATCGAGCGGGTGACCGGCGGCACTCCGGCGGCGGCCAGAATCTTGTTGATGAGCTCGAACACGGGCAGGGGCTCGCCATTGGAGATGAAGTAGGGTTTGCCGGCACAGGCGGCTTCCGGAGTGAGTTTTTCGAAGGCGAGAATGTGCGCGTCGGCGGCATTGTCGATGTAGACCGAGTCCACGAGGCAGGGCCGCCGCCCGATCTTTCTGAGCTTGCCCGCCCGACCACGGGCCACGATTCTCGGAACCAGATGGTTGTCCCCGGGCCCCCAAATGAGATGCGGTCTCAATGCGACGGTGGCCAGCTCCGGAGTGTTCGATTCGAGCACCTTGCGCTCGGCAATGGCCTTCGTTTCAGGATAAGCGGTCTCATAGCGAGAGGGGTAAGAAGCGGACTCGTCGACTCCTTCCTGGTCCGACCCACCAAAAACCACGCTGGGCGTGCTGGTGTAGATCAACTTGTGCACACCCTCGTGGTGACAAGCCGTGATGACGTTGTCGGTGCCGGTCACATTGGTCGCGAAGTAATCGGCATAGGGACCCCAGACTCCCGGCTTGGCTCCGACGTGGAAGACCACCTCACAATCGCGGACAGCTCGAGACACAGCCTCACTGTCGGCGAGGTCTCCTCGAACATGCTCGACGCCGAGGGAGGCGAGCTCGGCGTGGCTTCCCCGAGAAAAACTCCTGACGTCATCACCGCGGGCGGCGAGCTTCGCGGCGATAGCTCCTCCTAGAAAGCCTCCCCCACCGGTGACCAGAGCTTTCACTGGAGTCGCTCCGTGGCCCACACGGCGAGCTTCTCGCGGAAGATCTTCGAGTTGTGGCGAATATCGACGGGCAGGCTCTTGTGGAAGAGCAGCGTTTGGATCTTCTTCGTATGGGGCTGAGCGGCGCCGAGCGCTAGGAGCTCCTGGCGAAGCTCACTAGACTCTTGGGTGTCCGCCTCGAGCTCCACCACGAGAACGGGATCGATTCCGGCGGAGCGCTTCGCTCCGACGAGGGCCGAGCGGAAAACCTTGGGATGCGCGTTGAACACGCCTTCGCATGGAATCGTGTAGTAGGTCTCGCTACTGGTGATGACGCGGTGAGACTTGCGACCGCAAAACCACAGCCGGCCTACATCGTCGAAGTAACCGAGGTCGCCCATGCGGTGATAAAACTCAGAAGAGTCTGGCACGGGAATCTTTGCCAGCTTGGTCGCGGCCTCACGGTTGAAATACGATCGGGTGACCACCGGGCCCTTGACGGCAATCTCTCCCACCTCACCTTGGGGAACTCGAAGCACTTCACTCCACGCCTCGATGGGCTCGTCGTCGATCCGGATCACCTCGACCGTCATGCCCTTCACGGGTCGACCCACACAGACTCCCGCGCCTTGATCCGTTTCTTGCCGGGTCCCCGCAAGTACCTCTCGACTGCCGATGGAGCAAACCGGCAAGGATTCGGTGGCGCCATAGGGCGTGAAGACCTGCACGTCCGGCGAGAGCATCTTGGAGAAGCGCTCGAGGACACGGGCTGGCATCGGTGCTCCGGCTGAGATGGCGCGCTGGAGCGTCGGAAGCTTCACGCCTCGGGCCTCGCCGTAGCGACCCACCTTGTCGATGAGCGCAGGTGAGCCGAACATGTTGGTAACCCCGTGACGAAGGATGGGCTCGATGATGTTCTCCGGGTTCACGGCGGCCGGACGCGTGGCGTCCATCTCCGGGATGACGGCGGACATCCCTAGCGCAGGATCGAAAAGCGCGAACAAGGGAAAGGTGGGCATGTCTTTTTCGCCCGGCTGGATATCGTAGGTGTCGCGGATCATCTCGACCTGGGCGGAGAAATTGCCGTGGGTGTACACGGCACCCTTGGGAACACCGGTGCTTCCCGAGGTAAATAGAATCGCCGCGGTCTCGTCCGCGTTCGTGGAAGCCATGACGTAGTCGCCCTGGGCCCGTCCCCGGTGAGAGACGCCCCTGAGCGTATGCCCGCCCCAAAACCAACGACGCCCCACGGTGACCTTGGTCCGAATCCTCCCCGGCGCCCACCTCAGGACGATGCGTGCGGCATGGGCTTGAGGAATACCGATGAAGGCTTCGGGCTGTGCCTCGGCGAGGCAGACGCCCAGGTTCCCGAGGCCCATCCCCGGATCGACGACGACAGGGACGGCGCCGCATTTGAACAGCGCGAAAGTGAGCGTAAAAAAGTCGATGCTTGGCTTGACCATCAACACGGTGCGGACGCCACGGCCGATCCCGACGGACTCGAGGCCGCGCGCTATCACGCCGCTAGCGTCGTCGAGCTCCTTGAACGTCAAGGATGCACCCGACCAAAGCGTCACCGCAGGGCTGTCCGGCTGGCGTCGGGCCATGGCGGGCAAGTGCGAGGCAATGTTGACGCTGTCGACTTTATTGACGGCGCCCCCCCCATCTTCCAGACTCACGACGACTCCTCCGCTCCCGCCTCGAGAAAACCTCGGATGAGGTTGATGGATTCATCGCGCGCATCCTCGAGAATCAAGTGACCGCCTTCAGGGAACACTTCGACCCGAGCGTCGGGGAACCGGCGGGTCCACTCCTCCAGCACATGATGGTCGAATACAAAATCCTTCTCGCCCCACAAAACGAGCATGGGTTTATCGCCAAGCGTACTCAACCCCTCGGCGACACCCGCGAGACATTCGAAGCTGGGATCGGTCGGCTCGAGAGGAATGTCTTGAACGAATCGCAACACGGCGATTCGGTTCTTGTAGGAATCATAGGGGGCGAGGTAGCCGGATTTCTCCGAGGCATCGAGACGACGCGTCCTGCACCCGGTGAGAAGCCACCCGAAGACAAAACCGTTGAGACCTCGGACGAATAGAGCGCCCGCCGAGGTGTTCCGGCAAAACCAGAGCGACCAGGGTAGCGCCTTCGCTCCGGGTATGAGAAAGGCCGCGGTGTTCGTGACCACCAAGCGTGAGACCCGCTCTGGATGGCGCACCGCAAATCCCATGCCGATCGCACCGCCCCAGTCATGCATTACCAGGGTGATGTTCTCTTGGATGTCGAGCGCGCCGAGCCAGGCCTCGATGTCGTCGATGCGACTCTCGAGCCGGTATGCATATCGATCGTCGTCGGGCTTATCCGACAGGCCGCAGCCAATGTGATCCGGCGCCAGGACGCGGTGGGATCCACGCAGCGCCTTGATGAGCTCGCGGTAGTAAAACGACCAGCCTGAGTTTCCGTGTAGACACACGACGGGATCGCCCCTGCCCTCGTCCACGTAGTGAAGCTTCAGACCGTCGCGGTCGTAGTAATGGCTCTCGAACGGGTAGAGCTCGTCTACCACTCGAGCCCGAGCATCAGGCAATTCAGGCCACTCCCAATTCCCAACAAGGCGACCGCGTTACCAGCCGCGAGGACGTCGCGCTCAGCGGCGAGCGCAGCGGTGATTGGTAACGATACCGTTCCCATGTTTCCCAGGTAGGCAAAGGTCGTGAAATCTTTGTCCTCCGGTATTTGAAGCGTTCGCAAGATGACTTCTTGGTGGGCGGATCCCACCTGATGGCAAATGGTCTTGTCGACATCCGCCGCACTCCAGCCCATCTCATTCATAAAAGCGTTCCAGGTTTCGAGGCCGAGAGCCACGCCGTGTTCCAAAACCGCCACCGAGTCGGTGGACATGTACTGGCGGTAAGTAGCTTGCACGTTGTCATTTGTCTCTTCCATCCCCCACCGGCACAGCGCGTAGTGCTCCGGTGCGGTGCGGGTCACGCCTCCAACGAGCCGGTGTCGCGACGCCGCGCCGAACGTGCCATCGGTCAGCAGCACCGCGGCAGCGCCCGAGCCACCGGTGAGCGTCGCTAGCGACATCTTGAAAAGCTCCATGTCCGGACTCTCGTTCAACTCATCAATAATAGTGCTCACGATCTCCCGGGCGCTCTCGCACGAGACCACGAGGCCCGCGCGGATCTGGCCAAGCTCGATGCGGTTGGCAATGTCGAGCATGCCGTTCAAGACGCCGAGACACGCGTTCGAAAGGTCGTAGACCGCCGCCGAGGCGCTCACGCCGACACCGTCCGCGACCCGGCAGGCAGTGGCTGGCTCGAAACTTTCGCGGCACACGCCGGCATAAATGAGAGCGTCGACGTCCCCGGATTGAACCGACGACGACTCCAAGGCGGACCGAGCGGCGGTAATAGCGCCCCGGGATAGCGGTGTGTCCGGAGCCCACCAGCGGCGTTCCGAGATCCCGGTCAGAGCTTCGAGCTGTCCCGGCTGCACATGGAGCGCACGGTAGGCGGACTCCAAGCGAGCTTCTAGCTCGGCGGAGGTGACCACGCTGGGCGGTAGCTCGTATCCGATCGCCTCCACAAAGACTTTCGTGTACTTCATCGTTGGCAGTTGCTGCTAGCACCAGGTCAGCTTGAAACCGGTCACCCTATAGATGAGCCGGCCGTCGACCGAAAGCGTACCTGAGGCCTCGATGACGTGATTGCGCTCATCGAAGTTGGTGACCACGATATCAGCAACGACGAGAGAATCGGTGGGAATGACTTGTCCGCGGTAGATCCAAGTGTGTTTCGTGTCGGGCGTGAGCGCCTCGAGTCGGCCATCGGGCGGGGCTCCCCATCGCTCGACGGCAAAGACTTTCATGAGCTGGATCAGAGATTCTAGCCCCAAGGATCCCGGCCACACCGGATCTTGATAGAAGTGGGCTTTGAAAAACCACGCGTCCGGGTTGACGCGAGTCGTTCCTCGCACGAAGCCGAGGCCATGGGGGCCACCGTCGGTGACGAACAGCTCGACGTCCGAAATCATCTGGAACCGCTCATCGGGAAAAGGTGCGCCCAGCGGAATGGCAAAAGCGCGACTCCGGTGACGCTCGTCGTCGCTCGGCGCGTAAGGCGCTTGGTCGCGGATCCCGATCTGCGATGCCAGGGCTTCCTTGGAAAAAAAGCCGAAGGTCGTATCACCCATATAGACGGGTCCCGTGGCCGAGCGAATCTCAAAGTCGTAGCTCTGCACGATCATCCCCGCTGATTGCGACACATTCGTGATCTTCACGACCGTGGTCAATACACCGATGTCGCGGGTGACCGGCATGCGTTGGACACCTTTGCCCCCAAGGTTCCGAAACGATAGGTCGATGTCGCTGGTCAACGCCGAGCCCAAGTACGCCGCGAGCCATCCACAGGGCTGCAGGCCCACTTCGAGCAGTACCGCGAACGGCATGGTGTTCTGGTTGTCCGCGTCGAAGTACCAGGCGTCTTGAGGGACATCGTACTGGGCTTCGATGACGCCGCCGGCGTCGAGCTTCCAAGCCTCCGCCTCGATCTCGGTGATCCGGTCGAGGAACTGATACGGCGGGCCGGGCAAGCGCGCAATGACGCGTTGTTCGTCAAACACCTCGTAGGGTTTGCCGAAAGCTTCCGAGGGCTTGCCGATCGCAAAGGCGGTGATGCGATCGGTATCGTAGATTGCGGGCTTGGCCCGCTCGGACAGCCCGGGAACGTCCCATGTTCTCTCGAGAGTCTCGCGATCGACACCGTCGAGCTCGAGAGACATGTTGGTGATTTCCACGATCGCGTTGCCGTCGGCGTACATGAGCGCGTCCACGATCACGTAAGGCTTCGGCGTGTATCCGATTTCCTTCAACGAGATTTCGTACTGCACGTTCTTCGTGGACGCGATCACTTGGCCGCGGCACTTCAGCTGGCTTGCGACGCCGGCGACAGGCTGGAAGGCAACGATGTCTTTAGAAACGACCCATCCCATGCGGAGCAGGAAAACGCGCAATGTGTGGAGGCAGCACTCGTACATGAGCGTTCCTGGCATGACCATGTCGTCGGTGAAATGGCACGTCAGGAACCAGTCGTCCGGGCGAATGTCGGCTTCGGCCTTGATGATCCCGAGCCCGAACCGTCCGCCTCGAGGATCGAGATGCACCACTCGATCCAGTAGCTTCATCGTGCCACTGGGAATCGTCGCTGGGCTCTTCACGGGCAAGTTCGCGAACGCCTCACCGAAGCACGCTGCTAGATCTCCGTCACGCAGCGCTTGGATGGCTGCGTCGTCGTAGGACTCCACGGTCATGTCGACTAGGTCGCGCCAGTCGTCGGGCCGGACACCAGACTGCGGTTTCAAATCGATCGCCGTATGCACGATGCCCTTGCCGGCGGCGAGCTCTTCCGAGGTGAAAAAACCCGCGCATCCTTTGACCATGCTCAGCAACGGCGCGCCGTTGACCGTCGCCTCGAAGCTGAAGCGGAACAGATGGGTATCACCCTGCCGGAAGAACTCGTCGATGGCGATGTCGTAATGGATGGTCTCGCCCGCGCCGGGGAGCGAGCGATGGAAAGTGACTTCGGCGTCGAGCAGACGGTAGACCGCGAGCCCTCGCGTGATGAAGTCAATACCCAGGTAACCTGAGAGAAAAAGATCCGCTTGCCCAGCTTCTACGGCGATACAGGTCGGGATTCGACCGCTATCGAGATACCAAGCGCCGGGATGGATGTCATGTTCGGTGACCACCCGGCCGCGACTCATGGATTTCGGCGCACCTTGGATTTCCATGATGCGATCGACCAGCATGAGCGGCTCGTCTGGAAGACGCACCCTCGTAGGAAAGCTATCCACCGGCGCGAACTCCGCACCGAGGACTTCGGCGATCGAGCCGACGGCGAAGCGCAGGCACGCGGCTCGATCCAAAGCGGGTGCCGGCGCGGTGACCACTGGGTTGTCACTCGTCCATGACAGCTCGTCCGGTACGTCCGTCGAGTCCACTAGGCCAAGCAGTCGGTTTTGAAACGAGAGATTCTCGGCCATCCGATTTTGCAAGGCTCCGCTCACGCGCAAGAACGTGCTGTGAGCCTCGCCGGTGCGAAGCACCGATTGTTGGAACCCGCCAATCATGTCGGCATCGATTCCGGTGTCGGCGTGGATCTCGGCGCCGATATCGATATTCGAGTCGATGTCGGTCTCGGCGTAGGCCACGGGCGACGGCACGATGGCGACAGGCGCCTGGAAGGGCCGGCCTCCCACCGCAACTTGCAGCGCGCGCGTGCGGCTCGCCGTCGCGGATAAAGCGGAAGCTCCAGAGGCCTCTCGCGCTCGCCAGAAGCGATTCATGAAGGCGCCGAGATCGACCGGCACTCTTTCGGCAATGAGAGTGGCAACGCCTCGGAGCAAGGAAAAGATTTCGCCCTGCCCGGGGACGTTCATCGCGATCGCCCGATGAGGTCGATCGTCAAGAATCCGATCGATCATCCGGCTCGTCGAAGCACCGGGCCCCATCTCGATGAAAACCCTCGCGCCGTCGGCGTAGGCGTTTTGCACGACAGCAGGAAAATCGAAACCGTGAAGCGCTTGCTCGGTAATGGAGTGCGCTGCCGACTCCCGAGTCAGCTCATGTGCCGTCCCGCCAGCCACCGAGTAGAATCGCACCCCCTCGGGAGGCTTCGTCTCGAACAGATGCAGATCGTGGTACGCCTTGTCGACAGAATTGGCAACTTCGCAGTGAACGGTCACGACGCCGTTAACGGGAACCAAGCTCGCGCCCAAAGACGCGACGAAGCGAGTCACCGCGGATCGATTGCCGCCAATGACGCATTCGTCGGAGGTGTTCGTGATCAACAGGTAAACATGCTCGTGATCTCGAAGCGCGGCCTTCACCGTCTGGGCCGGTCGGTCCACCACGCCAACGAGCCAATCCACCGGGATTCCGGGCTCTAGTCCCCATGCGCGGCGCGCGCCCTCGCACGGTCCCGCCAAGTCGCTGACGAACAGGGACGACTCTTCCATCCGGGTCAGCATCTCGTCTCGCGCCGTCCACGTTCGCGTCGCGAACAAGCCCGCGGACTCGCCGAGGCTGTACCCAACAACAGCATCGGGGCCGACACCGAAGACATTCGTGACGATGTCGGTGACCACAGTGCCGAGCGTGACTTGGCCGAAGATGAGCGCGTGGTGCCGCTCGTTAAAATCCTCAGGCGGCGTCGTCCCCCAACACCACTCCGGCACCATCTGACGTTTCAAGTAGCGGTTCTCGGCGTCGTGGCGATGCAGGATTTCAGGAAAACACAGCGCGAGCTCTCGCCCCATGCCGTGGTAGTGATTTCCGGACCCCGGGTAAACGAAGGCAACGCTTCCCTCACGCCCCAAAGGTTCTTTGGTCTGGAACACCCGCGCGGCGTCATCACCCGAGAGCAGCGCGGCAACGTCGGAGTCCCGGGCAGCGACTACGGCAACACCGAGTTTTTTCGACGAGTCGAGCGGATTCGCGTGATGCCAGCGCGCCGCCAATCGTCGAGCGTCGTCATCGGCGGTGCCGCGTTGTAACTCCAGCCAGTCATTGAGTCGCCGCTTCTCGGCGGCAAGACCCGCTTCATCGTCTGCCTCGACGGCAAAGAGGGCGTCGGTTGTCTCGACGATTATCTCACCGATGGGCTCATGGAACTCCTGCGTCTCGTATTCTTCCAACACTACGTGACAGCAGTTGCCGTCGACACTCATCCCACTGACGCCAGCTCGACGGGGCCCATCCTCCCGATTTCTCAACCAGTGGCGCGTCGGACCCGGGAGCACGCGGTTGTACAGAGCAAGAGCAGTTTTCGCAAGCGACGCCATCCCCGATGCAGCGCCGGTATGACCCACCGCGTCCTTGACGCTTCCCATCGCCGCGCGTTCCGCGTCGCGGTCCGTCGATGCCGCGACGTGATTCACCAGAGCGGATGTTTCAGCAGCGTCTTCGCAAGGGATGCCGCTTCCGTGTTTCTCGATGTAGCCCACCGTGGCGGGGTCGACGCCGGACTCATCGTACGCTCGGCCGAGGGCGGACGCATACGCTTGCGACGTCGGCACCGTCGACTCGACACCACCGCCGGTCGCGCTTCCGAGCCCCTTGATCACGGCGTAGATCCGATCACCATCGGCCTCGGCATCCTCGAGGCGCTTGAGCACGAACGCCGCGGCGCCTTCGCCGAGCAACGGCGTCCCTCGCTGCCCATCGGGCCGCGCGTCGTGAGCCGTCAACACCGCCCTCACGTCACCCGCTAGATCCACGGCGCCCACGAGGGCTTGATTCACGTTCTCGTTTTGGAGTGAGCGCACTGCCGCTTCGAGGGCCTTGAAGCCCGAGGTCTCCTCGCTCGACACCGTAAAGCTCGGGCCGCCGATCCGGAACTCTCGCGCCAAACGACTCGCAACGATACCGCCGAGCGCACCCATGGTCCGGTTCGCGATCAGCGGCGGACAAGCAGCATCCGCCAAACCCCTTGGGCGATGCTGCGTCTCCTCGGACGCGAGCACCGACCATCGGAAGTTGAAGTTCGTCGTGTTGAGGTCCAGGCCGATACCGACGAACACCCCAGTCGAAAGTTTCTCTTCGGTGCCCAGGCCCGCATCGTCCATGGCGCCCTTCGCGACGGCGAGCATCAACGACTGCTGCGGCAACATGTGCTCGAGCTCCACCGGCGGGATCCTGAATCGACCGAGCGGTAAGGAAAGCTCGCCTATGAAGTGGCCTTTGAACTCAGCCGCGGATCGTCCTTCTTCTTTGAACCAAGACGACTCCTGAACGCCCCACCACAGAGGGTTCTCCTCCGGATCCGTACGCTCGTCGCCGAGCACCCGCTCCGCGAAAGCGCCTAGTGAGTCGAGCGACCCGAACTGAGCGTCCATACCAACGATGGCAACGGACGAGTCCTCTCGCACCACCGGCATTTGCACGACACGTTGGTTCCGAGGGTCCGCGGTCGACTCGCTCCACTCCTCTACCAACACATGCGCGTTGATGCCGCCAAAACCAAACGCGCTCACCGCGGCGCGGCGAGGAGTGGCACTGTCCCGGCTCTCCCACGACTCGGCCTCGGCAAGAACCCGGAACGGGCCCGCTTCGAGATCGAGATTCGACCCCGCACGAGAGAAGTTGGCAGTGGGCGGAAGCGTCCGCGCTTTCATCGCCAGAAGAACCTTGATGAATCCCGCGGCGCCGGCGCCGGTGAGCAAGTGCCCTACGTTAGACTTCACTCCACCGATCACGCACGGGCCAGATTCTGTGCTTGGCGCCTCGGACCAGAGCTTGGTCAAGCTTTCGATCTCTACGGCGTCGCCCACCGGTGTTCCCGTGGCGTGACACTCGATGAGATCCACATCGTGCGGCGACCAGCCCGACTGCTTGTACGCCGGTCGCATGGCCCTGAGCTGCCCTTCGGTGCTGGGTGCCAGAAGCTTGCCTTCGACGTCATTGGACAGACCAATGCCGGTGATGACACCGTGGATGGCATTACCATCTCTCAGCGCATCCTCCAGGCGCTTGAGAACGACCATGCCCGCGCCTTCTCCCACCACCAGGCCATCGGCCTTGCGGTCAAACGGCGAGCAGCGACCCGAGGGAGATAGCGCCCGTAGCTGCGAAAACCCCATCTGGGTGTAGAGACAGTCGGTGCGACACAACCCCCCGGCAACCATGGCGTCCGTGCGTCCGGCGATCAGTTCGTCGGAGGCGAGCTTCAAAGCGTAAAGCGACGAGGCACAGGCGGCATCCAACGTGTAGCTTCCGCCACCGAGCCTGAGCGCCTTCGCCATCAAGCCCCCAGGGAGTCCGGCGACGTATCGATTTAAAGGATGGGTACGGCCCGACGCGCCTGACGACGACGAAGCGATCCGACTGCCGGTGATCTCGTCGAAAGTCTGGCCGAGAATTTTTCGCGCGATGTTCGACGAGCTCTCGGTCGGCAGCGCGATGTTGCCAATGATCACGCCGACGCGTTCGCGGGAATCTTTATCGAGACATGCATCCTCGACGGCTTGCCTGCCGGCGTGAAGCGCCAAATGAAACAGCGGATCGAGGGCGGTAACGACATCTGGATCCAGATCTAGATCGCGCTTGTCCAGATGGAAATCCTCGATGAAACATCCTCGAGTGGAGTACACCTTGTCCGCTCGGCCCACCTCTGGGTCGTAGGCGCTGGCGGGATCGAGGACCCATCGACCGGACGGCACCTCCCGCGAAGCATCAACGCCAGCGGCGATGTTGGCCCAGAATCGATCGAGGTTCGCTGCTCCGGGAAAAATCCCGCCCATACCAACGACGGCGATCGGGGCGCGGGATTTCATCGATGGAGCCGAGAGCCTTAAACCGACAAACGATTGCGGGTGAACGCCTCGCTGAGCGAAGTGTCGACGACGCAATCGTAATTCTCGAGGCGGGCGACGAGCCCCCCGTCGCTATCGAGAAATTCCATGTCGGCTCGGGCCCAGGAGTCTCCGCTGCCTGTGATCTTGACGACCACCGAGACACCCTCCGCCGGAAACGATTCTCTGAACTGACGATAGCGCCCCGCATAAGTCGGCAACGAGGCAGCTTGATGGGTCTCCTGGCTCCAGACGATCATCAGTTGGAAGGCAACGTCTAATGCCAGCGGATCGGCGAGCCACGAATTTCTGAGTGGCTCCTCGAGCCAGCGGGACGGAGGAGACATCGGGACGGTGCGAGCGGTGATCGCGTCGTCGGAGAGGCCTTCGACTTCCTGAATACCTTGCAGAGCCGGCCCATGGAAGAGAAGATCTCGATAGATCTCATCGCTTGGCCGGTGGTAAGGACTGGTGTGGGTGTTCAGCCGGGCACCGGAAGCCGCGGGCAACTTCGACGCCAGGTGAATCGTCGCCCGGGCGTGGTGGTGTTGTTTGCCATCGGCGCCGGTGCTTCTGACTTCCACGGGAATACTGAGGTGCCCCGGTCCGTTTTTCTTGATCGCCTTGCCCGTGAAAACTCGAGTCACGCGGGTTTCCTTGGCATCCAGGATGATTCCCTTGAGCACTCTGAGATCGTCGAAACCGTGGAAGCGGAGTCCGGGATTCTTGTGCACAGCACCATGCGCCATCCACTCGACGATGAGAGCCAAGGGAACAACCGCCCGGCCGTTCAGTACGTGGTCCTTCAGGATCGGTATCTGCTTCACGCCAATCTCTCTTTCGAAAGACACACTCAAGCTCGCGTCCGTCTCCGGAGGCGCCAGCATCACGACCTCGACAACGTCCCGGCTACCATGGCGAATCTCGTCCACCAACGCGCGGCTTCCCTCTCGGAGACCGATGAGTCCAACGCCCTCGTCCTGGAACACCTTGGCCAAGGCGGGAGTGACCATACCGCCGTCCCACGGACCCCAGCCGACGGAAACCACTCGAGCGGAAGGAACCCGCGCGGCCAGCTGCCATGCGGCCTTGTTGAGTACTTCGTTCGCTACGGCATAGTCCACTTGGCCTTTGCGGCCGAAGCGTGCGGTCGACGAAGAGAACAAAACCACTACCTTGAGAGACTCGATCTCCACGGCATCCAGAAGAGCCGTCATGCCACCGACCTTGGTCCCGAAAACCCGGGAAAACTGCTCTTCGGTCTTGTCCTCGATGAGCTGATCCGCGAGCACGCCGGCCCCGTGTACGAGAGCGGTGATGGGTCCGAGCTTCGCGCTCACGTCAGCAAGGATGTGCCGTACCGCCACGCCATCACGAACATCCACCGCGCGGTATTCCACGTGATCGGCGGAGTCTGCTAAATCGTCCAGAGTCTGTCGAATCTCGCGACTGGCCATGAGCCGCCGGTACTCGTCCCCAACGTGCCGGGGCGACGCGCCCGCGCCGGCCCGGCTTGCGATCTCTTTCTTGATGTCCGCCTCGGAAGTAAGGCCCTGAAGCCATGCGGGCTCGTCCGAGGGAGGCGGAGTTCGCCCCAGGAGCACGAGCTTCGATCCGAAGGCCCGAGCGAGCTCACGGGCAGCCGCCGCCGTCACGCCTCGGGCGCCGCCGGAGATGACGATCACATCGTCTTTGCCGAGCTCGCAGGACGAATCGCCGGGAACGATGGCGCGGGGCGAAAGCTCGAGTGTGACCGGACCCGTGGTCGTGAGACCCACTTCGAGCGGTCCATCGAAAAAGATCTCATCGACAATGTCCACCGCGAGCGAAGCCGCGTCATGAGCCCCGGACGTGACGTCCATGGCCTTGCAGTGAACTTCGGGCCACTCATGGCTCGCTGTCTTGGTGAGACCGGCGAGTCCGCCGCTCAAAGGCCAAGTCGCGGGGCCCATCCCCTTCGATCCACCTTTCGAGCCTGCGCGAACGCCGAAGACACCGTCCAGACGTGACACGGTAACAAACACCGAGCCTGTCGAACGACCGCTCCGGCGTAGTGCCGGCGCCGCCCGACGCAGGAGCGTCAACGATTGGGACAGGAACCGTTCGCTGTCCGGGTTCGCGGGACCGACCAGGACAAGCCCGGCTAGCTCTGACGGTGGCGCCAACGACACGGCGTCTTCCAGGGCGACGAGCCGCGGCTCGTGTCCCAGGGCTTCAATAAGTTTGGCGACCTCGGCCGCGAGCCCGGAGTCGTCCCGGGAGATCCATACGACGCCGTCCGCGGCCAGGGAGAACTTTTTGCGCTCGGCCGCCTTGTCGAGGACTTTCACCGCGAGCACGCTTCTTTCCGGCCCCTTGGCCCGAAACGAATTCGCCCGCCGAGTGAGCTCGTCGACGTCCACAGTCGGGACAGGAGCGTCGGTCGGATTCGCTAAGGGCTGGGAGTAAGTCTTCATATTGTCCGACAACGTTTCCACCACGTTGCGCAACGTCCGCCACGAGTTGACGACCCCGTTGGCGATCTCGGGCATGGTGGGTGTCTTGTCCCTGAGGAATGAGAAGATCTCGGCGCGTTTGACGTGATCGATTCCCAGGTCCGATTTGAGGTCCATGTTCATGTGGAGGGAGTCCACCGGAAACCCGGTCTTGGCCGACACTGCCGCCAAAACGCTCGAGCCAACCTTGAGATCGATTCCCGAACTCGACGTCCGCGCAACGACTTCAGCCTCAGCGGGCTCCGTCTCGGTCGCCGGTTTCGCCGATGTCGGCGGCGCCGCGCCTGCGTCCGCGGGGGCTGGCGATGAGCTCGCCGAGTCGTCCTCGGTAAGAAAGGTCACGACCTGCGCGAGAGTTCGCAAGTTACCGAGATGCTCTGGACCCACCGGGGGTGCCTCGGGAATACGCTGCTGCAGGGACGAAAGGATCTCCACTCGCTTGATCGAGTCGATACCGAGATCCGAATCCATCTCCATGTCGAGGTTCAGGATGTCGGCTGGGTATCCGGTCTTCTCCGCCACGACTTCGAGAAGAACCGCCTCCACGTTCGCAGCGTCGACACCGCCGACGGGAGTCGACTGAGTTGCGACTTCGGCAGACTCAGCTTGCGGCGGCTCGGTGGGTGCCGGAACCGGTACCGCCACCGGAGCCGGGGCCGGAGCCGCGATCGGCGGAACGATTTGTGTTGGCTGTATCGGCTGAACCGGTGGAGCCACCGCTGCCAGCGGAGCCAGCGGTATCGGAGTCGGCACGACGGGTACTGACGCGGGTTCGGCTCGACGCACGGGTGATGGCGCCAGGCCAAGTTTCTGCTCCACCAGACGTTGTTGTTGATCGAGCAACGATTGTAGCGTTTGGTGAGCGGACTCCTGGCCCTGAAGGAACTGTTGGTGGAGGGCCGCGGTTTGCTCCTGCATCTTCTGAAGCGCGGCCATGTTGGCCTGGGACATCCGTAGCGCGTCATTAATTAATGATTGTCCAGCAGCGCCCACAACGGGTGCCTGGCTCGGAGCGGCAGCAGCTTGGTCTCGATCCGGTAGCTGGGGGGCTTTGACAGGTTTGGGGGGTTGATTGCTCATGCGGGTTCGCCCTGGTGCAGGCGCCTCCTGCCTCTTCTTGGGTTTGACATAGTTGGCCCCGCTAAGGCTCACGGTGAGAGCCGGCTTCGAACGTTCCTCCTCGATAGAGAACGATGAGGCCTCGGGGTCCCATTGATTCAACGCAACGCTGAAACCGTATGCAGCAACGCGAGCGAGCGCACGCGCGAGGTCCACGGCTCCGGGACGCTTCCCCGAGGACGCGTCGAGCGCATGCGCCACGACGTCATCATCGTCGAGAATCGATCGCACCAAGCCGGTGAGCCGACTTCCGGGCCCGACCTCGAGAAACAAACGCGTGCCGTCTCGGTACAGGTTGCGGATCTCGTTGACGAACTCCACCGGCCGGACGAGCTGGCTCGCCAGCAGCTCGGCGATTCCGGCGGCGTCGTCGGGATAGGTTTCGCCGGTCGCGTTCGCGTAGACCTTGCGCTTCGGCGTGAACAAGTCCAGCTCGCCGAGTTTCTTCGCCAAAGGTTCGGACGCATCCGCCACGAGAGCGCTGTGAAACGCCGCGGAGACCGCGAGGCGTTTGCATCGGAGACCTCGCCGTTCGAACACCGTCACAGCTTTTTCGATTGCGCCGGTCGCACCGGACACGACCAACTGCGCCGGAGCATTCTTGTTCGCCACCACGAGCTCGAGCGCATTTTCGGTAATGATGGATTCGATGGTCTCCTCATCGGACTCCACCGCCAACATGGCGCCGCGGTCGCTGCTTCCCTCGGCCATGAGCTGGCCGCGGAGCGTGGATAAAACGCGCAACGTGTCAGCGTCGAACACCTCCGCCGCCTGCAGCGCAACCAGCTCGCCGTAGCTGTGACCCGCGACCGCGTCGGGCTCGAGACCGAACCTCCGCAACACGCCCAACGCACCGAGTGAGACAGCACCGATTGCTGGCTGAGCCACGTCGGTCGCACGCAAGGCCCACTCTTGCGACGCTTTGGTTTCGTCGTCGAAGGCGGGATGGGGATAGATCATGTCGTTGAGAGGCTTGCCGGCCCGCGTCAAGCTCTCCACGAGCTCGGGAAACTGACATGACAGATCTCTGAGCATTCCGACGTATTGCGAGCCTTGCCCCGGGAACAAAAACGCCAAAGATCCCTCTGGCGCTCCGCTGCCGTAGAAGGCCCCGTCGGGAGTGCTCCATGACGTCTTGTCGGATTGAGACTTCAGGAGCTTTACGCCGCCCTCGAGACCTTTTTCGAGCTGCGCCGGCTCCGTTGCGAGGACCAGCCGATGAGCGCCGTCATGGCGGAACGCGCTTCGCGACCGCGCGGCCAAGGCACGCAGATCGCTACCCTTCCGCTCCGCCGGAAAAGCCTGGACGGCGCTCGAGAGCTCCTCTCGAGTGTGGGCGGAAAACGCCAGAAGCACCGTTTCGCCGTCGAAGTCGGGAGCGGACTTCGAAGCTTCCGCTTCTTCGAGAACGCAGTGGAAGTTGCTGCCGCCAAAGCCAAACGCGCTGACCGCGGCCCGCCTCGGATGCTCCGCCGAACCAGCCCAGGGCCGCTTCGTGGTGTTGACGTAAAACGGCGAGTCCCCGTTCTTGAGCACTTCGAGCGGCTCGGTGACTTTCAACGTGGGTGGGAGAACCTTGTGCTTGAGCGCTAGGGCGGCCTTCATCACGCCAGCGATTCCGGCGGCAGCTTTGGTATGTCCGAGCTGCGACTTCACGCTCCCAAGAGCACACCATTTGCCGTCGACATCATGTTCTCGGAACACCGAGGAAAGAGATTGGACCTCGGTCGCATCTCCGACTTTCGTACCGGTAGCATGAGCCTCGACGAGCTCGATGCTCCGCGCCGAAATCCCGGCGCCGGCGTATGCACTTCGGAGTGCTTTAGCCTGGCCTTTGGCCACGGGCGCATAAACCGCCGTACCTTTGCCGTCGCTCGACGCACTCACCGATCGAATGACCGCATGAACCGCGTCCTTGTCTCTGCGGGCGTCGGCCAATCGTTTGAGAACCAAAACCCCGAGTCCCTCACCCAGGATCGTGCCGTCGGCGGACGCGTCGAAAGGACGACAATCACCCGTGGGTGAGAGCGCCGGCGTCTTGGAGAAGCACATGTACATAAAGATGTCGTTGAAGGTATCCATACCTCCCGCGAGCACCATGTCCGAGCGTCCCGACGCGAGCTCCAAGCCGGCGAGATGCAGCGCACCCAGTGAGCTCGCGCAGGCGGCATCAACCACGCAGTTCGTGCCACCAAGGTCGAGACGGTTGGCGATGCGACCGGCCACGACATTGCCCAGCAATCCCGGGAACGAGCTTTCCTGCCACTCGACGTAGTTGTCGGAGATCTTTTGAACGACCGTATCGGTAAGATCGTCGTCGATGCCGGATTCCTTCAACGCCCGTCGCCACAACGGATGCCCCAAGCGGGCGCCCAGAGGAATCACCAGCTCCAGCGTGCCGGTGACACCGAGAATCACGCTCGCCCGATCCCGATCGAAGCTTCCCTTCTCCCCGTAGCCCGCATCTTCTAGCGCCTGTTGGGCCACCATGAGACCCAGCAATTGCGTCGTATCGGTGGCCTCTATGTCGTTGGGCGCGATGCCAAAAGCCAGGGGGTCGAAGTCGACTGGGGAGAGAAATCCGCCGCGACGCGCATAGGTTCGATCCGGAGCCTTGGGATCGTCGTCGAAGAAATCCTCTACGTTCCAGTGGGTAGACGGGATGTCGGAAATAGTGTCCACGCCGTTTTTGAGATTGGACCAGTAAGCCCCAACGTCATCCGACTTGGGGAAGAGACACGCCATCCCCACGATGGCCAAGGGCTCTTGTTGCGCGCGACCGTCATTGGACGGATCGGACACATTGGACTTATTGCGCAAGAAGTTCCTCCGTTGGCCGCAAGTTGTAGTCGCTCCACGAGCGCGGGGGTTTAACGCCCTGGCCGCGAAGGGCGTTCACTCGGGACAACAAGGCTGCCCCATGCAAGATGTTCATCGCGACGGTGACGACACGGCGGTGTTCCGGCTGCTCGAGGAACGATCCCCGGACCCACTCGTTGAATGCCCCCATCGAAGGTCCGCACCAAATCTGGTAGTCGATGACCCGGGAGGGATCGCCGGCATTGGCCCAGTGAGACGACTGGCCGAGATACCAGCGGAAGACCAGGGCCATCTTATGCTTTGGATCCTTCGCTGCTCGCTCGAGCTGGGCCGGATCTCGATCTGCGAAAAAATCGTGGCACTGGCTCCAAACCTCGTTTACGGAAGTTTGGAAGAAGTTTTTTTCCAGCGCCGCCCAATCCGCGGCGGGAATGGATTCAAGAGAGTTACAGGCTCGATAGAGGTCATAGAGTTTCTGGGCCCGCATGGCGAATAACGTGCCGCGCTTGAGCACCTGGACCTTCACGCCCATCTCGAACATATCCGCCGCCGGCGCCATCGTGACGTCGGCCTGCTCAGCGGCAGCGAGCATCGTGCGCACGGTCTCCGACGTCCCAGCCTCGACGCAGGACTGGTTGACTGAGCCGGTAAGGATGTAGGCAGCACCCATCGAAAATGCCGCGGCGGCTGCAATGGGAGTGGAGATGCCTCCGGCGGCTCCCACCCGCAGCGGCTGGGTGTAGCCATGACGCGCCTGCATCTGATCGCGCAGTGCCATCAGCGAAGGCATCAGAGCCAGTGCCGGCTGGTTGTCGGTATGACCGCCGGAGTCGGCCTCGGCGGTAATGTCCTGCGCCATGGGCATTTGGCCTGCCAAACGAGCCTGCCCCTCCGTGATGTCGCCCGTCTCGATGAGAGCCCTCAACAAGCGCTCCGGCGGTGGCGAGAAGAACTTCGTAGCGACTTCTATCCGAGACGCTTTGGCGATGAGTCGGTTCGGCGTCACGATACGTCCCCGGGAATCTTCGTGAATCCCGTCGACGCGATAGCGGACCACCGGGAGGGTGAGATCCAGGTACGCCGAGGCCGAAGCAAGGTGCACCCCGCGACGGATGTAGAGCTCCACCACGGCGGCCTCGAGGTCAGGCTCGTTCGGGCTGTGGATGAGGTTGAAACCGTACGGCTGACCCTCGAGAGAACGCGACAGGCGATCGATAGCAGCGTCCACCACCGCGAGAGGCAGACCGGCTGCGCCGAAGAAGCCAAGCATGCCGGCGCGACCCATGGCCTCCACGATCTCGGCCGAGCCGATCCCATTGGCCATGGCGCCGGCAATGTAGGGATAGCGCAAGCCGTGATCGGCAAGGAAACCCGGGTCACCGAGATGCTCGGGAGGGATTGGTGGCGAATAGCCTACGATGGGAAACGCTCCGGGCTCGGTGACGCGCACTCCCAGAACTGCTTTGCCGCCGGTGATCCGCGCGTACACGTCACGATCCGAGATCAGGACCACGGCTTCGCCGGTGTCCTGCACCGCGTCCCTGACCGCGTCCGCCCGCAGGTCAACACCCGAGGCGGGGCCTATCCATTGGCCCAGGGGTTCGATGGAGACAGGCGCGTTGGAGCTGGAGCGAGACATCTGCGAAACCAGCGCCTGAGAGCTCTGGTGTTGCATCGGCGCGCCTGCTTGGTTTTTTGAGCTCAATCCTGTTCTCGCGCGTTCGCTGGTCAAAATGATTCCGTGTCGTTCGCCGCTCGAAAGCCCGTTCGTTCACTCGGGAGCCCATCGCGTCTGACGGCGACCCGAATGCTACAAGCGATGTGGCGCGACGTACCTAGTTCCGCCTCCGGCAAGAGCTCGTATGGCGGCGTCCGCAAGGCGAACCTGCATGCATGAATGAGAAAGCCTCTCGTATGTGCGACGGGAATGCAAGGACACACTTTGTAATCAAATAATAGCAAGAATCAAGCTCGTCGGACCACGAAGAGTTCAGGCGGGGCGCTTCGCTGGCTCGGAAGGCGTGGTGCGTCCAATCTGGGCAACTACGGGGCCGCGTGGTGGGCTATGCGAGTGCCTTGATGAAAGACGAGCTGCCATCGACCCGGTCGAAAAACCCATAGTGAGCTTCTCAGCGCGGTGCGTTGACCCGCCGCGCAGATCGATCGGTAGGTTGCCAGCACGACCTCAGTGCTCACACGCCGAGCCGAAAAATCCTCGAGCACACAGTCGGTTGGAGACTCCTCGCGAACAAGCGCGTCGACAATCTCCTTCTTGTCGAACGTCCGGCCGGAGCTTCCGAACTCACAAAAATCGTCCCCCAGCAGAACCGAAAGCTCTTGCTCCGACGACCGGACGGCCGGTGACGACAACTTCTCTTCAAGCGCACGAATCTGCGCCGCCATTTCCCCATCCATTTTCGACGAATCCCCTGCCGACGACCACAAGAGCGGCGCCCCACCGAATAGGAACACATTACTACTTTCTAGCGATCGTTTTTTTCAATGCGAACCCTCCGTGCCTCCGTAACTCCGTGGTGGAATCTCCTGCTGCCATCTAGTAGTCATGTCGCTTCCGCACCACGTAGCAGCGTTTGTACCCATGCTCGGTACGGTGAACGTGCCAGTAGCGGTCGTGACTGCGATGCGGCATGAAGTGATGCGCACCGCCGTAGTAGCGACACTCCACGGCGTGATTGCATTCGAGTCGATGGTGATGGCGATATTCGCGGGGCGACGGAGTTTCGTAGTAGTACCCGTGATGGTGTCCACCGCACGCGCTCAAAAACGCCAGCGCGAGAGTCAAACGAACCACGTTGTGCATGACAACCTCCTGCGACGGGTATTCAATGAGACAGCAAAATGCATGCCGGAACGAGTCGGCACCGACGCAGGGACCGTGTCCTCTCGGGAAGACACCCCTGTTCACGATTCGCGAGGTGATGGGACCGAGGGAGTTTCTTGGCTAGTGCTCAGGCGCAGGCGGGCAGGACTTTGTTTTGTTCAAAGTTCGCGTGGTGGCACAGGTCGGCCCACAGTGCGGCGCGCAGTTGCACTCCCTCACCCGGCGAGCTATCGCTCGCCGGCCTCTCCAAAAAGGGGAACCTTCACGATTTGGCGCGGGCACGGGGATGGTGCTGGTCGTAGATTCGACGCAGTCGTTCGCGGCTCACGTGGGTGTAGATCTGCGTCGTTCCGATGTTCGAATGCCCTAGCATCAGCTGCAGGCTACGCAGGTCGGCACCGCGCTCGAGCAGGTGGGTCGCGAAGGAGTGGCGGACGACATGGGGAGAAAGAGTCCTCTCGATGCCAGCGCGTTTGCCGCAACTTCTGAGAATCTGGAAAAAGCGCTGGCGCGTCATCGCTTTGCCGAGGCGGCTCAAAAAAAACGCGTTGCTCGAACCGCGGACGAGCCCGGGTCGCCCGTCGCGAAGGTAGCGCTCCAGCCACGTCTTCGCGGACCGCCCGAAGGGCACGACACGTTCCTTGCGGCCTTTGCCTTCACACTCGAGATAGCCGACATCGAAGTTGAAATCACCGAGCTCTAGCGAAATGAGCTCCGAGACGCGAAGGCCCGTCGCGTAGAGGAGCTCGAGCATCGCGCGATCTCGAAGTCCGTCCGCGGTCGACACGTCCGAGACCGCGAGCAGGCGATCGACTTCGTCGAGCGCGAGGTAGTTTGGCAGATTCCGGTGGAGCCGAGCGGACTCGATCTGTTCCGCAGGATCGCGCCTCAGGTGACCCTCGGACACCGCGAACTTGTAGAGCCCTCGGATCGCCGATGTGGTTCGACCGATCGAGCGAAGCGAGAGTCCGTGGCGGTGAAGATCGCGAAGGAACTCCCGCAAGTCCGACGCCGTCAGAGATTTCAATCCACGACCGTGCTTTTTTGCGAACGCTTCCAGTTTCGCAACATCGCGGCGGTAGGCCTCGAGGGTGTTGCGCGAGAGTCCCCGTTCAACCTCGAGGTAGTGAAGAAAAGACTCTCTCAAAAGCGAACCGTGACGGAGAAATACTGTCCCTTCAAGCGATAGATGGACCGGGACGCGGGCTCGTTCTCTTTGAACCGATTGTACGAGTTCCGATAACCGTACGAAAACCCGAGGTTGGGAATAACGCTGTACGTCACCGAGGCGTCGAAGTCCGTCATCACTCCGATGGCCTCGCGCTTCATCCCGAGTCCCTCAATCGAAACCGCCAGCGCCGGTGTCAGATAGATTCGCGTCATTGCCCCAAAGAACGGAAGGTCCATCTTCAACGGTAGCGGAATCGTTTCCTGCTCCGGGCTGCTATAGGCATTCTTCGCGGAGAACCGAGCCCATTCGCCGACGACCGCCAGCCAACCATACTGGCCGCGCAGGAGATCGAACTCGAGCCCGCCACGCCACTGTTCGAGCTCCAACATCGAGGTCACGATACTTCCCGAAGGGTAGAAGTCACCCGAGATGATTAGCGGGAGCTCCGCCACCGTGTCCGCGGCGTAGCTAACCCGTAACCAATTGGCTCGGATCCGAATTCTGCGCGTGATCCGCACCCCAAAGTGGTAGTCGAACGCTCGCTCCGGCGGAAGGCCCAAGTCCGCGACCGGGTCGAAATCCGTCCCAAACGTTCCCGGCACCGAAAAGCGCAGCTCGGAAACCAGGTCCGAGCGCCATCGTCGAACCTCGAGCTCGACCGTACCCTGTTCTCCGAAGTTCGGGCTGGGACGTTGCGCCTGCGCGAATGCGCTCCCGCCGGAAATCATCACCAACGCCAGCACCGACGTCCAAGGAATCGCCGTCATTTCACCTCCGAGATCTCAACGCGTCGAACGCTTGGTCCAATTCGCTGACGCGCAGCAACTTGCACCCCGCGACGAAGACAACGACTCCGACACCGATCGCACTTCCGACCTGAAAGAGTCGCGTCCACACGAGGGCGTGTCCGTACGAACCGTCGAGAAATCGGATCGTCCCGAGCACGAACACACCCATCAGAACCGATGCAGCGACGGTCTTCACGAGGGTCACGAGGGTCCGGCCGCCGTCAAGCCGACCCACCTCGGTCCGTCGTCGCAGCAACATCCACAGCCATATTACCGAAATCGTCATCGTTGTCGACGTCGCAAGCGCCAAACCGCGGTGATCCATCCCCAGGACCACCACGAAGAACCAATTCAAGCCCGCGTTCGACGCGATGCTCACGAAGCTCACCATGAGCGGGGCGCGAATGTCCTGAAGCGCGTAGAAGCCGTCGGTCACGATCTTGATGGCCGCGAAGCTCAGCAAGCCCACGGCGTAAAACCGAAGTGCGCCTGCGACCTGTAACGTGTCTTCTGGCCCAAATTGGCCCTGTTCGAATATCAGGCGAACGATCGGAGGCGCGAGCACCAAAAGGCCGATCGTTGCCGGCACCGTGAACAGGATGACGAGTCGCGTCGCCAGCGAGAACGTGTCGCGAAAACTATCGCGGTCCGCCTTCGCCCGAGCACGGCTAAGCGCAGGAAGCGTCGCCACCGACACCGCAACCGCAATGAGACCGAGCGGCAGGTGAAGAATCCGGTACGCCTGCATGATCCACGTCAGCCAACCCTCTCCCATCGATGCAAAGATCGAGTTGACGAGCAGGTTCACTTGAACCGTCGATGCGATGAGCGCGCCGGGGCCGAACAGGCGCATGACCTTACCGAGCCAAGGATCGCGAAAGGAGATCACCAGCCGATATCGATACCCCAGTCGGAATAACGTGGGGAGCTGCCAGAGAAGTTGGAGCGCTCCGCCCGCCAACACCCCGGTCGCCATGCCCATCGTTGGGTGATACCCGTAGCGGGGCGCCAGGTAGTACCCGCTCACGCCAACGACGATCGAGCCGACATTGAAAAACGACGAGGCCAAAGCAGGGATCAAGAAGCGGCCGCGCGCGTTGAGCACCCCCATGACCAGAGCCGCCAGGCTGACGAAGAAGATGAACGGGAACATGATCTGCGTCAGGCGTACTGTGAGCTCCCGCTTGGACGCGAAACCGTAGCTCGCTTCCGGCGCCAGCGACGTATCGAATCCGCCGCCAGGAAATACCACCCCGACGATGACGTCCGCATACACGACACCGAGCAACGTGAACGCGCCGACGACGAGTATCAGCGCGCTCAACACGAGGTTCACCAGACGAAGCGCGGCATCGTTTCCCTCTTTTTCCTGAATCTCGGAAAACGTCGAAACGAACGCTTTGCTCAAAGCCCCCTCGCCAAACATGTCGCGAAGAAGGTTCGGGATGCGAAACGCCGCGTAGTAAGCATCGAGGCCGATCCGCGCCGAGAACAAATAGGCGAGGACTTGCTCGCGGACGAGTCCGAGAACACGAGACACCATGACACCGATGCTGACGGTCCCTGCAGAACGGGTGAGGGCTCGACCGGACGCGTTGCTAGCATCGGGTCCTTTTGCAGCGCCGCTATCGTCAGAGACGGCTCGGCTTCCGTCCGGGGCACTCTCCATCTCGGAGGGGGAAGCCATGGTGCCAATAATATTACATTTCGTGGTATGTTTTTCTAGACGCCAGCCGGACGCGACACCCGTTCGTGATGCGCACTATGCAAGTTCATTCGTCTTCCTCGGAACGGCTACCTCTTCATGAGAGCGTACCCTTGGCGCTCGTTTTGTTCATCTTTTGGATCGTCCTCTCGGGAAAGCTCGACTTGTTCCACCTTGGCGCGGGAGCGCTCGCCGCCGCCGGAGTGGCGTACATGACGTGCTATCTCTACGCCATGAATCCACCGGTCGGCCCAATCGGCCGGCATCCATTTTTTGCGGTGCCGTGGCTTCGGCTGGTCCTCTACCTCCCGTGGCTGACGTGGCAGATCATCGTCGCGTCCGTTCAGGTCGCCGTGGTCGTTCTCAACCCGTCCATGAAAATTGCCCCGACTCTTTTTCGATTCCGGCACGAGCTGCCCCACAACCTCGCCCGCGCCATGCTCGCCAACTCCATCACGCTGACACCGGGCACAGTTACCATCGACGTTCACGGGGACGAGTTTCTCGTTCACGCACTCAATCAACAATCGGCGGAAGCGCTTCAAACGTCTCAGCCCGGCGACATGAAGGCCCGGGTGAGCGCGCTGTTTGCAAGGCCAACTGAACAGTGACCCTCTTTCTCGCCGTCATGACGGTCGGCATCGCCTTGACGATGTCGCTATCGCTGTTCCGCCTACTCCGGGGCCCGACCCTGTGGGATCGGCTGAGTGGGCTCGGGCTCATCGGCACCAAGACCATCGTGCTTTTGTTGCTCATCGGACGCGTCACGGGTCGCGAAGATATTTTTGTCGATATCACCCTGTCGTACACTCTCATCACTTTCATCGGATCCCTCGCGCTCGCTAAATACTTCGAAGGTAAGGAGACGGGGCAGGCATGACGGCGGTCGCGTGCACCTCGCTCGGGTTGGGTTTTTTCTTCATTTTTACCGGAGCTCTGGGAATCCTTCGCTTCCCAGACTTTTTCACACGACTGCACGCCATGGGTAAAAGCGACACTCTCGGCGTGGCTCTCATGGTTTTCGGACTCGCCCTCCTGGAAGGCGCCACTCTCAACGGCGCAAAGATCCTGTTCATCATCTTGTTCGTGGGACTCGCGAACCCGACCGCAACCCACGCGCTCGGCCGCGCCGCGCACCGCGCGGGCCTGGTCCCCTGGTCTGAACCGCGTGATTCCGGGTGACATCGATGGGAAGACTCAACGCAAGGGCGCGAAGACGCGAAGTCGCAGAGAGAACACAGCAAGAAGCCGACGCACTGGTTGCGTTCTTTTTCGCGGCATTACGACATTCGACCTCCGCGGTTTCTTTCAAACCATGATTGCGCCACTGGTTACGTTTTTTCTGGCGCTCATGGTTGTCTGCGCCATATTCGCTTTGAGAGTTCCAGACCTTCTTGCCGCCGTCGTCACGTTCGGAGCGTTTAGTTTCTTTTCCGCAATCCTCTTTGCGCTCCTGGGCGCACTCGACGTAGCCTTCACCGAAGCCGCCGTGGGCGCGGCTATCACCACAGTGTTCTTCGTTTCCGCGATCTACCGCACTGACCGGGAAGTGGACTAGGCTCGTGCGAAATCTCTTCCAGCGCTTCGCCTGGGTTCCTCTCGTCGCGACCGCGGCCGTCTTGTTCTACGCGGCGCGTGATCTACCGACGATGGGTGATCCGACCGCACCCGCCGCCGAGCACGTCTCGCCCCGCTACATCGAGCACGCACAGGACGAGACCGGTGCCCCCAATATGGTCACAGCGGTGCTCGCTGATTATCGAAGTTATGACACGCTTGGCGAAACGGTCGTGATCTTTACCGCGGTTCTGGCATGTCTCCTGGTGCTTGGCGCGTTCATCCGCCCGGAGAGCGGCGAGGCATCGGCTGGCGCTATGGTACAATCGTTCGGAAGCGACGTGCTCGACGCGACTTCCCGAATACTGTTCCCCTTCATCACGCTGTTTGCCATATACGTTGTCGTCCACGGGCACACCAGCCCCGGAGGGGGATTCCAGGGCGGCGCCATTTTTGCCGCCGCCATTATCCTCGTGCGTCTCGTTCGTGGTTCGGCGTTGGGCCTTCAACTCCGCTCGACGACCACGCTCGCGATCGCAAGTCTGGGCGTATTAGTGTTTTTTCTGACGGGGTTGATCAGCATCGTCTTCGGTCGGAATTTCCTCGATTACTCCGGGCTTCCACTGGGATACGAAGGGGCACACCTGCGGGAGATCGGGTCCCTCACGATCGAGGTAGGCGTCTTCATCGCGGTCACCGCGGTGCTCGTGCTGATTTTCCAAGTTCTGACTGCGGGCGCAGAGGACTGACGATGCAGTTCGACGCTTTGAGCTCGCTGAATTACTCCCTG
>CAMYKY010000031.1:0-3975 GCA_947259165.1 uncultured Acidobacteriota bacterium | reverse complement strand
CGGCGATCTCGAGCCCGCGGCGCAGGACTATCTCAACCCACTGCCTCACACCCTGATGTTGACCGCCATCGTCGTCAGTGTCAGCACGACCGGAGTGGCACTCGCGCTACTCATTCGGATCCACCGCCGGTTCGGAACGTTGGACGAGAACGAGCTGCTAGAGAAACTAAAATGAGCCTACTCGATCACGCTCCGGTTTTGATCTTGCTCGTGCCGTTGGCGACAGCGCTCATCAATCCTCTCTTGGACGTCTTCGGCGTGCGCCAAGCACGCAGCCTGACCCTTTTAGGAGTCTCGAGCTCGTTGTTGTTTTCGATGATTTGCCTCTGGCAGAGCATCGAGACCGGCGCGTTGCACTATCACCTCGCGGGATGGGCGCCTCCCTGGGGGATCGAGCTCGTCGTCGATCCGTTGAGCGGTTTCATGGCAACGCTCGTATCTGGCATGGCCGCGCTCGCCGCTGTTTACAGCGGGCCGTTTCTCTCCGGCTGGAGCCCGCACCGCGCGGGGATGTTTTACAGCGTGTACTGCTTGCTCGTCGTTGGCCTACAAGGCATCGTTCTCACCGGTGATCTTTTCAACCTGTACGTGTTTCTCGAGGTCTCGTCTCTCGCCGCGTACGCGCTGCTGTCGAAAGGCGGCAGCAAAGCGATCGTGGCTGTGTTTCGCTATTTGCTCATTGGGACGATCGCAGCCAGCTTCTACCTGATCGGCGTCGGCTATCTGTACGCGATGACGGGTACACTGAACATGGCGGACATGGCGACGCGGTTACCGCCGGTATCCGGCTCGCCCGCGGTCGTCGTCGCCGCATCCTTCATCGTGATCGGACTTGCTATCAAAGCAGCCTTGTTCCCGCTGCATGGATGGCTCCCCGACGCCTACACCTATGCCCCCGGGCCTGTCGTCGGCTTTATCGCCGCCGTTATGACGAAAGTCAGTGCCTACGCGCTCTATCGAATTCTCTATTTCGTCTTCGATGCCAGTGCCGGACCACGCGAGCCCATACTCTTGTTGGGCTGGGCATCCGTCGTCGCGGTCGTGGCCGGATCGCTGATGGCGCTCGCACAAAAAGACGTACAGCGGATGCTGGCCTACTCGAGCATCGGGCAGATGGGCTACATCATCCTGGGGTTCGCCATCGGCACTCCCCTCGCGCTGGCGGGAGCCCTTCTTCACGTGATCAACCATGCGGTGATGAAAGGATGCCTGTTCATGGCGGTGCATGGCGTCCAGTGGAAGCTCGGCGTTTACCGCATCCGGGACTTCGCGGGCACGGCCAAGCAGCTGCCGCTCACGATGGCCGCGTTCACGATCGCCGCGCTCTCCATGATCGGACTTCCTCCAACCGCAGGATTCTTCAGCAAGTACTACCTTGCGCTCGCCGCGTTTGAGTCGGGTCACGTCGCGTTTCTAGTGGCGCTGGTGGTGTCGAGCCTCTTGAGCGCGGTGTATTTTTTTCGCGTCATCGAGCGCGCGTACCTGATGCAACGCGAGCAGACTCCGAACGAGGGTCGCGAGCTCCCGGCCACGATGCTCACACCCATCGTCGCGCTCGCGGTGTTCGTGTTGCTACTAGGCGTGTTCAATCAGGCGATCGTCGACGGGATCATCTTGCCCGGGCTACCCTCTTGACGAGCTCGATGTGACCAGCGAGGGAATCGTCTTCGCGCAGCGTCCTCTTGTTGCGGTCGTCGTGTCGCTGCTCGCGGCGGGCGCGATCGTCTTGTCTCGAGACCGGCCGAACTTGCGGGAGTTCTGGACGATTCTCGCGGCCGTCGTGAAGTTCGCCGTGATCGCGTCAATGCTCCCTCATGTCGTCGATGGCGGTGTGTTCGAAAGCCGTCCGCTCGAGCTCGTCCCAGGCTGGTCCCTTCACCTGCGAACCGACGCCTTCGGAATGGTTTTCGCACTGCTCGCGTCGAGCCTGTGGATCCTCACTTCTTTCTATTCGATCGGCTACATGCGCTCCGGAGACTACGAGCATCAGACCGGGTATTTTGCCAGCTTCGCGGTTTGCGTCTCGAGCGCGGTCGGTATCGCGTTCGCGGCAAACCTCGCCACGTTCTTTGTTTTTTACGAGATTCTGACGATTGCAACCTACCCACTCGTCGTCCATCGCCGCACCCCGGAGGCTATCGCGGGTGGGCGTAAGTACCTCGCCTACACACTCCTGGCCGGTCAAGCGTTGCTCGTCGCCGTGATTTGGATAGCAAGTCTCGCACCGGGAGCGTCGTTTCAGCCCGGTGGCTTTCTCGTTGGCACCGCGTCACCGACGGTGCTGACAGCCCTGTTCGTGCTCTGCGTCGCCGGAGTCGGGGTGAAGGCCGCGATCCTGCCCCTTCACGGTTGGCTGCCAGCGGCGATGGTAGCGCCGACGCCGGTCAGTGCTCTACTGCACGCGGTCGCGGTCGTGAAAGCGGGCACGTTCGGGTGTCTGCGTATCATCGGATTCGTCTTTGGAGTGGATCTGCTGAAGGAGCTCGGAGTCGACGTCGTCCTCGCATGGGTTGCCGCGACAACGATCGTGGTCGGCTCCATCCGCGCGCTGGGTGAAGACCACTTGAAACGACGCCTCGCCTACTCGACGATCAGCCAGCTCTCGTACATCGTGCTCGGCGCGGCGCTTGGAAGCTTGCACGCTCTCTTCGGGGCGATCTTCCACATCGCCGCCCACGGGTTCATGAAAATCACCCTATTTTTTTGTGCGGGTTCGATCTACACGAAGACTCACAAAGAGTACATCCGAGACCTCGCAGGGCTCGGTCGTAGGATGCCGGTGACGTTTGGTGCCTTCACTCTCGGCGCACTCGGCCTGGCGGGAATGCCGTTGTTCGCTGGCTTTCTGAGCAAATGGAACCTCGCGCTGGGAGCGCTCGAAGCGTTGCATCCGGTGTATGTGTTCGTGCTCGTCCTGAGTGGACTCTTGAACTTCGCCTACTTCTTTCCCATCGTCTATACAGCTTTTTTCCGCGGCGAGTCACCGGGGATCACTTTCGCCGAGGCAACTCCCCTGATTTGGATCCCTCTCGCGATCACCGCAGTGATGTCGATTGTGTTGGGCATCGCCCCTGATACGGGATTGCATTTTTACGAGCTCGCATGGCGCGCGGCTGAGAGTCTCGTCGCTTCGTCTCCCGCGACGCCGGTGATGCTGGCCGGAGGCGAACCGTGAAACGCGTGGCGCAAATTACCGGGGCCGCCATCGTCGCGGCGGTAGGATTCGACGTCGTCTTCCCCTACTACAGCCACCCGGAATCCTGGTGGCACACGACGCCGGGCTTCGATCTCGTTTACGGGCTCGTCGGGTGTGCAGCCATCGTGCTGTTCTCCAAATGGCTCGGGACCCACGTCTCGAGACCCGAGGACTACTACGATCGGGACCGCGAATGAATCCAGGCTACGCGTTGTTCCTCACGGCGGCGATCGTGCCGTTTTTGCGCGGCACCGCGAAGAAAATCGTCCTCGTCGCCGGTTGCGTGGCGGCGCTCGCGGCGTGGGAGCTTCTCGATTTCAGCTCCGAGTTGAATGTCCAGATTGGCGATACCACGCTGTCGCTTCTCCATGTCGACCCTTTGAGTCTGGTTTTCGGACTGATCTTCACCCTCATCACGCTCATTGGCGTCGTGTACGCGCTCCACAACGACAAACGCAGCGAGCACGCCGCCACGCTCGGCTACGCCGGAGCTTCGCTCGGCGTGGTCTTCGCGGGCGACTGGGTCAGCTTGTTCGTTTTCTGGGAGCTGATGGCGGTCGCGTCCCTCTTCGTCGTCTGGCACGGTGGGACCGAGCGATCGGCGCGTGCGGGATATCGCTACATCCTCGTGCATATCTTCGGAGGCTCTCTTCTTTTCGTCGGTATCCTCGTCCATCTCGCTCACGGCGGCAGCCTCGAGGTCACCGCATTGACTGCCTCCGACACGGACTCTCTGGCCTTCTGGCTCATCCTGGTAGGTGTGTCGGTGAACACCGCGA
>CAMYKY010000030.1 GCA_947259165.1 uncultured Acidobacteriota bacterium | reverse complement strand
CCGACGAATTCATATCTAGATATTCGGAGGAGGAGCAACGCTGTCAGCGCCGAAAAGGGCCAGGAATTTACCGACAGGATCAGCGGGTTCGTGCACTAGTGTTAGATGAGCTCGCAGATGGGACTGGGGGCCTGGCTCTATCTCCCGATGGCAGCGAAATCGTCTTCTCCGCAGACAGGCCAAGTCGACTCTGGCGCCGAAGTCGCGGCGACCTATCGGTCGTTCCCATTCAAGGAGGTGACAGCGGCTTTGCTCCTTTCTTCTCGCCCGACGGTAGCTGGCTCGGATTTTACGCACACGGAAAACTCAACAAGATGGCCGGGCCTCCCAAGGGGGCGTCGGTCGAATTGTGTGATGCTGCATGGAGCCCTTGGGCTGGCGCTACATGGACCGACGACGACACGATAGTCTTCACCGACTTTGATCGACTCATGCGCATACCCGCGGCAGGTGGTACACCTTGCATGGAAAAATGACGGCATCCTCGGCAGTCGATCTCGCAGGCCGAGCCCCAGATGTTCGCGAGTGCGCTAGAATCCAGTCATGCTATGGGCTCGGGTTGGAGCAATCCTCATGTTTCTTGCGGTCGCGCTGGGCGCGTTCGGCGCTCACGGGCTACGCCAACGTCTATCCCCCGAGATGCTTGCGATTTTCGAGACCGGGGTGCGCTACCACGTCTACCACGCGTTGGGGCTATTTGCGGTCGCTTGGGTCCTCGACAAGAACCCGGCGAGCCTGGCGAACGCCGCCGGGTGGGCGTTCACGACAGGCATCGTCATTTTTTCGGGCAGCCTCTACATTCTTAGTATCAGCGGGGTTCGGTGGCTTGGCGCCATCACGCCCATCGGCGGCCTGGCGTTTCTCGTGGGTTGGGTTTTGCTCTTCTTGGCTGCGGCGCGATGACGCCGGAGGTGTCCGGTCCTCCTGAGCTCATTTACGTCGGTGATCCCCTTTGCTCCTGGTGCTGGGGCTTCGCACCATCGCTCAGGAAGCTGCGGCTCGCGTATCCAGATCGATTTCGCTACCGGCTCTTGGTGGGAGGCTTGCGTACCGGAGAGTCGGCACTTCCTATCGACGATCAGGTTCGCGCGTATCTCGCCAGAGCTTGGGAACAAGTCGAGCGCCGATCGGGCCAGCCGTTCGATCACGAGTTCTTGAAGACCGCGGATTTCGTTTATGACACGGAACCCGCGTGCCGCTCGGTCGTTGCAGCACGCTCTCTCGCGCCGGAGCTCGTGTTCGACTACAACGAAGCGCTTCAGGACGCCTTCTACCATCGCGGCCTCGACCCGACGCGCCTCGAGACATTCGTCGCGGTCGCTCGCGAGCTGGGTCTCTCGGAAGAGAGCTTCGAAGAGCTCGTGCAATCGAAGGACGTCGCTCGCGAAACGCGCGACGATTTCGACACCGCAAGAGCGATGGGAGCCAGCGGGTTCCCGACGGTGGTCGTGCGCGCGAACGGCTCGACGAGCGTGGTCGCGCGCGGCTGGCTCTCCCCCGAGGCCTTGACCGACCAGCTCGCCTCGTGGCTGGGCTGAGTTGCCGTTTTTTGTCTGGTGTCTCCTCAGCGCCATCTGGGGCTCGACGTGGTTGTTCATCCGGATCGGGGTTCAGGATCTCCCGCCGTTCGGCTTCGCCGGCCTGCGGTTTTTGATCGCATCGATCGCGCTTTGGATCGTCTTTGTCTCAGCGAAGCGCTCACTTCCGAAACGTGCCAGTGACTGGTGGTTTATCGCTCTCACCGGGCTCGTCATCATCACGCTTCAATACGGCATCATCTTTTGGGCTGAGGTTTACATCCCGTCCGGACTCACCGCGATTCTCTACACCGTGATGCCGTTGTTCGGCATGGTCTACGCACACTGGCTCATTCCCAGCGAGACGATGAGCCTCACCAAGACAACGGGCGTCGTCCTCGGTATTGTCGGAGTGGCACTGGTGTTCTCCGATCAGCTCCGTGTCTCTGGCCAAGAGGCCTTACTCGCCTGCGGCGCCGTTTTATTCGCCGCGATCACGAACGCGCTCGCCATTGTCCTCGTGAAGGTCCGGGGTCGTGGCATCGACTCGCTCGCCCTGACCGTTGGGCAAATGAGTATTGGGTTTGTTCCCCTCTTGACTCTGGGGCTCGTGCGCGAGGGTTCCCCTCTCGATTACGATTGGACGCCCATGGCGTGGTTCTCGTTGTTCTATCTCGCCCTCGTGGGGTCAGCGCTTGCGTTCGTGCTCCTCTACTGGCTGATCAAACGCATGGATGTCACCAAGACGCAGCTCATTCCCCTTTCGAGCACGCTCGTCGCGGTGGTCCTCGGGCGCATCTTCCTCAACGAGGTTCTCTCGCCGTTGGCGCTCGTCGGCGGGGCCTCCATCCTCGGGGGACTGTTGTTGACCCGCTGGGGATTCCGCGCGACGCGGACATGAGAACGCTTCAGGAGCTCCTCCCGGAGATCGACAGGCTCGGCGATCGCGAAGCCGTCTTGCACCGAAGCGGCTTTCGCACACGGCGTTGGAGCTACCGCGAGCTACGCCGACACATTCAAGGTGTGGTGGAGCATTTCGATGAGCGCGGGCTCGTCCCGGGCGATCGCATTTTGTTGTGGGGCGAGAACCGACCCGAATGGGTGGCCGTGTTTTGGGCCGCGGTTGCGCGCGGCATCACGGTGGTTCCGATGGACTTTCGCTCCTCGGGTGCGTTGGTGTCCCGGGTTCAGCGCGCAGTGAACGCAAAACTTCTCATCCACGGCTCGGCCGTGGACGCTTCGACGATGCCCAACCTCTCGCGTATCTCGCTCGAGGCCATCGGCGGCTACGAATCCGACCGCAAACTCGACCTCACCCACGTCGAGGAGTCCGATATCGTCCAGATCCTCTATACGTCGGGTACGACCGGAGAGCCTAAGGGCGTCGTCCACCGTCATCGGAACCTGGTTGCCAACCTGACGCCGATTCGCGACGAAGCCAACAAATACTCGGTTTACATGCGCCCCTTTCAGCCCATCCGCACACTCGACCTGTTGCCGTTGAGCCATGTCTTCGGCCAGTTCACCGGACTATTCGTTCCCGTCGTGATGGGCGGCGCAGTAGCGTTTCTGGACGAGGTGCACCCCGCGGCGATTATCGAGACGCTTCGCCGCGAACGCATCTCGGTTCTTTCCACCGTGCCACGGTTTCTTTCGAGCCTTCACGGCGAGCTCGACCGACGATTCGATCTAGACAAAGCGATCGCAACGGCTCCGTCGACCGGAAAGGGACTCAGCGGCGGTCTTCGCCGGTGGTGGCGACACCGGGACGTTCACTCCGCGCTCGGCTGGAAGTTCTGGGCCATTGTTTCCGGGGGCGCACGTTTGCCGGAGGAAGACGAAGAGTTCTGGTACCGCCTCGGTCTCGTCCTCGTTCAAGGCTACGGTATGACGGAGACGAGCTCGCTGGTGACGACGAACCACCCGTTCCATCCGAAGCGGGGCTCTCTCGGAAAGCCCGTCGGGAACCAACAAATCAAGCTCACCGCCGACGGGGAAATCCTGGTCCGGGGTGACAACGTCTCGCTCGAATACTGGGGTTTGAAAGGCGGTAACGACCCAGCGGAGCCAGGTAGCGCAACGTGGCTGCATACCGGCGACCTCGGCGAAATACGACAAGACGGTGTTCTCTACTACAAGGGTCGCAAGAAGGACATCATCGTTCGCGCGGACGGAATGAACGTCTACCCGGGCGACGTCGAAGCCGCGCTCAGCAAGCGACCCGAGATCAAGGAAGCCGTCGTCGTAGGCCGAGCCAGCGACCAAGGTGACGTCGTGCACGCCGTGTTGTTGATGGCCTCCGGACAGGCCGAAGACGCCGTGCGAGCCGCGAACAGCGAGCTCGAGCCCCATCAGCGGGTTCAGGAGTGGACGGTATGGCCCGAGGACGATTTTCCGCGCACGGAGTCCACGTTCAAGATCAAACGCCACGAAATCCTGGCACGACTCGTAACACCGTCTCCGCGGCAGGGCGGCCACGGTGCCCGGGACATCCTCGCGAGACAGCTCGGGCGGGAACGCGACGAGCTCGGCGACGCCGACCGCCTTTCCGACGAGCTCGGTCTCACCTCTCTCGACCGCGTCGAGCTTCTAACCCAACTCGAGCGGGAGCTCGGGCACGAGCTTTCGGAAACCGACCTGGGCAAGGTCGAGACCGTCGAGCAGCTCGAAGCGTGGGCGTCACACGCACCGCCGCCGTCGAGCGAGCGCTCACCGATGAACGGGCTCGTCCGCTACGGGCGAGTCGCTCCAATCCGTTTCGTACGGTCCCTCTTTCGCGAGGCCGTCATCCGTCCGCTGTTCCGGCACTACTTGCCCCTGACCGTCGAAGGCGACTTGACGGGGGTTCGACGACCCGTAATCTTCGCCGCCAATCACCAGAGCAATCTCGACACCTTGGCGGTGCTGACGTCACTTCCGACTCCGTGGCGGCGCACGATAGCCCCGGTCGTACAACAAGAGTACTTCGCGGCCTATCTCGAACAGCGCGGTCGCGTGGCGGAAAGAATCTCGGCCGCGCTCCAGTACTGGCTTGCCGTCGTCCTCGTCAACGTCTTCCCTCTTCCCCGCTCGGGTTCGAGCACCCGGCCGACCCTGCGCTTTGCCGGTTGTCTCGTCGACGACGGCTATTCGATTCTTATTTTTCCAGAGGGCCGGCTCACGCGCGACGGCGCTATGGGAACGTTCAAGCCCGGAGTCGGTCTACTCGCGGTGCGCCTCGGGCTTCCCGTCGTCCCAATCCATCTCGACGGTCTGTTCACCATCTTGTCGTTTCAGGATCGGTGGCCCAAAGCTGGGCCGGTGAGCGTACGCTTTGGAAAGCCGCTCTATTTCCACTCAAACGAGAGCTTCGAAGACGCGACGCGGCGCATCGAAGCAGCCGTCAAGGAGCTGGGGCGACGATCCGATTGAGGGCGAGCGATTCCCAGTGGATATGGGTGACGAGCCACCGGGTCTGGTCCCAAAACAACACCCACGTCGTGCGACCGCTATCGCGATACGCTTTGCCTCGCGCATCGTAGTGCGCCGTATGCCGCTCGAGGACGACCGCGACGTCGCCTAGACGCTTGAAGTCTTCGACCTCGGCGTCCATCGACCGAATTTGAGCGAGCTGGCCAACGTCGCGAAGGAACCCGAGAACTTGTTCTTTACCACGGAAGAGCTGTGGGTTATCGCTCGCGAGCAAGGTGGCTTCCTCGGCCAGGTGCTCACGGTAGAGCGTGACGCGCCGCTGCACCAGGTCCTGGCGAAGCCCCCGCAGGAGTTGCTCGATGTCACGACGGATCCTCCCGGAATCACCGCTCATGGTACCGCTGCCCGGTTCTCACTTGGGTGCTTTAGCACTGATCGGGAATGACGACAAGTTACTCCGTCGCTTCAGCGCTCGGCAGTCGCCCCGCCATCATCTCCGAGAGGGGTCGCGTCGTTTCGAAACGGCCCAAAACGATCGCAAGCACGGCCGTGATCGGAGCGGCGAGCAGCATCCCGACGACACCCCAGATGAGTCCCCAGAAAACAAGGGCGAGAAGAATCGAGACTGGGTGAAGCGCGAGTCCTTCGCCCATGAGCTTGGGCTCGACAACGTTGCCAACCGTGAGTTGCACCGAGCCAGGTAACGCCGCGATGAGGCCGATGTGGACCCAGCTTTCGAACTGAACGATAGCGAGGGGAAGCGGAAGCAGCACCGCGATGATCGACCCGACGTTCGGGATGAAATTCAAAAAGAAAGCAAGGACGCCGAAGACGAAGGCGAGATCGAGCCTCAAGATACTGAGAAGCGAGCCGACAAGGATGCCGGTAATCGCCGAGGTCGTCACCTTGGTCACGATGTAGCGGCGAATCTTGCCGTCGATCTCTCGGTAGATCCCGATGCGCTTCGCGTGCGGGGTTCGGCCCGCGAGGAGAAAAATCGTGAACACCAGGACGAGGAACCCGCTGGTCAAAAAGCTCATCACCCCACCGGCAGTGGTGCGCACCACGCTAAGAATGGGAAGCTGCGTCAGCCCGTCGAGAATCGCGTCCTGGCCTAGATCGATCTGAAATCGATCGAGTATCGAAAAGACACTCTCGGCCATGCGCTCGAGACGCTCACCGTAGATGGGCGCGCTCTCTGCGAGGCCCCGCGCGGACACTGTGATCAGCATGACGAGCAGTGTCATGATCCCGACCACGACGAGGAGCGCAACGAGGATCGAGACTCCCCGTGGCATGCGTAGCCGCGTCTGCATGAAGTCGACGAGGGGCGACACGAGATAGGAAAACAGCAACGCGAGGACGAATGGCACCATCACCGCGCGCGTATAGATCAGCGCCACCGCGAGCGCAACGCCAGCGATAATTAATAAAGATACCGTGCTGAGCCACGCGTGCTCATCGGATCGCTCTGTCATGGGACAAAATGACGATAGGCTAATGCCGCAGTGCTGTCAACGCCCGTAGTTAGCCAGCTGCGGTGCCGAGGATTTCGGCGCAACGGGTTGCGACGACCCAGTGGTCGTTGGGCTCCATCATCCACACGCCGATCTCGAGGCGCGGCTCGCCAGGGTCGCTCGGTCTCACTTCGATGCGGGGCTCGCCATCTCGCAGGGCGTTGACGAAGTCTTGTCGGGTCAGAGCGACTCGGTTGGGGTCCCATTCGATGGCTGCATGGGGGACCGCGTTCGCGATTTCGGGAACGAAGCGCTCTCCGGAAACACTCGGAATGTCCTCGACGGTCGCGAGAATGTGGCGCACTCGGGCTTCCCACTCGTTCCATTCGGCCTCGTGGTCGCGCTCGAAGTAGAGCTCAACCGCTCTGGTTAGCCCGACGATCTCTTCCTTCCCGACTTTCGCGATCCGCGCCACGGAATTCGAGTTGGGTGAGCCGTTCGCGTAGGCAGCCTGAATGAGATCTTTTCGCCCCGCTAGAAATCCGGAACATTGCGGCCCTCGAAGCCCCTTCCCGCCACTGAAGGCGACCAGGTCGTACCCCATCTCGTGATAAGCGCTCAGGTTCTGCGCCGGTGGCAGATCCGCCGCCGCGTCGATGAGGGTGGGAACCCCGGCCTGCTTGCCCAGCGCCGCGACCTCGTCGCGAGTCATCGGACTCCGATCGTTGGCGTTGTTCAAGTAGAACAACATGGCGGTCCGATCGTTGATTGCGGAGCGCATTTCGGCCTTCGATTCAGCTTCCACGATTTTGACACCGACATTGCGGATCGCATGGTCGTAGCCGAACCGTTGCTCTTTGAGAAACACGACCTCGTTCTTCAGACCTTCGGTGTCCGGAACCCGCCGAATCGCGTCCTCATCTTCGCCACAAACACAAGCCGCGGTGGCGAGCGTCAGCGCGGCAGCACAGCCCGCGGTGACCAGCGCCGCCTCCGCACCCACGAGCGCAGCAATACGATTCCCGCACGCCTCGTGAAGCTCTGGAAGCGAGACGTAGGCGCGAGACGCCTCGTCCATCGCCGCCCGGACCTCCGGCAGCAACAGCGACCCGCTGAGCGCCGTGTAGGTCCCCGCCGCATTGATGAGTGGCCGAACCCCGAGATCCGCGTAAACCCCCCGTGCGCTTGGCACCCCCGCCATTCCCATTCCCGCACCAAGCCCCGCCGACACCGAAGCCACCCCAAGCCCCGATAAAAACCCCCGCCGTGAAAGCCGATGTCCGCCGTCCACCATAACCGCCTCCTAAGATCGGTATACCGTATGCTGTATACCGTCTACCGCATCAAAAAAGCCACTGAAACGTGATCCCCTTCCAAATGCCCCGACCGATCGCCTTGAAACCGCGCCCGATCTTCTGGAACTGCACATCCTTGACGTCTTCGTTGGACATCATGCTCTTATAGCTGTGAGAGTTCCAGGCAGGGAAATAGACGGTTCTGAGAAGACGCGTATGGAGCTCTCGCGTCACTTGGCCGCTGATGCGGTTGTTCATGTACTCGTCCTGCGCAAAATCCGGGTCGAGCTCGGTGAGGATGCCTGCGATCGTGAGCTGAGACTTGATGAACATCGTGGTGTTGAACCGCGCCGAATACCCATCTTGGGCGAGACCCACGATGAGCCCGTCGAGAAGCTTGAAGGTGCCTTCCTCCGGCTGCTCGGCCATCAACGCTTCGATGCGCAGGCGCATCTGCTGCCGATCCTCCGGGGTCTTGGGCTCCCACTCGACAAGGGCGTCGACGTTGTTCGCGATGCGCTTCGTATGGTTCAGAGACAAACCGAGCATCAATTGGATCAGTTGCTCGCGCTCGCGCCGAGAGAACTCGGCTGCGAGCCCCCAGTCCAATAGCGCAATGCGATAAGGCCGGGCCGGATCATTCTCGACGTGAAAAACATTCCCCGCATGCGGGTCGCCGTGGAAGAGCGCGACCTCTTGCGGCGAGAACAACACATCGAACGTCAGGGCGTCGCTCAACCGGCGCGCGAGCACCGCCCGGTCCTCGGGACGCCCCGCGAAAGCGTCCGTGATCTTGACCCCGCGAACGAACTCCATGCACGTCACATTCTGGGTTGAGAACGAATAAAGCTCTGGGACGAGCACTTTGGAATCGTCCTGGTAGTATTCCCCTGCACGAACGAGATTGTCTCTTTCATCCTCGATACGAACCTCGCGCGCGAGTGCCCGACTAATCTCTTGAAAGATATCGACGAGCGGCGTCTTTCCGAGGGCGTAGAAATCAGACTCTTGTTCCAGGTACTCGAGCAGCTCGTTGATGATCTCGAGGTCCTCTTTCATCGCCGCGACAGCATAAGGCTTCAACACCTTACAAGCTGCGCTTTCCCGCTCGGTCGAGCCGGGACGGGTAAAGCTCACCTGGATAATCGCGCCCACGCTCGCTTCAGCCAGCAGCTGGTCCGCCGGCTCGAGACGGTACTCCCGTCGCATCTCGTCACTCGTCTCGTCATCGAGCTGTCCACGAATCTCTCCGTATTGCGCGGTCGCCAAACCGTTCTCGACCGTCTGCAGCGCCTCGCGAAAGTCGGCCTCGATCGACCGGTTTCGAGCCAGAATCTGAGCGATTTTTTGTAGGCTCGGCGTGTTGGTGATAAAGGCCAGTACCCGCTCACCCCGCTCAGCGTCAGCGGGCAGGTTGGCCTGCGCCACGATGCGCTCGATCAGCCTCGCTTCGCTCAGATGATCCAGGAAGAAAAGCAGCGAATCATGGATCAGCGGGATGAACTGTTTCGCGGCCTCCGGCGCGATGTCCAAAGCGTTCGAGCGGTGTAACAGCAGGCGCAGAAGCTCGGGGCGCCACTCGTCCCACCCTGCCGACTCGAGCAGCCGGGTCGCCTCCTCGGTCGTCAGGTCGATACTCCCCCCTTCCTTGGGACCTTCCTTGGCTCGGTGGAACAGCTCGAGCGCACGCTCCCGGCTGTCAGCCGGAATCTTGACCGCGAGCTGGAGGAGGAGCTGCTGGGCCGCTTGCTCCGGGTCATAGTCCTCGTAATGGGAGCGGGGTGTCGGCAGCTCGATCTGCGCCCAGGCAGGCTGCGCCACCGCCACCGCCACCCAAACGAACCCCAGAAATCTCGACACTGATGCACGCATCCTAGGGTCGGAAGCGGCCGCTGTCAAAAGACCGACCCAGGTCGTATACTGAAAACCAACCATCACACAGTCAGCAATCACGGAAGCACAACACGAACATTCAGCGAAGCCTGCTTCGACTCTGGAGGGGATCCTTATGACTATCCGTCGGCTCGCCGGTGCCACCGCTGCGCTCGTTCTACTGTGTTCGCTCGCGCACGCGACCGAAATCGTCGTTCTCGTCAACGGCAATCGCATGGACGTCAAGAGCTACGAGATCCAATCTCGGGTCGTCATTGTTACAACGTGGGAGGACCAAGTTCAGTCGTTCCCCGTCGCCTGGGTCGACATCGAGGCAACGAAAAACGTCAGCCATCAGCCCACCGCCGGCGACGGAATCTCCCCGGAACGGCTCGCCCACGCGCGCAGGCTCCTCGCAGCCTACGGGGTCCGTGCTGGGGTCTCCGGCTGGTTCGAGCAGCTCGTGGGCGAGATCCGCTCGATCAAACCTCAGGTGTCAAAGCCTACCTACGATGTCGTCCGCGGCGCGTTCCGCAGTGCCTACAATGGTGATCGAATCTTCGACGTCGTCATCGCCGACTTCGCCACCCAAGCCAATGACGAGCTCCTCGATCGTTGGTCTAGCTGGATGAGCCGGCCGGAAATCGTGCAGATCTTGGCGATGGAGAACGCCGAGCTTACCGATACCGACGAAATGGACAAGTCTCGCTACCTCGCCGAGTTCTACTCGACCCCTGGGTCCAGCGGTCGCACCGAGTTGGTCACTCGGATCGACTCGGCGCTGTATGCATCACAGATCGGACTCGAGATCGCGGTCTCTCTCGCAGAATCGCTTCAAGGCGCCGCTCGTCTCGTTCTTCCCAACCCACGCGCGGAACAAAACGTCGATCAACTGCGACAGAGGTTTTGGCCTAGCGTTCACAAAGCCAGCGTCGATAGCTTGTTGTTCAGCTATCGCACCGCCTCCGACGAGCAGCTCGCCTCCTACCTCGCTTTCTGGGAAAGCGACGACGGGCGTCGCATCGCAGAGCTGACGATGACTTCGATCGTGGCCGGTGCGAGATACGGCTCGGAGATGGCCGTGCGTAACGTAGACGCCGCGGTCGGGGGGAGCATCGAGCAGTGATTCACGCAAGCCGCCGGAGCCGCACCACAGCGAGATAGGCGACGACGATGAGGAAATTCACCGTCAGGATCGACGCGTTCATAAACGCCTGGTAGGCGGCGCGCCCGACGAGATCGTAGATCGTCAGGCCGATCACCGCGAAATTCAGGGCGAGCAACCACCGAGCGGGCAGCTCGAGGAAACGATCCGCGAGCAGGGTGACGGCCAAGACCGAAGTGAGGAACTGATAGTCCCACCCCATGGGTGAGATGAGCGGGATCAGGCTCAGCAGCAAGGCACACTCGAGCACCGGCGCGCGGGTCTGGTCCCTCCCACGGTGAATCACCACCAGAACAACCCCTGCCAGGATCACTACGGCAACCAACGCCAAGCTCCCCGAAAGTGCCGGGTCGCCGGACCACTTGGTCAGCGCTCCGATGAGAGAGACGTTGTCCGCAACTCCGAACTGGGTCGGCGTCGACGCCGTAAGAGTCCGGTACCAATCACGATGCACCGCGACGTTGTTTTCGAACCCGTAAAAGATCGACGGCAGGACGAACGCCACGCCTAACACGCTGATCCCCCCGGCGAGCGCGCGCCAGTTGCGCGTCACGATGAAGTACGGCAAGAAGACGAACCCATAAGGCTTGAGCGCCGTCGCGAGCCCCCAGAGAGCTCCCGCTTGGGGGCCGCGGCGACGTCCCGACGCGAGCAGGCACCACACCATGAACAGCAGCACCAGCGTGACCAGGATGTTGATTTGCCCGAGTTTCATTTCTCGAAAGCAGAACTTCGCGAGCACGAGTGGAGGGATGGCCAGAGTCCACCGGGGTCGCGCCGAGTCGGCGGACACGAGTCGCTTCGCCAGGTAGAACAGCGCCAGAGTGGCGGCGACCGTCAACAGGTACCAAACCGCCTTCGCCGAACCGAGCGGGATCGCTGTCAGCGGCGCGTACAGCAGCGCCGCGAACGGAAAATACTTGAACATGAAGTGACCGTCCGCCGTCTGGTACAGAGTTTCGCCGGCGACGATCCTCTCCCCGGCCCGGTAGTTGACCTCGAAGTCGACCATGTCGTCTCGGATGCGAACGAGGTAGACAGTGGTGAACAAGACGGCGGTAAAAGCCACGAGGGCGAAGCGGCGGCGATTCATCGCGGTGGCTTCAAAAGAAAATAATGTTTTCGCCGCGTTCTTCGATGAGCCTGTGAATATGCTCGACGAGCAGGCCACGACGCTCTAACAAGCTCCGAATCTCAATCGTATCCAGATGCGGATCGACGACGCTTCGGATCGCATCGTCGCTCAGCGAGACGAGCTCGTCCCAGAGACGCCGCTCCACCCGCACGACCCGGTCGTCGAGAAGCTCATCTTCGATCTGGAACGCCCGGGTGTGGTCGATCATCCAGAGCTTGTATCCTGGATCGACGAGGACGTTGGCCGCACTGCGATCTACGTTGAAGACGAGGTTATCGAAGAAATGCATCGTCCACAGCTGTTTCGCCCACACGGATGGGTCGGCCGGACGGAACTCGTTCTCCGTCTCGTCCAGCGTGTGCTCTAGCCAGAGTTGAACGCTGCCTCGGCGACGCCGGATCGTCCGCGGGGTCGCGGGCGGGACGTTGTGCAGTCCGAGCCATCGTGACAGCTCGTAGGCCGCACACTCGTAGCGGTAGCTGTCGCGAAAGATCTGGTGCACCCGATCTCCGATACGTGCGTGGCGTCGGTCGATCTCGACTTCGCGAAAAACGGCGTGCATTTGGATGCCGTCTTTCTCCAACAGAAGCTTTTTCGAATCGTTGATCCCCGTGCCGATCGACTCTTCCGAGACCACCTTCGCAGTTCGAAGAAAATCGAGGATCTCGTCGTCCGTAGTGAGCGCAACGGGCTCTCCATCGGCGCCGATCCAGGCGCGCTCGGGCGGAGCTTCCGTCTGGGCAACGAGCGCGAGAATTAACAAAGCGGCCACGCTCAGCACGATGCCGCATGCTACCCCGAACCCAGGCACGGTTCTACCCTGTCGCCGGTCGTCGAGTGAGCTATGATTTGACCTCGTGAATCCCGTCGCCTCCACGCTGGCTACCCTCGCCATCTTCTTCGTCCCCGGCGCACTACTCGTCGCCGTGCTCTCGGGCCGTGACAAGGTCTCGCTGCGTCTCGCGGAGCAAATCTACCTCACCGTAGCGGGAAGTCTCCTATTGTCGGGCTGGGTCGGGCTGGCGCTCGCTGAGCTCGGTGCGTTCTCCCCCGCAAAGGTAGCGATCCTGGTCACCGTCATCGCCGCGGCGATCGGCTTGGCGTTCCGGAAAGGCCTCGCGCTGACGCGGGGAGCGCTCGACTGGCGCGAGATCGGCATCGCAGGGGCGCTGGTCGCGTTCTCGCTCATCGCCTACTACCCTCCCTTCGAATACGTACTCGGTGGGCGCGACCCAGGAATCTACGTCAACACCGGGTTCCATCTCGCGCGCGAGGGCAATCTCACCTTTACCGATCCGGTCATCGCGAGTATTCCTCAAGAGGACTGGCTCCTATTTTTTCGCGTCGACAAAAAGATCCCCGACTGGGATCATCTCCGGTTTCAGGGTTACCGGCTCGAGAATCCCGCGACTGCCCGAGTCGCACCGCACGGCCTCCATTTGTACCCGACGTGGATCGGCATGGCTGCCGCCTTGTACGAGATGAAAGCCGGGCTCTACGCCACTCCGTTTTTCGCGATGATGGGAGCACTGGGCCTGTTTTTTGCAGCGTCGCGAATCTTCGGGCTCGAAGTCGCAGCTTGGGCAGCCGCTTTCTTGGGGGTGATCCAGGTTCAGGTTTGGTTCGCGCGGTTTCCTAACTCGGAAGTCGTGGTGCAGTTTCTCTACGCGATCACGCTCCTGATGATCTTCTTCGCCGAAGAGAAGCGCTCGGCCATCGCAGGCGCTGTCGCTGGCATTGCTCTCGGCTCCACGCTGCTCGCGCGGATGGAAAACGTGCTCTTTGTCGTCCCCATCGCACTGGTGATGGGGTGGAAACGCCTGAAGCGAGAGCTCGGCGCACCCGAGCTCGCATTCCTCGGCGGTTTCGTGGCGCTTGCCATCCACGCCGGCCTTCATGACCGGTTCGTGAGCTGGCCTTACGTATCGAGCATTCTTGGCCGGCACTACTGGCGCATCCTCGGCGACAACTTGTGGGCCGCGGCCGCTCTCGCCATCATCGGCGCCATCGTCGTCGACCGGGCAGTGCTGCGCCTGCCGAGTTGGACGTACGCGTTCGTTCAATCGAATCGATCCCGCATGGTCGCCGCAGTGGCGTTGTTCGGGCTGGCGGCGTTCGCATTTTTTGTGCGACCGGTGTGGCACGGACCGAGGACAGCCGCTCACGACGCCGAAGCCTTTCTTCGGATGAGTTGGTACCTCTACCCCGTCGGCCTCGCGTTCGCGGTGTCGGGCGCCATGGTGCTGATGGTGCGCGCCAAAAAGAGCCAGGTGTTCTTCCTGCTCACGGGGCTGACGTTCTCGTTGTTTTTCTTCTACAAAGTTCGCGTCTGGCATGACCACTACTTCGCGATGCGTCGTTTTATTCCGGTGATCCTTCCGAGCCTCGTCGTTTGCATGTCGGTTTTCCTTGCCTCACTTCGCTGGGACGCTCGCCGCTTCACCGCGTGGGGCTCGCGTATCGTCGCTGCAACCCTCCTGGTGATCTACCTTGCCGAAGGCCGCGGGCTGTGGGCGTTTCGCGGTCATGAAGAGTTTCCCGGAAGCCTCGACTTCGTCGAGGAGATGGCTCGCCACATCGGAGACGACGACGTCGTTATCTTCCCGCGTCGGGAGGGGCTCCACATGCTCGAGCTGCCGCTCGCAGAGCTCGAAGGCAAGAACGTCCTGGAGTTCTACACGCACAAGCCGCCTCGCGATCTGCTCGAAGACTTGCTCGTTCAATGGCGCGATGAGTACCGAGACGTCTACTTCGTCACCAACTACAAAATCTCGCTTTCGGGGTTGTTTACGCGTCACGTTCAGGATTTCTGGTTTGCCACCGAGAAGTACGAATACGCCTACACCCGCCGACCCGTTAGTGCCGAGCCGTTTCACCTTAGGTACACGTTATCGAAAGCGGTCGATTTGGACGATCTCGCCCAGCGGATCCCGCAGCTTCCGGATCTCGACGTCGGCGGTAGTGACGATCTGCAGGTCGCTTGGTTTCACGAAAAAGAGCTCGACGAAGAAAGCGTCAGCTACCGATGGAGTCAGCGGACTTCGTCCATTTTCCTGCCCGCCGTCGGAAACGGCACGAAGACGCTTCGCGTTCGTCTCGCAGGACCCCGGGAAGACGACGCCCCTTTGTACCCTGTCGAGCTAGCCATCGACGGGCGCTCGCTAGGAACCCTCGAACCGGGGCGAGAATTCGAGACCTACGAGCTCGAGCTGCCATCGGAGCTCTCGCAGCGGAGCGAGGAGAGCTTTGCGATCCTGACGCTGGATATTCCGACTTGGCGGCCGTCGAATTGGATCTCGAATTCCAACGACGTCCGCGACTTGGGCGTAAGAGTTGACTGGGTTGAAGTTAAGTAGCGGCGTAGTCAGAACCCTCAAAGGAACACGAGGCCTCGAAGATCAACGAGCCCGTCGCCAAGAGTGCGGTTCGTGATGCCTTCGGCAGTCGGCCGGATAGCGGAATCATCCCACTCGCAGAATCGAGAGGGGCTTGTGGCGGAGGACGTCGAGGGTCACAGCGACGCCAACGACGCTAACCGACACCGCCGCGATCACGACGGCGACCGCGTTTGTGGCGACGGCCACACGAAAAGGTATCTCGAGAACCTGAGAGCTGAGAAGAAACGTCAGCGCTTGCGCGCCCAGAGCCCCGATGAGTCCGGCCAGTGCGCCCAGCGTTCCGTACTCGAACAACATCATTGTCGCAATGCGACCGCGACTCGCGCCAAGCGTGCGGAAGATCGCTGTTTCGTACCGACGCTGATACTTGGTCATCGCCACCGAACCCAGCAGAATCAACCCACCACTCAAAAGCGCAACACTTCCGACGACAGAAATCGCAAGCGAGATTTTTTCGACGACCTGGGCCAAGGAGTCCAACACGTCACGGAGGTCGACGACCGAGATGTTGTGAAACCCGGACAGCACGTCTCGCTGAAACGTCGCGCGCTCGAGCGCGTCGTTGGGTCCCTTGATGAAACCCGCGTAGGTGTTGGGTACGCCTTCGAGGCCACCCGGCCTGAAGACGAACATGAACCCGCCGTTTCTCACGTCGCTCCACTCCACGTCGCGAACACTCGAGATTCTCGCTTCGAGCTGACGCCCCATGATGTCGAACGTCATCGTGTCGCCGACATCCATCTCGTAGCGCCGTTTCAGGCTCGACTCGATAGAGACTTCGAGCTCGGAAGAACGGGTCTCGTCCCAGAACTCACCCCCGACGATGCGCTCGTTGTCCTCGAGGTGATTCCGATACGTCGTCGAGTATTCGCGGCCGAGACCGCCTTGCTCACGCACTTGTTCGTAGGATTCGAGCTGAACGTTCTTGCCGTCCACCTTCACGATCCGGGCGCGCAAAACCGGGACGATGTTCACGTGCGTCGCACCCGATTCCCGCGCGCGCTCTTGCAGCGTTTCCATTTGATCGGGCTGGATGTCAATGAAGAACATATCGGGAGCGTCGTCACGAAGCTCCACCGCGAACTGCTCGAGCAAGTTGGCCTGGATGCTCCTGATCGTCAGGACGAAACAACACCCGACGCCCACCGCGAGGAGAATGACTCGAGTTTGATTGCCAGGTCGGCTGACGTTCAATACCGCGTGGCGCAACGGGAAGTACGCTTTTTTTCCAAGCGGCGCCACGACCTTGATGAGCCCAAGCCCGGCGAAATGCAGAGCAACACTGACCGCCGCAAACGCTAAACAGACATACAACCCGACCCGGAGAGAGTCTGCTTGCCACCCTGCCAGCCCGACGAGCGCAACCAACAACACCGCGCCCGTGCCGAGTTGTAACCGATCGACGTTGCGAATCCGATCTTTGAGCTTTCGATGCGACGAAGCCGGATCGAGCTGGCCTTCAGGGCGCAGAAGCCAGAGAGGTCGCACCAGGCGCACGTGCAAGAGTGGGATGAGCGAGAATAGCGTCGACACCAAAAGCCCGATGCCGACGCCTTGAACGACCGCCGACACCGTCAGAACGAACTCGACGCCCTGCAGGTCCACACCCAGCCCCGGCGGGATGAAACGGACCGCCGCCGCGGCCAGACCGACTCCAACAACGCTTCCTACCGCACTCAACAACAGCACTTGAAAAAAGTAAATCGAGAGGACCTGACGGGTGCTCGCGCCGAGGCACTTCAACACGGCGATACTCTGGAGCTTTTGGGCGACGAAGACGCGCACGACGCTCCACACACCGACACCCCCAAGGATCAGGATCACGAACCCCGCAAGGCTAAGATAGCCCTCGCCTCGATTTAGCCTGCGAGCGAGTCGATCACCGGCTTCTCTATACGAGCGCACGCGCACGAACTCATTGGCAAGAGCGCCCTCGATATCCCAGACGAGATCGTGAATCTTCTCTTCTTCGATGCGGACGAGGATCTGACGCCACACGCGGCCGCCGAGCTCGACAACGCTCGTGCCTTGGACGTCGGCATAGTCGACGAACACCCGCGGGCCCATGGTGAACATGCTGAGACTTCGGCCTGCCTCGCGGATGACGACGCCGCGGATGGTGAAGCTCTTCTCACCGATGACGACGCGATCCCCGACTTCGACATCGAGTCGAGTGAGCAGCTCCGGACGCACGAGCGCGCCGCCGTTTTTCAAGAGATCGTGATCATAGGTCGCGCCCGCGAGCTCGATCGCACCGTAGTAGGGAAAACCCTCCTCGATCGCTCTGAGCTCGATCATGGTGGCAACCTCGGCAGCTTCGTCAGCGGAGCGTGCCATCGTCGTCGACTCGATGGACCGTGTCGTGGCGATGACCCCATGGGTCGTGAGCTTCTCGTCGATCAGGAAACGGGCGTTGTCCGAAAAGGGACGGCGGCTGTAAATGAGGACGTCACTACCGGTGAGGGTTTTCGATTCCTTCACGAGCGCGGTGCGAACGCTGTGAATGACGGAGCGTAGCGCCACCATCGACGCTACCCCGACCGCAATGCAGAGGAAAAAAAACAAGAGCCGTGACCACGACGAGCGCATTTCGCGAGCGGCCATCCGCAGCACGAACCTCATGATGCTACCCACCAAAAGCAAGAAATTAACGCAAAGGCGCGAAGGCGCGAAGGCGCAAAGCGAGCGAAACCGCTACGGGAGCTCGAGTAGGACAGGGGATTTTGGGCAGTGGCGGGATCGTGGAGACGCGATTCGAAACTAGAAATCGTCATTCGAATCCCACTCGTCTCCAAGTTCTCTTCTTTGCGTCTTTGCGTCTTTGCGTTGAGTTGTTTGCTCTCTCACAATCACAAGCCAAGTGTCGCGGCTTTAGCTCGACGCGGCGTTTCGGAGCTCGGAGCTCTCGTGGTTGTCGATGGTGCGATCGAGCCGACCGCCCTTGAGGACGAGGGTGCGATTCGCCTTTTCGGCAAGCTCCATGTCGTGCGTCGCGAGCACGATCGTCGTTCCCCGCCGATCGTGAATGTCCAAAATCAGATCGACGATGTGACGTCCGTTGTTCGAGTCCAGATTGCCCGTCGGCTCGTCAGCGAGAAGAATTGAAGGGTCGTTGGCGAGAGCGCGCGCGATCGCCACTCGCTGCTGCTCGCCTCCGGAGAGCTGCGATGGGTAATGATGGGTCCGGTCGCTGAGGCCCACCTCTTCGAGGAGCTCGCGAGATTTCGTCTCGGCGTTAGCGACCTCGAAGATCTCCATTGGGACGAGGACGTTCTCGAACGCGGTTAGCGAAGGCAGAAGATGGAAGAACTGAAACACGTAACCGATCCGCTCACCCCGGAGCCGCGCAAGTGCGTCTTCGCCGAGCGAGGACAAATCGACTCCATCGATGTAGATGCGCCCATCCGTGGGAGCATCGAGCCCGGCGATGAGCCCCAGGAGCGTCGATTTGCCACTACCGGAGGGCCCGACGATGGACACGAACTGCCCGGCCGAAACTTCGAGATCGAGTGGGTGGACGATCGTGAGCTGCTCAGAGCCGCTAGCGACGACTTTGCTGACGTTCTCGAGACGGATCATGGCGTGGCGGTCGTCAGCATCGGCTTCAAGTACTCCCAGACATTATTGGCGACGATGCGCGCGCCGGCGGCGTTCGGGTGCGAGCCGTCCCGCTGGTTGAGCTCCTCCACACCGGCAACGTTATCGAGAAAATGTGGCATGAAGGTGACGTCACGCTCGGCGGCAACTTGTTCGTACGCATCCACGAACTCTCGGACGAAGCGAGAGCTGCCGGCGCCGCCCACGCTGAGACCGGCCAGGAGCACACGTATCTCACGCGATTGAGCAGCATCAATAATAGTGTTCAGGTTTTTCGCCATTTCGGTCGGCGGAAGACCCCGCAATCCGTCGTTCGCGCCGAGTTCGAGAATGATCGCCGCGACCTCGCGATCTTCGAGCACCCAATCCAACCGGCGCACACCGCCCGCGGAAGTGTCTCCTGACACGCCCGCGTTGATCACCTCGTACGGGTAGTTTTCTGCGTCGATGAGCGTTTGCAGGGCCGCGGGGTACGCTTCGTCCTGTCCGATACCGTAACCGGCGGTGAGGCTGTCGCCGAAGGCGATGATCTTCTTTTGGGCACTTCGATCCGGACCGTCTGGCGCGCGGCGGGGAGCCGGTGCGGCTTCGCTCACGACGTCTCGCTCGGTGTCAGCGCCGCAGCCCACGAGCGCCGACGAGCCTCCCAGCAGAACGAGCACAGCGACCAACCTCATAGAGCTAGACTAACCGTCCGCCTGCGCTGGCGCCAGCGGAATTGTCAGCAACAGCACACTCGTTTGAAAAGACCGGTCGCAATCGCTAGAATCCGCGTCGCAACCAGAAAAGGACACGACAGATGGCACAAAAGCACCCGACCGCAGCTCTCGCCGACGATATCCAGCGCGCCTTCGAGGAAATCCGCTCCGCTCACAAGCTCCGAGCGCTCACCGACGACGAGAGTGGCTCCGGCGTCGACAAGCTTCCGAACGGCGTTTACGGGTTCACCTATTCACCCGCGATCGAGAACTTTCCGTTGTTCGCGGAACGGGACCTGCGCTCCTACGAGGGGCACAAGCACGCCGACGGTAACGTCGTCTTGTTGGGATATCTCACGGCCCAAGAGAAAGCCGTATACGAAGCCGCGTCCGAGAAAGCGACGATCCATCTCTTCCCCGAGCCCAAAGACGACGCTACTGAATTGGTCACCGTGCCGATGACCCGCGTGCTCGGCCAGGTCGAGTACTCGCAACGCACCGGCAAAGGCCTCGAGCTCTCCGTCGGACCCTAGCGAATTCGTTCCCGTTCCCGTCCCCGATTTCTTGTTTTGCTATCGACGCTGACCGCCACGGAACGATTCCCGTAGTTCGAATCGGTTCTCGGACACCTTTAGTCGGAAACGGGGACGGGAGAAATCCCGAGGGCCGGCGGGTCAAGCCCTCAGCGCCGCGAGCATACGCCTTGCCACCTCTCGATTGATATCGTCCGGAACAGGTTGAGGCCCGGCAATGAGATCCTTGGCTCCTCGAGCGATGCGAGTGAGCGACATCGTTTGTAGGGCCAAACCCAGATCCATGGTCTCGACCGGATTCCCGCCGCCCCCGGCGAGATTGAGCATCTCTCCTCGGGCAAGGCGATAGAGGGTGTTGCCGTTCGGAAGCTCGAGGCGCTCGATGCCGTCCCCCGCGGCAAGCGGTTCGAGCTCGCCCAACTCGATCTCCCATGAGAAATGACCGGCGTTCGCAAGAATCGCGCCGTCGCGCATCGTGTCAAAGTGCTCGCGCCGCAAAATACCGGGCCGTCCGGTCACGGTGATGAACACATCGCCCCACGGCAGAGCTTCCTCGAGCTCGCGAACCGCGAAACCATCGAGCGCAGCTTCCAGTGCCCGGATCGCGTCCAACTCCACCGCGCAGACGTCTCCTCCGAAACTCTTCAAATACCGGGCAACGCCTCGCCCACACCAGCCGTAACCTACGACGACGAAGCGTCGGCGCGGAATCAGCAGGTTCGTCGTGCGCATGAACCCTTCGACGATCGTCTGCCCCACACCGTGCTGGTTCTCCACGATCGCTTTGAGTGGGCTATCGTTGATGACGAGAATAGGGAACGTGACGTCACCGGCAAGATCTTCCCGCAACCGATTCGCCCCGGTCGTCGTCTCCTCGGTACCACCGAGAATCGATACGCCGCGCTCCAGGGCGATCGCCGCCAGGTCGGCACCGTTGTCGAGCAGCATATTGGGTCGGTGGCTCATCACCTTGTCGATGTTGGCTGCGTGAGCCGCGGCATCGTCTTGCGCGCGCCCATAAACCGAAATGCCTTCGCTGGCGAGAGTGTCGGCGACGTCGTCTTGCGTGGTGCCCGGAGAGCCGGTGATCGCAAGCTCGGCGCCGCCGGCTCGCAATACCGAGCACAACACGGCGGTCTTCGGCTCGATGTGTAGGCAGATCCCGATAAGAATGCCGTCGAATGGACGACTCGCCTCCAGCTTCTCACGCAAGGCGGCAAGCACCGGCATGTGACGCCGCGCCCAATCGATCCGCTCCCGTGCGACTTCTAGTGACATCGGCGTATTATAGTCGGCACCTCATGAAGACACGCCGACGCACGACTCGTTCTCTCGATGGCTTTGCCGCGAGTGGCGCGCATTTCAACAGCTCGCCCGACAACTGAGACACGATGTTCTCATCGGTACTCCTCGCCGCCGCGCTTTTCCAGGCGCCTATCGCCATCCAAGGGGCCGTTGATACCGAGCTCGGGCCGCTGATCGAGGCCCTCGGCAACCCGGAGCCGCGAGATATCCAAGGCTTCCGCTTCTGGGAAGGCAGGATTCACGGCACGCGCGTCGTGGTGAGCCGGACCGAAGTCGGGATGGTCCATGCGGCCATGGCAACGACGATTCTGAACCAGGAGTACGGGCCGCGCCTCATCATCAATCAGGGCACCGCCGGAGGCGTGAATCCAGAGCTTAGGACCGGCGACATCGTCCTCGGTCGAGCCAGTGTCGCCTTCGGTTCGCTTCGAACGACACAACGCAAACGAGGCGACGGTATCGACATCGACTCGTGGGAAGCGTTGCCGGTTCTCTTGCGCGAAGGCAACGAGCGCGTGCGCTACGAGTCGTTCGCGGCAGACGCAGCGCTGCTGCGCGCGGCACTCGAGGTTCCCTACGCCGGAGGCCAACTCGTTCAAGGCGTCGTCGGCTCGGCCGACCAGTGGAACCGAGAAGTCGACAAGCTGCTGTGGGCGCACGAAGTCTACGGCATCGACAGTGAGGACATGGAGAGCGCCTCGGTACACCAAGTCGCCCACATCTACGGCATACCGTTTCTCGCCATCCGCATCATTTCCAACTCCGAGCACCACGATTCGCAATTCCGACCCGAAGTCGGCACCGACTGCGCGAAGTTCACAATCGAGGTCGTCAAAGCCTTGGGCGTGGCACACTGAGCTCTCCCCCATGGGGGAGAGCTGAGAAAGCGCCGGGTTCCAATGTGTAGGTGTTGCCGAAGGGGTCGGCCATTTCGACTCGGATGTTCTGGGCGCGGGCGTAGAAGAGGTGGTCGGTGAGGATCGGTTCGACCCAGTCGCTGCTTCTCAACGGTTTGTGCGGGCCTTCGTAGAGCGAGACGGCCATCGGATCCAGGCCTCGGGCGCGAGACATCTCGCCGCGTCGATCACCGCGCTCGTACCAAACGACGCGCCACTCGGGATCCCAATTCCACACGTTCGCGATCCACTCGTCGGGACGCTTCGGGTCGGAGCCCGGCCGGTAGAGGCGACCTTGTACCTCCGGCGGCTGACCCGTCGCGCGGAATTGCCACGACATTTGCGCGCCGTTGGCTTCGAAAACGTGAAAACCGTTCGGGGTTCCGTCCCAGCAAATAGGGCCGGTCCACCACGCGCCGCAGACCGTTCCAAGGACATGCTCATGCACGTCGCCGTGAAACACGTGCTCGTTCTCGTGCGTGTGTGCAGTAAGAAAGCGCACCGCGAACGGCTCGAGAAGCTCGAAAACGCGGGCACGATTCGTCACCTGCGCTTCGCGAGGCGCTATCTTCCCGCCGATGCGCTCCGAGACGGTGCACACGAAAGGGATGTGGGCGATCACGACCACGACTGCGCCGCGCTCGACGTAAGCGAGGTCGGATGCCAGCCAGCCGAGCTGTTCGTCGGAAACGAAGCCGATGTAGCCTCCGCCAATCCAAAAGACGTCGTTGAGCACGACATAGTGGACGGCTCCGCGATTGAACGAATAGTACGCCGGCCCGAAATAGCTTTCGTAGGTGCGCGTATCCCGCACGGCGTTGTGCTCGGCGTCGAGGTCATGGTTGCCAACGACTTGAAAAAAAGGGACTCCGGTCTTCTTCACGGCGGCGTCGTAGTCCGGAAACAGGTCTAGAGAATCGTCGACGAGATCGCCGCACGTGATGCCAAACTCGAAACTCTCTCGGGAGGTGAGCATCGCGACATCGTCCATCGCCGTGTGGAGTTTCTCGGCGTCCGATTTGGTCTTGATCTGCGTGTCGCCGAACCCGAGGAACTGGTAGCGCTCACCGTCGTTCTCGTTGGGCTCGAGCTCGAACGAAACACTCGCCTCCCCCGCCGCGTCGAAGCTCAGAGGTGCGTAAAAACGTGCCGGGACCCGATACCCACGCGGCAGCGACATGAAGACGAAACGCGCGCGCGCGTCGCTGGCGATCTCGAACTGCCCTCCAGGATCCGTCGGCACGCAAGAAACTCCATCCGAGACGACGACCCCGGAAACGCCGCGCCCCGCCGAAGACACTCTGCCGCGAATACGAGCCGGCTTCGGCGCCCACCCGAGAAGCGGAAGCGCTGCACTCGCTCGAAGAAAGCTTCGTCGATCCACGTCGCGTCGACTCTCTATCGAGGCGGAAGCCCCGCGAAGACGTTGGCCCGGGGCGTCGGGTTCCCGTTCAACCGGCGCCAAGCATTGATCTGTCCGACGTGCGTGAGCGCATCGGCGAGGGGACCATTCATGATGTTCCACACGGGGAAGAACGACCCGTCTCGCTTGAGCACTCGATGGCCGGCGAGCTCCTCATCCGAAAGCCCCGCGAGATGTTCACGGATGATCCGGAGATTGTCGAGCGTGCGCTCCCTGAGCGCAGCCGGGTCATCGCTTTCGAACGTTTCGCGCTCGGTCGTATCGAACATGGCCTGCTTGACCATGAAGACCAAATGCAACATGTGCGTCTGGAGCTCGAGCATGCTCATGCTGTCCGGGCCAGGACGGAATTCGAAATCTTCGGGGCGAAGCCCATCCGTCGCCCAGTGGTAGCGAAACGCCAACCCATCCACGATACGAGCCAGAACGCTCGAGCCGGTGACCTTCGCAGGAGCCGCACCAATTTCATATCCAAACATGCGGCGAGTCTATCACCCTCGATTTATCCTGATCCGGCGCTCGTGCTAATCTGCACTCATGAGACGCTACACACCTTGGATTCTCCTCACCGTCGCTATCGGGCTGCTCGGCTGTAGTGACAGTCTCACCACCGACTCGACGGCTCTGCCTCCGCCACCCGCGCCAGGCGATACGTTTGCGGTCTTCAGCGACCCCAATAGCGACTTCCAGACGACGGACGTGCGGGACACCGACAACGAAGTGGTTCGCTTTGATACGACAGAAAACGCTCTCGTCTGGACGCCGAGCGACCTCCTCTTCGATGGATGGGTCGTAGACGGGAATTTCCTCGACCCCGGTCGGCAATACCAGGTCCGCTTTGGCACGGTTAACGGTGAGACGCGGGCGTACTTCACGGAGACCGGTCGGGGTACGATCTGCGAGCTGTCTGTCGTCAACAACGAGCTCTTTATCGCCCCGACCGATTTGCTTCCCCCGCGGTAGACGCGGTAATGTGGAGCTATCCTCGCCGCCACGAGGGAAACTATGGGACGTTTTGACAACCCGAACCCGCTTAATATCGTACCGCTCGGCGTAGCCATCCAGGCAGTGGCGCTTTTTGTAGCCGCTTTGTTCTTGACACCCGGCTCCACGAGCTCAACTCGAGCTACGGGTGCCGGCGGCAATGGTAGCGAAACGCCCGAGGCGCTGACCTCGGTTTCGGAGCTTCCCAGAGATTTGCAGCGCGAGATGCTTCCGGTGCCTCGTGTACCCGAGCGCGAAAACCGCAACCAGCCTCCGCAGCCCAAGCCCACAGACAGCGGGACAGATTCCCTGATGTCCGATGGCCCCAAGCTCGCGAGCCTTCGGATTCAAAGCGTTGCACTGAGCGGTCTCGTCGCGACCCCAATCTCCGCGCCGATGCTGGGTATCCCCGACAGCCTGGATGGGTTGTCGCTCGCAAACGGTGCCTGGCTCGGAGGCGGCAGTGAATCTTCCCGTCGGCGAGGCTCTCAAAGCGGTGGCGGCGGTGGCATGGGCGGCGGCGGCATGGGCGGCCGTGGCATCGGCGGCGGTGGCGGCGGCGGAAGCGGCGGGTATTGCCCAACACCGGGTCGCGTCGGCGGCGGTGGTGGTGGTGGTGGCGGCCGTGGCGGCGGCAGTGCCGGGCGTGGTCGTTCTCGCTAAGACCGACCCGGCTCGGCGCCTTCACAGAAAAAATAGCTCCGCATTCGCACGCGAGCTTGCCTCGAAACAAGGGAAGCGGTACCCTCACTTCCCTTGAGCCCCTCGATTCGATCCAACGACCGCCGTCGCTTTCTAAGAACCGGGCTGCGTACCGGGCTCTCCGCCGTCGCCGGCCTCGGCGCTTGCTTGTCCTCGCGCTCACGCGTCGACGGGCTGGCGGTTCTCGACATGCAGCTCGGTTGGCTTCCAGGCGGCAATCAGCTCGGAGAGGTCGTCGCCAAGCAGCTCGGCTATCTCGAAGCTGAGGGCGTCCATCTCGAGATCCATCCCGGCGGGCCTCACATCGACGGCGTCGGCATCGTCGCCTCTGGGCGGTACCGGCTCGGGCAGGTCTCGTCGAGTCCGTCGCTCATGCTCGCGGTCTCGCAAGCCATCCCGGTGAAGTGCTTCGGTGTCAGCGTGCAACAACACCCGTACTCCTACTTCTCACTGCCCGACAACCCGGTGCGAACGCCGAAAGACATGATCGGCAAAAAGGTAGGGACCAACGCGACCGGGCACATTCTCTTGAACGCTCTACTCGCCAAACACGGTATCGATGCCCAAGAGATCGAAGTCATCGTCGTCGGCTCGTCCATGATGCCGCTTCTGACAGGACAAGTCGACGTCATCACCGGATGGACGACCAACGTCACCGCGCTCGCACCGCTGGGACCCGAGCGCCTCACGATGCGCCTGTGGGACCAAGGGATCCGGCTCTACGCGATGCCCTACTACGCGACCCTCGATACCATCGAACAAAACCCCGAAGTGCTCGCGAGCTTCTTGCGGGCCGTGGGTCGGGGCTGGGAGTTCGCGTACCACGATCCCGAAAGAGCCGTAGAGCTTCTCGTCGATGAGTATCCGATTCTTCGCTACGAGGACGAGCTGCGCGCCGTTCACGAGATCCTCGGTTATGTGTTCACCGACGCGACCCGCGAGCAGGGGTGGGGCACGATGAACCGCGACAATTGGGGCGAGCAGATACGAACCTACGAGGAGCTGTCCCAGTTCACGAAATCCGTGCCCACGGTGGATGACGTCATGACTCTATCCTTATTAGAAGCCACCCAAGACGTCCGGCCACGCTTGGACTCGGGGCGCTATGGCCCCAGAGCGAGTTGAGCGCGTTGTCGGAGTCCGTTTCCGTCGATAACGTTTCCGTTCGTTTCGATTCCGATCGCGGCACGGTCACCGCCATCGAGAGCATTAGTTTCGAGCTGGCGCGTGGGGCGTTTCTTTCGATCCTCGGTCCGTCGGGCTGCGGCAAGTCCACTCTTCTGCGGGTCGTGGCCGACCTCATTCCACCGAGCGGCGGGGACGTATCGCTGTTCGGCAGCACTCCGGCCGAGGTACGCAAACGACGCGACCTGGGCTTCGTGTTCCAAGACGCCGCGCTTTTGCCCTGGCGAACCGCGAGACAAAACGTCGAGCTCCCCATGGAAGTCGGCGACGGAGCGAACCTCGCCAAAGGGGGTCCGAGCGCATCGGATCTTCTCGAGCTCGTCGGTCTCGGCAAGTGGCACGACAGCTATCCGCACGAGCTCTCCGGCGGCATGCGCCAACGCGTGTCAATCGCACGCTCCTTGGTAACCGCGCCGAAGATTCTCCTGATGGACGAGCCCTTCGGCGCGCTCGACGAAATCACGCGCGACCGACTCAACGAAGAGCTTCTACGGATTTGGCGAGAGACGGGAACGACCATCCTCTTCGTCACCCACAGCATCCAAGAAGCGCTCTACTTGGGGCAAAAGGTTCTCGTGCTCGCGTCGCATCCGGGTCGAGTGCGCGAGATGAACGAGCCCGATCTCCCCGACGAACGAGGCCTGGACATTCGCGAATCTGCGGAGTTCGTGCGCCAGGCAGCGCACTTGCGCGCGTTGCTCGAGACCTGCTGATGAGCGAGCGGCTCAAACAACGTCTGCTTCCACTAACGGCCCTCCTATCGATTCTCGCGATTTGGGCAGCGGTGGTGCACTGGTTCGACATTCCCGAGTACATCGTTCCTTCACCGGTCCACGTCGCCCGCACGCTCATCCGCGACTTCAGCGTCATTTTGAGAAACCTGTGGCCGACGGCGCTCGAGAGCTTTCTCGGGTTTTTCATCGGCAACCTCGCATCGATCGCGCTCGCGACGGTTTTCGTGCACTGGAAAACGGTGGAGCAGACGTTCTTCCCACTCGCGATCATCATCCGCTCTATCCCCATCGTCGCTGTCGCGCCGATACTCGTGCTCATGCTGGGTAACGACATGACCCCGAAGGTCGTCATCGCGGCGCTCATTTGTTTTTTCCCCACGCTCGTCAACATGGTCAAGGGTCTTTCTTCCGTGAACCCGCAGGCGCTCGAGCTCATGAAAGTTCTCTCGGCGAGCAAAAGCGAGATCTTTTTCAAGCTGCGGCTGTACAACTCGCTCCCCTACTTGTTTGCTGCACTGAAGATCGCCGCGAGTGCCTCGGTGATAGGTGCGATCGTCGGGGAATGGATCGGCAGCACCGAAGGCATCGGCGCCTTGATTATTCAGGCGACCTACAACTTCGACACCGGCCTGCTCTATGCCGCGATTACCGCCGCGTGCGTTTTCTCGGTGTTGTTCACGGTAGCGATTTCGTGGCTGGAGCGTCGCGTCGTGAAATGGTCTCCTGAGATAGGATGAAATCTATGGGTAAGCTCGTTCATGAAACAGACGTCGTCGTGGTCGGCGGCGGACCGGCAGGATTGGCCGCTGCGGTGGCAGCTTCCAGAAACGGCGCCAAGGTAGCTCTACTCGAGCGCTACGCCCAACTGGGAGGTCTCGCCGCCGGGGCAATGGTGCTCGTCCTCGATGACATGTGCAACGGGAACGAGATCACCGTCAAGGGCATCATGCAGGAAGTCATCGACCGCATGGAGAAGATGAAGCTCGCGGTCTACCCGCCCGAAGAAGATCGGCGCGCGGACGACGCGATGTTCCGCAAATGGGCGCGCTGGGGGCTCTACGACTACTACGCTCGGTCCAAACCGGCGCCGGTGTGCTACTCGGTCGCGTTCGATCCGGAAGGATGGAAACGCGCAGCGGAAGATCTCGTGGCCGAGAACAACATCCACTTGCGGCTTCACTCCTGGTTTTCGGAGCCGATTCTCGAGGGCGAGCGCATCACCGGCGTCGTCTGCGAGACCAAAGAAGGTCGTCAGGAGATTCGCGGCGACGTCGTCATCGATTGCTCCGGAGATCTGGACGTCGCTTCACGAGCAGGTGCGCCGTTCATCGGCGGCTCGTACTTCCTGACCACGGTGTTTCGCCTCGGCGGCGTCGACACGGAAGCTGCGGAGCGGTTCGAGTACGAACAGCCCGAAGACTATTTGAAGGTCGACAAGAAGGCCAAAGATCTCTTGGGCGGCTCCTGGGACAAGTGGTGGCTCAAGACACCGCTTCCGGGAATCGTGTGGTGCAATTGCCCCCACATGCGCGGCTTCGACGGAGCGAACGTCGAGGATCTGACGAACGCGCAAACGGAAGGACGCCGCCGCGTCGATGCCGTCTTCGCACACGTCCGTGAGAACTGGCCAGGCTTCGAAAAAAGCTACATCGTGGATTTGGCACCCCAGATCGGCGTGCGCCAGACGAGGCTTCTCGAAGGTGAGTACGTGGTGACGAAAGAGGACGTGCACGAGCGTGTCCATTTTGCCGACAGCGTTGCACGCGGCCGTGACTACTACACGCCGTATCGAGCCCTCGTTCCCAAGAAAGTCGAGCAGCTCCTCGTGGCGGGACGGCACTACTCGGCCACTTCGACCGCACAAAAGACCTCGCGCGAGATACCACCGTGCATGGCGATGGGCGAAGCGGTCGGCGCCGCCGCGGCGATGGCGCTCGATGCCGGAAGCCTGGTGCGCGACGTCAACGTCACCGAGCTCCAGAAAAAACTCCGCGAGCAAGGTGCGGACCCAGGAGATGTCCCCTCGCCGAACGCGACCGTGCGAGAGGTGGCCAAGTCATGAGCCTGCCTCTCGACGGTATTCGCATCCTGGATCTGACACAGGTGTTGCTTGGGCCGTGCGCGACCCAGCTTCTCGGCGACTTCGGTGCCGACGTCATCAAGATCGAGCGCCCCGGTCAAGGCGATTTGTCCCGAGGGTCGGTTCCCGATCCGGCCGGGCTCGACAACCCCGTCTTCGTGAGCTTGAACCGCAACAAACGCAGTATCGCCTTGAACCTGAAGCACGACACGGCGAAGGAGATCGTCAAAGACCTCGTGAAGACCGCGGACGTCATCGTCAACAACTTCCGTCCCGGTGTCATGGAGCGCATGGGTCTCGGCTACGACGATCTCCAAGCGATCAACCCGCGGATCATCTTTGCGTTCGGAACCGGCTTCGGAAAAACGGGTCCCTACGCCCACAAGGGCGGCCAGGATGTTCTCGCGCAGGCGCTGACCGGTGTCATGGCCCGAAAGTCCGATCCGGATCATCCACGTGCGATCTACGCGACGGCGCTCGCCGACTACTCCGCGGCGATGCACCTCGTCCAGGGCATCTTGCTGGCGCTTCTTCATCGCGAGCGCACCGGAGAGGGTCAACAAGTCGACGTCTCGCTTTACGACTCGATGCTTTCGATGCAGACGCAAGAAGCATCGATGTGGATGATGCGTCAGGAGCGATTGAACTGGGCCGCCATGCCGCTGACCGGCGTGTTCGACACAGTGGACGGCTCCGTCGTGCTCGTCGGCGCCTTCAAGAAGAATCCCCTGCAAGACATCTGCAAGGCGCTCGAGATCGACGACCTTTCCACTCAAGAGCGTTTGTCGACGATGGAGGGCATGCGCGAGCACCGCGCCGAGCTGCAAGCAACGTTTCGCGAGCGCTTCCGACAAGAAACAACGGCCCACTGGATCGAGCGACTCGAAGAGCAGGATCTCTTGTGCGCGCCCGTCAGAACTCTAGCTGACGCATTGGAAGACCCGCAGACGAAAGAAAACGACATGCTCGTGGAAGCGACCACGGACGGCGACGAAGTGCTTCGCATGGTAGGTGCACCCATCCATCTTTCCCGAGCGCCCTTCGAGCTGCGACACAACCCCCCGCACCTCGGTGAGCACTCGGAGGCCATCCTCGGCGAGCTCGGCTACGACGCCGCAGCGATCGAGAAAATGCGAGAGGAAGGCGTCGTCCCGTGAGCGTGACCTACGAGCTTCAGGAGCACGTCGCCCGGGTCACGATCGACAGGCCCGACGTGCTCAACGCGATCGACACGAGTACGGAAACGATGCTTCAAGAAATCTGGAGCGAGCTCGAGAACGAGCCCGACGCGCGCGTCATCGTGCTGACCGGCTCCGGCGAGAAAGCGTTCTCGGTCGGCGCCGACATGAAGAGCGGGAAGAGCGGCGGCAACGAGGATACCGCCACCGGCCTCGCCTATTGGGCCAAGCCGCGTCCGGGTGGCTTCGGCGGTATCGCGTTGCGCACGTCGCTCGACATTCCCGTAATCGCACGTGTGAACGGCTACGCTCTCGGGGGCGGTTTCGAAATGGTGCTTGGCTGCGACATCGTCGTCGCGTGCGACGAGGCTCAGTTCGGCTTCCCCGAGCCGCGCGTGGGCCGGATGCCGCTCGACGGCGGCATGACGCTGCTGCCGAGGTTGGTGCCCGAAAAATGGGCGATGGGACTTCTCCTGACCGGCGCACGCATCCCGGCGGCGGAGGCGTACCGTATGGGACTCGTGAATGAAGTCGTTCCCCGCGCCGAGCTCGACTCGACAGTGGATCGCTGGGTAGCGGACATTCTTGCATGCGCTCCGTTGTCACTGCAGGCGATCAAGCAATCGGTGAAACGCACCGCGACGCTGTCGGCGGAAGAGGCGCAAGCGATGCGGCTTCCCGCGGTGGTGAAAGCACTGGAATCGGAGGACAGTGACGAGGGGGTTCGTGCGTTTCTCGAGAAGCGAGCCCCAAAGTGGACCGGAAAATGAACAGGTTCTTCCTCGCGCTGCTGCTCGTGTCGAGCGCGTCCTTCGCGCAGGATTTCTCGGCAGAGTTCGAAACGATCAAACAGGAAGCGACACCCGAACAGCTCTACCGGATCCTCTTTGCCGTCCCCAAAGGCGGCGATCTTCACAACCATCTCGGCGGCGCGGCGTTCGACGACGTGTTGTTTCGGCTGGCAACGGACCCCAGCGTCAACGGCGGCCAGACTTTCCGCACTCGTGTTCGTATCAACAACTGTTCTGGAGGCTGCAACACCCCGTTGCTCTACTTCCACACTGTTGGGGACTCGACATGGAACGGCTTGCCCCAATGCTGCCAGGATGAATACGAACCCCTCGGCGAGCTTGGTGAGGCGCAACGAAGCGACTGGCTTTCGGCCACGCGCATCGATCACCACCTCGAAGGCAGGAACGAGTTCTTCGAGGTGATCTGGCCTCGGCTCGACGAGGTGTTGAAACAGGCCACTCTTCTTGCCGAGCTCGCGGTCGAGAACATGGAGCGCTTCGGAGAGGAGGGCCTCCGCTACATCGAGTTTCAACTCGGACCGTGGAATCGTCGTCACGGCGACGAGCCCCTGACCGACGACGGTTTTCACGAGATTTTGAAAGCGCGTCTCACCGAGCCGGACGCCCTCGCCACCGGCGTGAGCGTCCGATTCCAGACCAACGTCTTGCGCTTTGCCGACAACGCTGAGGAGCGTGTCGAGCAAAGCTTCGCGTTCGTGGACCGCCACCGCGACCTTTGGGTCAGCATCAATCTCGTGGGGCGTGAAGACAACGACAAGGGCTACCCGCTGCGTTTTCTCGAGACATTCCGCAAGATGCGCCGGCACTATCCTGCGATCGGTCTCGCCATCCACGGCGGCGAAGTCGACGAGCCCAACCAGCACGTCCGCGACACGTTGCTCCTCGGAGCAAACCGTATCGGCCACGGGACGAATCTGATCACCGATCCGGACACGTTGCTCCTCATGCGCACGGGGAAGTTCGCCGTGGAGGTCAGCCTCGTCAGCAACCAGCTTCTCGACTACGCCGAGACCACCGAGCTGCACCCGTTCCCCGAGTACCTGCGCCTCGGCATCCCCGTCACCCGCGCCATTGTCCCCGGTCT
>CAMYKY010000029.1 GCA_947259165.1 uncultured Acidobacteriota bacterium | reverse complement strand
CGGTTCCCGCTGCTGCCAAGTTCACCGTCTCGTTAGGCGGTCTTGCTACGGGTGGCATATACGCCATTCGGTAGTGACGATGGAGATCCTCCTGCACGTCGAGAAAAGCCATTTTCACTTCCTCGACATCCTCCGGGAAGTAGGCCCGCCCGCCGGTCGCCTCCGCCAGCGAGTTGAGAAACGGTTGGTTGACACTATCACTGCCGTCAGGACCCCAGCCGGTGAATCCCACCGTATAGATCGTGACTTCGCTGAGCTTGGCGGCCTCGAGCGCATCCTCCATCGAAGACTCGCTTCCCTGCTCCGCGGGCCCGGAATCATCGCCATCAGTAAACACGAGAAGTGATCTGCGGTCTTCGACGACGCGTAGCTCTTCGAGAGCTCTGATGATTGCATCGTAGAGCGCCGTCTTCCCCGCCGGGTGCATCGCGGCTAGAAGCGCGTAGTGCTCCGCGAGCTCGTCGGTAAATCGCGGCCCAAATCGCACCGCGTTGGAAAACAACCCAATGCGAGCCGTGTCTCCCTCACTGAGGTTTTGCGCAAACAGATACCCGGCAGTTTGAATCGCGCTCAAGCTCGAGCGGATGCTCGATGAGGAGTCGAGTAGTAACAACGTCGTCACCGGGGTGAACTCAGCCGTGAAGAACGCGATGTCCTGCGCCTCACCGCCGTCCATGATGACGAAATCGCTCTTCGAAAGACCAGGCACGAATCGCCCGCGTCTATCGACAACGACAACGTCGAGCGTCACCGACTCGACACTGACTGCGAACTGAACCCGGTTCTTGGTGTCAGGCCCAACATCAGCGGCAGGTCGAGTTTCCTGTGCGTGCACGACGAAGGAGCCCATTAGCGTCATCGCGAGGCATCCTGCTGCGGCTGTTGCGGCGCGCGCGACGATGTCAGCTAGCTTACGCATGGTACCGGGCCCATAGTAGCACGCGCTTTTTTACTTGGAGCTCGGCTCGTAAGCACGCAGGCTTTCGTTCAGGAGACTCCCCCACCGCTCATCGAACGGATGCACTTCGCGAACCTCGTGGCCGTCGCGTTCGACGAGATACCCACGATTGGCCCACTCGAAAATCGACCCTTCGAGATTTTCCACGTTGGTGAACCCGCGCTCGGTCAGCTTTTCCGCGAGCTCCGACGAGCGGTACCCGACCGAGCAGTACGCAACAATCGGCGTGTCCGGATTCAGAGACTCGATGTAGTCCGTCGTCTCGCTACCCGGCGAGACGCGGATCGCACCCGGGAGGTGGCTGACGGCGTACTCTGCCTCTTCTCTGACGTCGAGCAAAACCGGGTGCGGCTCCGTCGCTGATTGCAGGCGACGATTCAACTCCTCGACGGAGACGTGCTCCACGCCGGGAAAGTCCCGCTCGACCATTTCTTTTATGGAAGTCCACGACGGCGAGGACTCACAGCCGAAAACCATGAGCAGCAACCCCCAGGCAAAGACTCGCACGTTCTCAGACGGGACGGGTCGAGACGACGCACGCTTCAACGTTCGCGACGACGTCGTCGATCTCGTCGAGAGCGTTCGGCCAGTGTGGCGAGAACCGAAGGTGACCATCGGGCGCCGTGCACGCAATCCCTCGACCGACGAGCGCTTTTTGCAGCGCCATGACATCGACTCCGGATGGAGGGTGAAAGCTCAGAATCCCCGAACGAGCCGCAGAGTGTCTTGCCCGGAGGCTCTCGAAGTCGAGGGCGACCAGCCGAGGCTCGAGTGCATCCAAATACGATTGCACGTGCTCGTAGATCGCGGAAGGACCGAGCTGGATCAGAAGGTCGAGCGAAGCTTCGAGTGCTGCACAGCCGATACTGCTGATACTTCCACCTTCCAAGAAGTCGATGCTCTTTCGAATCGCCCGGTCATAGCGCAGCTGGCCCGGGCCTTCGAGAAGAAAAGAGACCGGGCTTTCGTGGCTGAGCCAACCGGCAACTTCCGGGCGCAGTGCTCGCGCGCGTTCCGCGGACGCATACACGAAGGCGATGCCTTCAATGCCCATCATCCATTTATGGCTACCGCAAACGAGGTAGTCGATACCGAGAGACTCGACGTCGAGCGGGACAACGCCCAATCCCTGTATCGCATCCACGAGCAGCTCAGCGCCGGTCCGGTGACACGATGTCGCGAGCGCTTCCAATGGCATTCGCAGCCCCGTTTGAAACTGAACTGCGCTGACCGCCACCAGACGCACGCCGCGGGCGAGCTCTTTTTCGAATCGCTCGAGTGCCATCGCCTCATTCTCGCGAAACTCGCCCACGGGGAGCATCACCAGCTCGAGCTCGTGTCGTTCGGCGGCGCGCTGCCACGGAGTGATGTTCGTCGGGAACTCCCCTTCGAAGACGACGACACGATCCGCCTTCTTCCATGGAAAGCACAGCGCGATGTCAACAATGCCCGCGGTCGTGCTCGGTACGAACGCGACCTCGCTCGCATCCGCCCCAATGAAACCCGCCAGTTTTTCCCTCAAGCGTCGTCGTTGTTCGAACCACGGGAACAAAGCACCCAGGCCCTTCCGAGCGTGGTCGTCGACGAAGTTCGCCATGGCGCTCCGAACAGGAGTCGACAACGGAGACATTGCCGCGTGGTTGAGATAAACGCGCGCTTCCAGATCGGGAAAGAGATCCCGATGACCCATTCGTGCCACGTCGTCTGACATCACTAGATTTTACACGTTGAGCGTGACCTCTCGCAGGAGCCGCATCGGGCCGAGCCGCTGCAGCTGCGACAGTTCATTCTCCGAGCGAACCAGAAGGGCGCCGGCAAAACCGAGCGCGTTGACCGAAATCGAGTTCCACGACTCCCTCGCACGTGGAACCACCAGCATCCAGTCCCGGGTGGCGAGAACGTTGTAGGCTTGCGGGTTTCCGACCGCGGCAAGTAGCCGGAGGTAGCTCGCGAAAGTCTTCTCGGCGGCATCATCCGAGCCGAGACACCCGTCGAGACGACACACGGCGTGGGCGAACGGGAGCCCCCGGGAATCGTCCTCGAGAGCGGCCTCGATCGGGGTTCTCTCGGGCCCTTCGCCTAACGGGACGGGCACGAGCTGCAAGTGCTTGTGTCGCTGACTCGCGCCCGCGTTGGCTCCGGCGTTGTAGAAGACGAGCGCGTCGCTTTCGTCGAGACAATGCCAGACCGCTTCGAAGTCTTCGTGGGTGAGAAGCGACTCTTGCTCCTCGAACTTTCGCGTGACGAGGAGCACGTGGTGGTCGACGACGTTGAACTTATTGAGCAGCGCGAAATGCGTCTCCGACAGATCCGCCACGAAAAGCGCCTTCTCCGGTTTCAGGAATGGATTGAAGCCACTCCCCTTCCGCACACCGTCGAGCCGTTTGCGCTCGAGGTTCTCCACGACCCGGGCAAGAAACCGCACCCCGCCGTCCTCGATGAAACGACTCGTCGTTGGGATCGACTGGAGCGCTCCGGAGTCAACGGCGGCCGCCGAGATCTCCGCGACCGAACGCCAGAAGGGGCTAGCCGAGGGCACGGTGTTGATAAAGCTCCCCGTCGTGAAATCCTTGTCGGCGGTAGTAGTCACGTGTCCCGATGGAAGAGATGACCGCCATCTTGGAAAAACCCTCTTCGAGAGCAAGAGCTGCGGCCTTCTCGATGAGACGGCGGCCAAGCCCAACGTGTTGGGATTTGCCTTCGTCGCGCTCGCCGATAGTCACCGCCGCGCCGTAAACATGGACTTCACGGATCAACGCAGCGCCGTCGAGCTCGGCAATGTAGGCAGGCTCCTCGGGAAGACACAGGCGCAAAAAACCCGCGAGGCGGTCGGACTCGGTCACGAATTGCAGGAAGAGCTCGTCACCGACTGAGGTGCGGAAGCGCTCGGCCTCGAGGCGAAGCGTGTCCGCGGACGTGGCTTCGCCGCGAATCTCGCGAGCGCGGATGTCTCGTGAGCTGATTCCGCGCTTCTCCATTTCGGCTTCGGCGATGGCTCGAAAATTCGTGACGCGGCTTCCCGCCAAAATGTCGTCACCGGGAATATCCCGAATGACTCTCGACAGGCGGCAGTAGACAGGTGTCCGAGTCATACAGCCGATCAGGATCGACAGTAGCTCGTCTTCTGCGTAAGGCCGGTACCGCCCGGCATCGTAGTGCGTCATCAGCTCCGCACTCTCGATCAAGCTGCACGGGTACAACTTGAGCTCATCGGGTCGAAAGTCTGGATCCGAGAACAGGCGAGCGAAATCCTCCACGTCTCGCTCCGGTGTCGAGCCGTAGAGGTTCGGCATCCAATGCGCCTGGATCTTGAAGCCGGCCTGGCGCAGCAGTTTTGTGGCAGCTCGAGAGGCGGCGACATCGTGACCGCGCTGGTTGAGCTCGAGCACATCGTCCGACAGACTTTGATAGCCGATTTGAATTTTGGTCGCGCCGAGGCGGCGAAGCCGCGTGGTCTCTTCTTCGGTGACGTAGTCCGGGCGCGTCTCGAGCGACAACCCGACACAGCGGGCTCCCGCGGTCTCGTTCTCGCGTTGCACGACGGCGAGCTCATCCCACGTTGCGGACTCATGAGCTTCGATGGTCTCAGACGATTCGTGGCTCTTCGCGAACTCGGAAACGATCCGGTTGTACGGATTACCACCGTCGCGGCCGTAAACCTCATCCGCGATCTCCTCGAAATCGAGACGCACTCGCAGGCTCGGGGCTGACTCTCTCACCCCCCTTCCGAAGTCGTTCAACGCGTCGAATGTCCGCTTCAGGAACCAAATCTGGTAGGGCTCCTCGTAGAACGACCACGTGCCCCCGAGAACGATGAGCTCGATCTTGTCCACTGGATGGCCAATCCGGTACAAAGCGTTCAACCGAGCCATCGTCTGATCGTAGGGGTCGAACTGATGCATCCCCGCGCGTTGCGCGCCGGGCTCACGCGAGAGGTAGCTCTTGGGCATCTTGACGTCGTTGGGGCAGAAAACGCACTTCCCCGGACACGGAAACGGTTTCGTGAGAATCGTCACCGGAGTCACGCCGCTGAGCGAGCGCACCGGCTTCATCCGGAGCTTTTCGATCACGCTCTCGCTCTGCCAATCGTGACGCTCCGCCAGATGGCGATAGCCGGCGATGAGCTCGCTGCGCGAGAAGATGCCCCTGCCGTCCTTCGGATGGCGGCGGAGAATTCGGTCGACCTCGCGCGTTTCTATCTCGGGAAGGGCTTCGACTTCCTCGAAGATGGCGAGCAGATCGGTCTCGTGCTCTTCGGGGTCAAACGCGTAGTCTCTGAAAACAGCCTGCTTCATGCGCTATCCAACTCTGTCACAGGGAGAATAGCGTAAAAGAAGCGCGTCGTGCTCTGAGCTGGATCGCCCTGCGATACACTGCGCGCCAGATGAAAAAAGCCCTGTCAGTCCTGTCCGGCGGCTACGGGAGGCAGAGTTGAACGCAGCGACCATCGCCGAGCTCAACGCGGTCAACCGCCGCTTCTATGATGAGCGGGCCGACGAGTTCGACCAGACTCGCGAGCGAGCCTGGCGCGGATGGGACGAGTTCTTCGAACGCTACGGGTCGCAAGTTCCGAGCTCACCCAATGTCTTGGATTTGGGCTGTGGCAACGGCCGCTTCGCACGGTTCTTGCGCCAGCAGCAAGAAGAACCTTTTGCCTATTTCGGCGTTGACGCCAGCGCACTCGGAATCGAGCACGCGCGGAAACGACTCGGTGAACTTCCGGACGTTCACCTGCTCGAGCACGACTTCGTCGTCGAGGCGGACCCAGTTCCGCCTTCTCTCGAGTCCGAGCGATTCGAGCTCATCGTTGTCTTCGGGGTGCTTCACCACGTTCCCGGACGAGAGCGCCGGCGGCAGCTTCTCACCTCGCTCGCAAAACGGTTGGCTCCAGGGGGCATGCTCGCGTACACGGTGTGGCGGTTCGAGCGGTTCGAGCGCTTCACTCGGAAGCTCGTTCCTTGGGATGAGTTTCTTGCCACAGTGCCTGGGACCGACCAGGAGCAGCTCGAGCCAGGGGATCACATCATGACATGGGGGGCAACGGAGCCGGCGTTTCGGTATTGTCATGCTATGAGTGATGAGGAGGCGAAGGAGCTCGAACGGGGGTTGCCGCTCACGGCGCTCCAGAGTTTCTTGGGGGACGAGGATCTCAATACGTACTACGTGCTGGTTCGAACTGAATGATCGGGCACGGGCACGCGCGCGGGCACGGGCACGAGGGCGATTGAGTAACGGGGCGGCTCCCGCGCCGAAGCCCGAAGGGCAGAGGCGGGAGGCGGCAAGCGCGCGCACGAAGAGCAAGGCGCGCGCGCAGGTGCGCCGCGGCAGCCAAGAAACGCCTCAGCTGACGAGAAAGAGAACACCCCGGCCCGAGTGGGCCGATGACGGAAGCCGAGCGAAGAGCGAGGCGGCAAGCGCGCGCACGAAGAGTGCGCGCGCACTGATCATTAATGAAAAAACCGCCACTCGATGCGAGCTAGGCCACACAAGGAGAACTTCGTTCCGGATTCCAGAAGTTGGGCTCGTTCTTCGCCTTGTTCGCCCCACACGCCGTTCTTGCTGGCGGTGTCGATTGCGTACAGGCTCCCGGCCATCGCAACGATCAACGCGTGCACGCGGGAGATGTGAGGATTTCCTAGAAGCGCGTCGCCGTCGCATCGATCTGAGCGGCCCAGAAGAATTCCCGAGCGGGCGGCTCGTTTGCCGACGGGCATCGTGCCGCTGCCTTCTTCGGACTCAATGACGAGCTCGCCGAGCGGCTTTTCGTCGTGGGACAGAAGGCCATCGTCGAGAGTCGCGGGGCGGGACACGGCGAGCATGGCCGCGTCCTGTCGTCGGAGGTCCGTCCATATCGTCTCCGGCTCCTCCGGCCAATCACGCTCGTCGTGACCCGTGACCGGCACGAACAGCACGGAGTACCGCCCACAGCGAATGAAGAACGGCCGTTCAGCCTCACAGGCACGAATTCGCGTGCCGCGCTCATCGGTGAATCCGGCGGCGGTCCGAAGGTCAACGACACGGACACACTGAGGTTTTCGATGCGTCGTGGGCGACACGAGCACGGCCAGATGTCGGAGTGACAACGACGCGTCATCGCCTAGAAAGATATCGGCTCTTTCGTGACGACCGATGATGGCGCTATTCACGCGATTCTCATGAGCTTGCAAATAGGCCTTCGCCTGGACGCCGTTTTCGTCGAGAGCAACGACCGCAAGGCCGGACGCCTTGTGGTCCTGCAACCAGTCTCGAATCGAATCGTAGAACTCGAAGAACAGCTCGCCCGAGGCGTGACATGGGCTCGAAGGAACAAGCGGCGGCACGCACAACGTGTCGTCGTTCAATTGGCTCTCCAACGTGCGTTTCAACCAAAAAACGCGCGAGGCGTCATCCACCGGCGTTCTCCCCAACCTATCGATTTAACGGAACTCACTAGTTATGGACGGAAACACCTTCCGGTTTCAGTGACCGCTAGCACCAAAAATCGCGCATGCTAAACTTAGCCTCCAAAATGAGAGAAAAAATCGTCGTTCTCGACCGCGGCAACGTGGAGTTTCTCTACCCAGTCGATTGGACCGTGACCCGCAGCAAAGAGGGCTACATAACGTTGAGCGATCCTACGGAGTCGTGCCGCCTCGAGGTCTCCTACACCAAGGTCCCAACCGAGGCGTCGAACGTCGCCGCCGATCGCCTGTTGCAACAGCTCCTCACGCACATTCCCGAGGCGGGCTCTCGACCCGAAATCGAATCGACTTCCGATGCGAATCGACGCTTCGCCTGGACCGACTATTCGTACCCCTCGATCGACAAGCGCACCGGTAACGCCGCCGATGCCCACGGCCGCTGGCTTCTCGGCTCCAACGGTTTGTTTCAGGTCCTCGTCACCTTCTACTACTGGGCCGATGACGCCTCATGGGCGCTTCCGTGTTGGGAGCGCATCTTCGAGACCCTGCAGCTCGGCAACGGAAGCCAACTCGAAAGCCCCGAAGACCACTGGTCCCGGCAGCGCCGTAACTGAAAGTCCACCCCAAAGCACTACCCCCCGTTCCCGTTCCCGTTCCCGTTCCCGACTGAGAAAACCCGAAATCCCTCCGTCTAGTAGAGCGGAAGCACAGATTCTGAGGGTCGCGGTGGACCAACACGCATCCACCACGGGGGAGAACTTGTCAAAGAAACCATGGCAGGAAGTCTTTTCCTGTCCGTTGTTTACAGCCGAGCTCGTTGTCGATAGACTCCGCGAAACCGTTTCAGTGATTCGTCATTGGGGCGCCAAGCGCTCGAAGGGAGCACACATATGGCAGAGCAGAGCAAAACAGCCGCAAAAGACCAAATCGGCGTGGAGGATCTCGTCGTTCAGACCGCGATGGCGTTCGGCCACGGAGCGGGCGGGGTCACGATCACCACGAAAGCGAGCCGACTACTCCGCGCCTTCTTCAAACCCAGATTCAAGCACCATCTCAAACACTACCGCCAACATCGCCTCGCGATGCTCGCGTACGCGAACGGACTCGGATGGTACGCGCAAACACTGGCTCGTCAGAAAGGACGAGCGACCATCGCAGCGTCCGATCTTCGGATAGCGATCGACAAAATGCCCTGTCCTTTGCTCCCGCCGGTTTTCGAACTGTTGGAAAAGCTGCGTGCACAAGGTTAACGGTCGGCTACGCGCCGAGGCCTTGGCCAAACGACGGGCGTAACCGTGAGCAACTTGCTACTGGGACTGGCGGCGCTGAAGATCGTGTTCGGCGTCGCCGGGTACCTCGCGACACCGGCCGCATCCTCAATCGCCGCACTCGGCCCGGGCTCCTCATCAGTGCCCTCGGGGTTCGGCGTGCTCCATATGCTCGTGTACGGTACGATCGCAGCTCTTCTCATTCACAATCGAGAGCGCGACCCGCGTGCGCTGTGGCTTGGCACCGCGTTCGCTCTCGTCGCCGCCGTCCCATCCGATCGACTGTTCGCACGACTCGTGGGCTCAGGCGCGTGGACCGATGGGGCAATCCATGTGCTCACGCACTTGCACCCCGACACGTTCCTGCCTCTTTGTTTCTGGCTGTTCTTTCGGAGTTTCCCGCGATCGTCGCAACAGCACTGGCTGACAGGGGCGGGAACGATGCTATCGGCAGGATGCGCTCTCGTGCTCTTCGTCGTGAACGCCGCGCCCTTGCTCGCGTCGGGGCCAATTAGCGAGTTGCTTGCACCCGGCCCACGCATCTACCTGTACTTCTGGCTGGCGGTGATCGGACTCACCATACCGGCATTCGGGTTCGCCGTCGCTTCGATTCGAACCGCACCGCGTTCTGAACGAAACCGCGTTGCCCTCTTCGTGGCGGGTATCGTTGTCGGCTCGATTCCCTTTTTTATCGTCGTCCTATTGAAGGGCGCGTCACCGTCGCTGCGCGCCTGGATCGATGCGCCCGCACAAGAGTGGATCAACTACGTTGTACGCCTCGCGACACTGACCATTCCGGTCACGACGGCTTATTCGGTCTTGGTCAATCACGTCCTCGACGTCAGGCTAGTGGTTCGCCAAGCACTTCAGTATGCGCTCGCGCGCTCCGCCGTCATGGCAGCCACGACGATTCCGTTCGCAGCCCTGGTCTTCTACGTCTATCGCAACCGCGATGAGACGATCGTTGAGCTCTTGTCCGGTTCATCCGGTACTGGGCCCCTCGTCCTGATTTTCGCGACCCTGGCGGGTTTGGTGATGGTGCAAATGCGGCAGAACGTTCTGGCGTCGGTCGACAGAAGGTTTTTCCGTGAGCACTACGACGCACGGCAGATCCTCATGAGCCTGGTCGAGGGCAGCCGCCGCGCTACGAGCCCATGGGAGTTGGCAGATCTTTTGTCGCGGGAGATCGATCGCGCCCTCCATCTCGAGCGCATCTCCATCTTCGTCCTCGACCCGACGAACGCGGAGCTGCGCAGCGACACCGACCCTCGATGCGTCACGTTGGCGTCACCCTTGGCGATGTTGGTTAGCGCACAGGAGCAACCGCTCGAGATAGACTGGAGTCTCGATCACTCGGCCATCGGCAGGTTGCCCGACGACGATCAGCAGTGGCTTCGCGCGGCCGGCTTCCGATTGCTGGTGCCGTTCATATGCTCCGACGGAACCCTCGTCGGGATCGCCGCTCTCGGGACCAAAAAGAGTGAGCGCCCGTTCTCTCGTGAAGATCGTCTCCTGCTGTCAACGATCGCGGGCTCCGCCGCGTTGACGCTCGAGAATCGGATCAAGATCAGCTCTGCGGGCGATTGGCCCAGCGACGACAAGACCCTATCGACGGAAGCGGTGGAGTTCGCACTCGAATGCAAGTCGTGCACACGGGTGCTGCCGTCGGACGCCGAGAACTGCGTCCACTGTGAGGGCCCACTCGACCGAGCCGCCGTTCCGTACGTGCTGTTTTCGAAGTTTCGACTCGAGCAACGCCTCGGCGCCGGTGGCATGGGCATCGTATACCGCGCAGTGGACCTCGTTCTCGGCCGGCGCGTCGCGATGAAGACGCTGCCTCGCTTGTCGATGGATCTCGCGTCCCGTCTGCGTCGTGAAGCACGCGCGATGGCCTCGGTCAGCCACGCGAACCTCGCGCTCATCTACGGCGTCGAGAGTTGGCGCGGCTCGCCGCTTCTCATCGTCGAGCTTCTCGAGGGCGGCACACTGATGACGCGGCTCGCGACACGAAAGCCGAGCGTGGAAGAAGTCTTCGAGCTTGGAGCGACGCTTTCGGGGGTCCTTGGCGTGCTGCACGATGCGGGCATTTTGCACCGAGACATCAAGCCGAGTAACGTCGGGTACACGCATTCCGGCGTACCGAAACTGTTGGACTTCGGCCTCGCGAAAATCCTCGGGGATTCCCGTCTGTCGAGCCAGGACGCTCCCCACTACGACAATTTGGACGACGTTCCCGTGAGCGCCCTGACCGAGCTCACGGCCACTCGATGTGCCATCGGAACACCGGTCTACCTGTCACCAGAGGCTGCAAACGGCGGAGAGCCTGGACCGCTTTTCGATCTGTGGGCGCTGGCCGTGCTGATGTTCGAGGCTGTGAGTGGTCATCACCCTCTCGGTCTCGAGAATACGACCGGCCTCCGTCAGCGAATCCTCGACGGTGAAGTGAACGACATCCGCACGGTGTTTCCAGACGTCGACGACGCCGTCGCCGAGTTCTTCGACAACGCCCTCGCCCGGGATTCGAGCCGGCGAGCTCAAACCGCGCACGAGTTTCAAGAACGAGCTGGGAACGTGCTCCAACACCTCGACGCACTGACGTTGCGCGCGGGCTAGAGACAACAGCTTCACGCCTGCCTCCAATTCATTTCGCCGCACGTATCGCTATCCCCAGGTGGCGTAGACCGCTATTTGGGCCACGACCACCACTGAAGCCCAGAAGCGCACATCGCGCCACCACGGGGGTTTTGTCACCTCTTCCGTGCGCAGCTTGCTCGGCGGGAACAAAATCACGGCCAGTACTGCCAGATACGCGACAATGACGATGGCACTTCCCATCACTTGACCCAGCACACGAGGCCACGAAGCTCGTCCTCGGGTTTCGCCTCAGTAAAGGCGCTGACAGCAATCAGAACAACCGAGGCCGCCACAAACGACCACCACGCGGTCCACAAGAAGAGCGTTCCCGCCGCGCTGAGGACCGCGGCCATCGCAACGCCTACGAGCATGCCGGCGACACCCCCCGCAGGAGTTGCCTTTCGCGTCAGCATGCCGAACAACAGCAGCGCGAACAAAGCGCCCTGGAAAAACGATAGGAACGTCTGAAACGCCTCGAAGACCGACGCGAAGCGAGTCTTGACTTCGAAGCTGAGAAGAGCGCCGCCCACCAGAAGAACGACGACGACGATCCGACCGAGAGCGAGGCAGCGCTCGTCGGATGCCTTCGGGTTGATGAAGGGTCGATAAATGTCCGTCACCAGGAGCGTGCTCGCCGAGTTGATGTAAGAGTCGAGGTTCGCCATCACCCCAGCGACAAACGCTCCCATCAACAAACCCATCGCGCCTTTGGGCACGAGCCGCGCCACCATGAGCGGAAGAACCTGGTTCGCGTTCCAGTTCTCGGTCGGCGGCCCGAGCTCGCCTGCGAACAAAGCGATGGCCAAAAGACCCGGCAGCACCAACAGAATCGGAAAGACGAGTTTGATGACCGCGCACAACACGTAGGACGCGCGGGCGTCACGGGCACTCTTAGTTCCAAGCGTCCGCTGGACGATCGCCTGATTACCGATCCAATACGCGGGACCGAGAACGAACCCGAGGCCGAGGACAACCGCCGGCCAAGGATAGGCTTCGTGCGTCGTGGACGGAAGCAGATCATAGTGATCGGCCGTCCACGTCTGCGTCGAAACGCTGTCCGCCAAAGCACTAAAGCCCCCGACTTCGTTGATGCCAATAAAACACATGAGACCCGCACCAGCGATCAAGACGACGCAAGAGACGACGTCGGTGTACACCACCGCACGGAGCCCGCCCGAGACGGTATACAAACCGACAAGAACACAAGTCACCCCAACCGACAGCCAGAATGACCACCCGAGAAGACCCTCGAACATTGCCGCGGCGCTGACAAGAATCGTCGCGATCGTCCCGACCATGAAAAACGCCCAAATGACGGCGAAAAACGTCCGCACCGCGGTGTTATAGCGCCGACCGAGATACTCCGGGATCGTGTAGACCTCGGAGTCCCAAAAAAACGGGATGAACAGGAACGCCGCGACAAGAAGCGGGAGCGTGCACCCCACGAAGTCGAAATTCATCATCACGATGCCGTAGCGATAGGCATCGCCGGCGAGCCCAATCATGTCCTTCGCGCCGATGTCCGACACCACCATGGACATTCCCGCCGCCCACCAGGGAAGCGAGCGTCCGGCAAGGAAGAAGTCTTTGCTCGTACGGATGCCGCGGCTAGCCCACAGGCCGAAGGCTGTGACCGCGACGAGATACACGACGACGATCGTCAGGTCGAGGGCAGAGAGACGTACGGATTCCACGCGCCGGGATTATGTCACTACCAAGACGAGATGAGCACTCCGGTTGCCCACGCTCCACCGTCGTCGCAACATCGCCGCAACGTGTCCCTCGATTCGAGGCCAGCGAAAAGGGGACAGGTACAATTAATCTCCTTTCGTTTCTCGAAGATAAATTGTACCTGTCCCCTTTTCGACTTGGTGGCTCCGTCGAACGGAGTTCAACTAGATGAGCTCCAGCAAATCGGCCAGATGCTCGAGGCGCTTTTCGCCGTCGATGCGCACGCCGATGAAGTAGACCTGTGCCGCAGCCGCGGCTGCGCGGTCGTAGCGGGAGTCGCCGATCATCCAGACGTCGCTCGGCCCAACTTCGAGAAGCTCACAGGCTCGAAGCAGCATGTCGGGTGCGGGTTTGCCCTTTGCGACGTCGTCGCCTCCAACGATGAAGTCGGGAGTGGCACCCGCTCGTTTCACCGCTTCAGACGCGATGGAAGCCTGACTATTCGTGCACACTGCACTCGTCACACCCCGCTCCGTCAGCCGCTCGAACACCCGGGGGACCTCTTCCGGTATCTTCAAATGCTCCAAGTGTTGCAGGTAGTGCGCATCGTAAAATGCTTCGACCGCCGAAACCTCGTGGTTCGGAAAGAACGCATCGCGGTCGTCCCTCGTACTCTGCCCCCAACTCGCCTCGTAGGCTTCGGCAGAGATCGCCGGGTAGCCGAGCTCCGTCGCGGTGTGGTTCAGAAGGTGAAACCAGACAGGGTAGCTGTCGATCAGGACCCCATCGAGGTCGAAGAGAATCGCTCGCGGCATGTCAGTCATAACGTGTCGGTCTCGCGAAACAGCTCGAGCTGCCGATCCCCTTCGTCGGGCAGCTCGCCGGTGTGCTTTTGGTAAAAAGCGCGCACCGTAGCAATCGTGTCAGCGTCCTCGGGACGTTTATCGTCGCGGTAGGCCTTGAGCCGGGCGAACCGTAGAGCGAGACCGCCGGGGTAGTGCGGGCTCTTCTGGAGGTCGTTGAAGGCCATCTCGACGACGAGCTCGGGGCGCACATAGACCGTCCACTCGTCGCGCTTCGTCTCAATCTCCTGGAGCTTCGTCGTTTGCCACGTGAGAATCTCGTCGGTCATGCCTTTGAACGTCTTTCCCAGCATGACGAAGCGTCCGGTGTCCGCATCGAGAGCTCCCAGATGGAGATTGCTGAGCCATCCCTTCCGCCGACCACTCCCCCATTCGGCCGCGAGCACGACGAGATCGAGCGTGTGGGCCGACTTCACTTTGAGCCACGCTTTGCCGCGTGCGCCGGCTTCGTACGGGGCGTCGAGGGCTTTCGCCATGACCCCTTCATGGCCCGCCGCGAGAGCCTCATCGACGAAACTCCGTGCCTCGTCGCTGTCGCCGGTGACGATGCGGCGGACGACGAGCTCCTCCGGAAGCACCGAGCGGAGCTTCGCGAAACGCTCTTCCGCACCGATGTCGAGAAGAGATTCCCCGTCGAGATACAGGCAATCAAAATAGACCGACGTCAGCGGGAGAGCGGTGCGCATCGCACCCACGTCGAGACGCCGACCGAAGCGCCGCATCGTGACTTGGAACGGGTACGGACGACCGTCTTTTTTGAGCGCGATGACCTCACCATCGAGGATGAGGCTTTCCGCGTCGAGCGCTCGAACCGACTCCACGACTTCAGGGCAGGCGTGGCTGACATCATTGAGCCGACGCGTGTAGACGCGTACATCGTCGCCGGATTTGTGGACTTGGATACGAGCACCGTCGAGCTTGACCTCGACCGCCGCGGTTCCAAGAGTCGCGAGCGCGTTGTCGACGTCGTCCGCCGTTTGCGCGAGCATCGGCTGCAGAGGGCGCAGGAGCTGGACATCGAACTGCCCGAGTCCAGCGGCGCCGTCCGCGATCAACGTTTGCGCGACGAGACCCAGATCGGCGGAGAGCATGAGCGCTCGTCGGACATCCGCCGCAGGAATTTCAGTCGCCTTCGCGACCGCTTCGATCATGATCCCTTCGAGAGACCCATGGCGAACTTCGCCGACGAGCAGGCGGCCGATAAAACGTTGCTCCGCCGAAGTCGCTCTGCAGTACATCTCGCGAAGAAGCTCGATACGCTGCCGGCTCGATCCCGCCCCCGAAACGGACTGGAGGTCCTCGAATGCCGCGTTCAAGTCGGCAAGCTCGAGCTCCGCCACTTGCGCTGCAGCCACGCGTCGCAACGGTTCCAGGGTCGCGTAGCCGATGCCGACGCGGCCTTGCGGGATCCTCCCCGACAGGTAGCTCACAATGAGCGGCACTTCCTCCAGGCTCGCCTTCCCGAGGAGTGCCGCTAGATAGTCGGCTTTTTCCAAGCGACTGCGCGTCGCGGCCATTTGCTCAGACGTACCCACGAGCTCCGCGAACTTCATCTCGTGGCGACGCTAGCACGGAAATCAGATCCGGACCAAGTTGCACGCCACCCAACAACCCCGAATAATCGTTGAACTTCTGGCACCGCTCGGGAGTACTACTTACTGAAGGAGGGCGTGAATGAGCCTACTTGGAAATATTCTTTGGCTGATCTTCGGCGGACTCATCGCGGGGCTCGGCTACATTATTGGAGGACTACTGATCTGTCTCACCATCATTGGCATCCCGTTCGGCATCCAGACGATGAAAATCGGCGTCGCGACCCTGACGCCGTTCGGCAAGGAGATCGTCGAGCTCGAGGACTCGAACAGTACGCTTCGCATCATCTTTAATGTGATTTGGATTCTTCTATTCGGCTGGGAGATCGCGATCGCTCACGCCGGCTCGGCACTCATCCTGGCGATCACCATCATCGGCATCCCGTTCGCAGTCCAGCACGTGAAGCTCATCCCGCTGGCCCTACTCCCCTTCGGCCGCGACCTCCGCTGACTCGGGTCAACGGCCCACGGCGAACAGATTTCCAATCACCGAAACACGTATCGCAATCCGCGACCAAAGGTGGGCGGGACCACTCCGTTGTGCGTCTCGCCGTCGAAGATCACGGTCTCGAGCTCGAGCCCGGAGTAGCCGCGTGATTTCAGGCGCCGCGAAAGCTCGACAACGTTCGACACCATGGCGAGGTCGCGGCTCCGCGCATCTTCTTTTCGCTCCTCGAGAGAGCCGACGGTGAGAAATGCTTTGACGGGAAGATCCTCGTTTTCGTCCGCGTAGGCTTGCTCACTCGCGAAGCTCACCTCATCCGCGTACCAGATCGAAGGAGACCCAATGATGTAGTCGGTGAAGGCGGCCGGCTCGCGAAACAGCACATGAAGAGCGAACAACCCACCGAAAGAATGGCCAAAGAGCACGCGCCGCGAAGGGTCGACCCGGTAGCGAGACTCGACGAAGGGCGCGAGCTCGTCGCGGAGAAACGCCAAAAACGCATCGGCGCCGCCGGAGACGACCGAGTCCGGGAGACCGGGGGTGAGCTCACGGATGCGCGCGTCGTGCTCGTCAGATTGTACCGGTGTGAGATCGCGAGCCCGAAGGGCCAAGACCTCACTGACAGGCCGGTCATAGCCAATACCCACGACGATGACCTCCGGCAGCTTCTCGACGGCCGCGGCGACACGGGCTATCTCGGTGTAGGAGCCGAACCAGCCCCAAGCGTTGGCATCGAGAGCATAGACGACCGGGTAACGGTTTTCGGAGCTCTGATAGGAAGACGGAAGTCCTATGGACACACGGAGCGTATCGCCCACGCTCTGGCTCTCGATGTGGTGGAGCTCGCTCCCCGCGACTGTGACCGCCGCCGTCGAAGGGCTTTGTGCATCTGGAGAATTCGAGATTTCACTACCACGACCGCAGCCGGCGAAGACCACGAACGCGACGGCTGCGGCCAAGCGCGAGCGCAGCATCACACGTCGAGGCGGTTTTCGTACGCCACGGATTCGCCGTGCTCGAGGTAGCGGCGCATGACTCGGAGATACATCGCCCAGCAGCAGTTCGAGATGCGGTAGTGCTCGTTCGCGTTTGGCCAACCTCTGTGCCGAAACTGGACCCACGTGCTGCCATCTCGCGCTTCGAGACGAACCCCGACGCGACTCCCCTTCCAGTCGTCGTCCGCGTCGACCAGCTCGAGCTCGAACTCAGAATTCGGAACGCAACGAGTCACACGCCCGCGCCAATCATAGCCGGGACCGAACCTCAGCTCGTACTCCACCCCTTCGGACGGATCTCCAGCCGACGTCTTGGTCCACCACTCGTCCAGTCCGGCCGGAGTGCTCACCGCCTGAAAGACCTGCTCGAGTGAAGCTTTGATGGGAAAGTCATGCAAAACATCGGCCATGCGCCATCCTCCGCCTGTTGACTGGAAGTTCTCGACGAGCATGATATTTGATTTCGCTATCAGATGACGTGGCCTCGGTTCATGCCCCCGCAGCCACTGTTCTTGCGCAAACGTGCACAGGAATTTCCGCCGAACCCTTCGGCCTTCGCGAATCGGATCCAATGGGTCAACATCGTTCAACGAATGCGCGAAAGCTGTCTGTGACCCAGCGCCCAAAACGGGACCGACCATTGCGCTACAGTAGGAATCACGCCACCCTTTCTTTCCATGAAACGTCGCGACTTCCTTCGATTAGGCCTCACCGGCGCCGCGGGAGCGCTCGTCCAAACGGCGCATCGCCCTCCCGTAGCCCGCGTGAACGGAGGTATCAACGTCTCGCCGCTCCGCCGTCTCGAGACGAACACGGGTTTCACCCCTCCGCTCATCATCCCGAAACTCGTAGACCTGCAGATGAAGCTCGTGTACGAACTCGGCTTCGAGCAGCTACGTACGACGATCTCGTTTGAGAACTTCGGCGCGAATTTTCTTGCCGCGATCCCATACGTGAGGGCGCCCGCGCGCTCGGGTCGATGTGGTGGGTATCGTGGGCCAATTCGCTGGCGCCGAGCTCGTTCGAGCCATCACCAACGACGCCACGCGGGACGAAGTGCTCGAAACTTACGCGCGCATCTTTGGCGACTTCGTTCCTGCGGCTTCGGGGAGCATCGAAGCGCCGAGGCGCTTCTCGGCACGACTCGCGCGGTGGGCCGCCGTCGCTCGAGGAGTTCATCGAGACCGGCCGGATTCCGCGGACGGGTCGTCCCACCCGGGTGCTGCGCTCGGGCACGGTGGGTTTCCTCTATCACGGAGGCTGGCTTCGACCAAACGCGAAGCCGAGCGGGGGGTGCTGCAATCTGGAGTATCTCCAACCTCGAGCTCGTCGGTCGCGCCTTTTTCGATCGGGTCCAGGGAAGGGTCGAACGAACGGAAGGGCGTGCCGATGTGAGAGCGGCGTTCCGCTTCGCCCAGTATTTCGTTGCCACAGCTCGCACGTCTCAGGAGTGGCAGCCCGGTGTGGAGCGTTTTCTACGAGACCATCGCGTCGGACTCACGTTCTTCGGGCGGCGGTTTCGCTTCGCGCGCTCCAGTGAGTCTGCGGAAGCCGTGCTGCCTCTAACGCGTCGTGCAAACGAGCTGGGGTACAACGAGCGGCGTGTCTACGACATCGACGGCCTTCGCGCGCTCAGGGAGCGACTTTCGTTGTCGCCGGCGGGGGTGGAGCTTGCCGACTCTATCGACGCGCTCTACCTCGCCGAAATCCGGGAGCGGAACGTACCGCAGCTCGGTTTCGAGGTGGCGCAAACGACTGACGAGCTCACGGGCTCCGAGTCGAACGCTTACAGTGTCTTTATCGCCGGGCCGTGGCGTCTAGCGTGGCCCTTCTCGCGGGGTGAGGCGCGCACAGAATTTGCTCGACTAGAGTGGGTAACTCGCGACCAGCGATTTCCATCGCTGGGGATGGAAGACGCGCTCGCACGAGCTCATCGCAACCGCCGAGCTCAGCCGGCAGCACATCCTCCGTGTCCGCTGGGAGAGCCCAGCTCGGACGCCCAAAGAGTTGGCGTTTCGCATCCGGCGTGGGCGGCGATGGAGCGCTGAGTACATCTACGCGCTCGGCCGTTGAAGCCTGCCCTTAGACATGCCGACTGGTCGCCCGGTTCGAAAGCGGCTACACTTCTACGATCATGAGCACATCCAATCCCTACGGACCTCCAGCTTCTGCATCGCAGGCGACTGCCGCGCACGGCCCAGCGCCCGGCCCCGCACTGGACTTTGGACGAGCCCTCTCTTTTTTCTTTCAAGATCCGAAATGGGTCTCGAAGATCCTGATCGGCTCGATCTTCACCGTTTTGTCGATTTTCTTGGTAGGCGGGAACTACATTGCCTGATACGCCGTGCAACTCATGCGGCGGTCGTCACGAGGCGAGCCGTATCCCCTGCCGGAGTGGGACGACCTAGGCGGCATGTTTATGGAAGGGCTTCAAGTCATGGGTGCGTACCTCGCCCATGTCCTGCCCGTTAGCCTCATGATGGTCGTGTTCATGGTTCCGGTCGCGCTTGCTGGCGAATCCCAGGGCGAGCCCTCGCCAGCAATGCTCCTCGCCGTCATTCCGGTCATGATCTTCGTGTCGTTCGCTTTCGTGGCCGTGCTGTTGTACTTCCCCGCGGCCGTGACCCGTTGTGCGGTAGAAGAGCGATTCGGGGCCGCCTTCGAGATCAAAAACAACTGGGCGTTCATCCGACGCAACTTCTCGAACTACCTGCTGGCGATTGTCGTTTTCCTCGTCGCCAACTTCATCTCGCAGCTCGGGATGCTCCTGTTTTGTATCGGTATCTTTCCCGCCACTTTTTGGGGGCTGTGCGCCGGCGCCTATGCGTTGGGCGAAGTGGTGTTCCGCGACCCGGAGAGGACGGCGGGATGAACCACTTGCTAGCTCAATAGCCCTGCCCGGTCGACGAGGGCGGTGACACCGGCCAAAACAGGGATGAGAACAGCCGTTCTCATCAGAAAAATCACGACGAGCTCGCGGGCTCGGACCGGGATCTTACGGAACATGTCGATCATCATGGGCGCGACGGCGGAGAAGAAGATCAGCTGTGAGATCGAAAGCACCGCGATAAAAAAACGCGCTTGAATCGATGCGTCCCGAACGAGAAGTGCGGGGATGTACATCTCGGCAATACCAACGAGCACGGCGGGGGCCACGAGCTCGGCGTCGGGAAGGCCGAGGGCGCTCAGCACCGGGACGAGCGGTCGACCCAGCAAATCGAACAGGGGTGTTTCTCTAGCGATCAGAAGCGCCATCGTTCCCACGACGAGGATGCTCCCCAAGATCGTCGATGCGAGCGCGAGCCCATCGACAAAGCCGCGGCGGAGCGTGGTCGCGAACGGCGTTCCGGATTCCGCCCGTGCCAGCGCGTTACGCCACGCGGCGGAGAACAAGCTCCCGGTCGTGGCAAGCTCCGGTTTCCCCTCGGTCACGTAGTCGTCGGGTGTACTCGAAAGCGGCCACAAGCGAGCGAAAAGCGCCGTCATCCAATACACCGTCACGAAATAGATCAAGAAAATCAACGGGAACAGGTGCAGGAGTTCAAGCGTTTGTGCGACCACCGCGACAAAGCCGATGCTGACTGTCGAAAAACAGGTGACAATCGTGTACGCCTCACGACGGGTGTAGAAACCGTCCTCCAGCAACTTGCGTGTCAAATAGAGGCCAACCGAGTAGCTTCCGACCCACGACGTGAGACTGTCGAGCGCCGAGCGTCCCGGAAGCCGAAAGAGTGGGCGCATGATGGGTCGCATCAACGTTCCGATGAAATCGAGGACGCCGTACTCGACGAAAAGCACCAGGAGCGCTGCACCGATGGGGACGATCACGCCGACGGAGAAGACGAGCGTCGACCACATGAGATCCCGCACCCCGGGATCCAGGAGAAACTTCGGACCCACACTAAAGATGTAGGCGAGCGCGAGCGGCACGGCAACCACCCGTGCCGTAGTCAGGAACGGAGTGGTTCGATAAGAAGCGACGGACGCCTTCGCTCCTATAGCGATGAGAACCAAACAGTAGAGTCCGACTAGACCTGGCGCGCCTCCGACAATCCACTGAACGACGACGTCGAACGGAACCGTGAAACGATCGCCTACCGGTATCGGTAGCAAGAAGAACGCAAACCCAAGAACGAACGAGACGGCAAAGCGAACGACGCGCACTGCAGAATCATACAGAATCGTTCTCCGACAATCCTCATCTGTTAGAATTCGAGACCACGATCGCCAGAAGCGATCACTCTAGGAGGGAAATTCTATGTCGTCCAAACTTCTTGGCCCGCTGACGGGTGTCGGTGTCTCTATCGTTTGCTCGGGGCTCGGCGCTGTCGTGGCGAGGACTCTAGGTGGCGACATCGCGACCTCCGCCACGCTGGTTCACGCCGCCGCTGCGGTCGTGCTCCTGGTAACGATTCTCTCCCGCATAGAGAACCGAGAGAGCTCGTGAGGATCAACGACTTGCCGTCAGGGATTCGTAAAGCATCGCACCGAAAGCCCTGACGTCGGTGCGCTTGTCCACCGTTTGTTCTAGCCGAGCGGGCCGACGGCTGAGGTCCTGAGCCGAAGCGTCGCGCCGGAGCTTACGCCATCCTATAGAATCGCCAGCGATGCTCCCCACTCTCGAAGCGATCCGCGAAGCCCGCGAGCGTACCAAGAGCGTGGTCCGGCACACGCCGCTCGTCCCCCTTCACGAGCGCTTTGGCGACACCGACGTTCACTTGAAGCTCGAGACGTTTCAACCCGTGGGCTCGTTCAAGCTGCGCGGCGTCTTCAACGCCGTTGCCGCGTTATCGGATGACGAGCGGGCTCGAGGCGTGAGCACGGTGAGTGCGGGGAATACCGCACAAGCGCTTGCGTGGTCGGCGAGGCACTTCGGCATGACCGCCCGCAGCGTGATGCCGGAAACGGCGCCGCAGACCAAGATCGATGCAGTGCGGGCGTACGGCGGTGAGCCCGTCCTCGTTCCGGTCGCGGAAGTGTTTCGCTATCTGAAAGAGAACGGTTGGGAGAACGAGCCCTATACGTTTATCCATCCATGGACCAACCCGCACGTGATGACGGGGCACGGAAGCCTGGGACTCGAAATTCTCGAGGACCTCGAGCACGTCGACTCTGTCTACATCCCTGTCGGCGGCGGTGGTCTCATGGCCGGCGTGGGCAGCGCCATCAAGGCGGCTCGCCCGGAGGTGCGTGTCGTCGCGGTCGAGCCGGAGGGATGCCCCGCTTTCCACGAAAGCCTGAAAACGGGCAGGCCTATCGCCGTGGACTGCGACACGATTTGCGACGGAGTCGCCGTGCCCTATATGACCGAGGAGATGTTCCCGCTCCTGCAGGAGATCGCGGATGGGACCCGGCTCGTCTCGGAGCCGGACGTGAAAGGCATGGTCCGCGGGCTCGCACTGGACCAGAAAATCATCACCGAAGCCTCTGGCGCCCTCGCCACCGTCGCCGCGCTACAGGAGAGCCCGTCTGAGCGCGGCCGCTCGGTCGCGATCGTCACCGGGGGCAGCATCGATGCTAATAAATTAGCCGCTATTCTGACCGACGGAACTCTCCCCGACTTCGTGTGAACCTTCGGGCCCATCCTTCCGTCTAACAAAGCAAGTTCGCCTGATCCGGCTTAGGGCCGACGGCAGGAGACAAAGGAGACTTCGATGAAACAGTTGTTAGGGCTTTGCACTGCGCTCGCCGTCGCTTTCGTGACACTTTCGACCGACGCTTCCGCCAAAGTCCGCGAGGATTTCGAGCGGGACATTCCCTTTTCGGCGGGCGGCAGCTTCGAGATCGAAAACAGCAACGGCAGCATCCACATCAAGACGTGGAACGAAGGCACCGTCCGCATCGAGGCGGAGAAAGTGGCCAAGTCCGAAGCGCATCTGGAGGACATCGAGATCGTCATCGACGGGTCGGGCGACTCGGTCAGCGTCGAGACAGTCCACCGCCGCCGCAACAACAGCGGCAAGGTCAGCTACATCATTTCGATGCCGGCCGAGGCCAATGTGAGCGTTTCCACCGCGAACGGATCCGTGACCATCGAAGGCATCCACGGGCACGTCATCGCCAAGTCGACGAACGGAAGCCTCAAGGTCGAAGACATCGTCGGTGAGATCGAAGCCAAGACGACCAACGGCAGCATCCGGGCACGCTATGCGTGCGCGACGGACGGCAGCCATACGTTCAAGACCGTCAACGGAACGGTACGGGTGTACCTCCCCTCCGACGCCGGCGGCGACTTCGAAGCCAACACCGTCAACGGGAGCATCAACGTCGATTTCCCAACGAACCTCGAACGCGTCAGCCGACGTCACATGCGCGGAAGCTTTGGCAACGGCGGTGGCTCGTTCGAGATCGAGACGGTGAACGGTTCGGTGAAGATTCTGCCGAACTAGTGGGCTGTAACAGATATTCGTTGCGCAAATCGCGAGGCCATTTTGGGGGCTGGCAAGGCGTGATGACGACGGTATATCTAGATATTTCGAGAAATCGAAGAAGGTCAACTCGGAGGATTCTAATGCTATGAGACGGCGATTACGATCGCCAGCTCGTTCAGCACTGAGTCGAACGACCGATACGTTTGAGGTACACTTCTCATCGCAGTCACAACGCCGAAACGAAGGAGGGCTCATGAGACGAGCCGTCGCGACGCTGGCCTCGGTCTTCGTGTGTGCTTCCGCCCAGGCCGAAGACACCGCCAGTTGGTCCCGCTTCCGCGGCCCCAATGGGTCGGGCGTTTCCGAGGCCGTGGGTTTGCCGGTCGAGTTTGGTCCTCAGCGCAACTTCGTGTGGAGGACGGCCGTCCCGTTTTCACGCTCCTCTCCCATCATGTCCGGAGGTCGGGTATTTCTGACGGCCAGCGAAGGAGACAAGCTTCTTACTCTCAGCATCGACGGCAGTACCGGCGCGGTGATATGGCAGCGGGAGATCACGCGAGAACGGGGCGGCGAAGTCTACCGCGGCAACGATCGTGCCTCCCCGAGTCCCGTAAGCGACGGCGAGCATGTCTTCGTCTTCTTTCCCGATCTTGGGATCGTTTCTTATGGATGGGACGGAACCGAACGCTGGAGGCTGCCCCTCGGCCCGTTCAACAGTTTCTACGGCATGGGGTCATCTCCGATTTTGGTCGGCGACACGCTTGTGCTGAACTGCGACCAGCAGGGTGATTCTTTCCTGATCGCGGTGAACAAGCATGATGGAACGCTCCGATGGAGGACCGAGCGGCCGGACAGATGGGAGGGTTGGTCCACTCCTTCCGTCTATGCCCCCGAAACAGGACCGCACCAGTTAATCGTCGTGGGGCGCTCGTGGTTAGATGCGTACTCTGTCGAAACCGGAGAGCAACTGTGGTCGATGAGCGGAACCGCCCCCGGTGCTTTTGGCGTGCCGACGATTGATGGAAGCACCCTGTTTGCGTACGGCGTCGGAAACGATACTTCACCGTGGCCACCGCATGCGCAGTTTCTCGAAAAGTACGACGATGATGGCGACGGACGCCTCGTGAGCGCGGAAGTACGGGAGCACCCCGTGGCGTCGGAGCATTTCGGGTTCTTGGACCTCGACAAGGACGGATTCGTCGACCCACACGAGTACAACAACGTCCGTGATTTCAGTGTCTCCAACTACGGACTCGTAGCAGTTCAACTCGGTGGACGAGGCCTGCTCACCGAGGCAGATGTCCTGTGGCGGAGGAAGAAAGCTGTTCCCAATGTTCCCGCTCCCGTGCTCTATAGGGGAGTTCTATACACGGTCAAGAATGGCGGGATCATCGCGGCTATCGAGCCCTCGACCGGTGAAGAGCTGCAAGTGGGTCGGACCAGTGAAGCGATGGACGATTACTACGCATCGCTCGTCGCAGCCGACGGCAAGATCTACATGGTGAGCGAGGCGGGAAAAGTCACCGTACTCGAAGCCTCTCGCCCATGGAAGATTCTCGCTGTGAGCGACCTCGGTGAGGACTGCTACGCTACCCCCGCTATCGGTGACGGGCGGATCTACATTCGTACTCGAAAAGCGATGTACAGTTTTGCAGAGCTTACCCCTCGGCCAGCAGATCCTTGAACGCCGGTCGACCCGCGAGCGAGACCTTGAACCCGTAGATCGTGAGTGCGAGACAGAAAACGGAGATAAGCATCGTGGCGTGCGCGTACCATGCCGACAGGTTGGTCGTGAGCGGGAAGCCGACCAGCAAGTCCGTGCACACGGTACCTACCAGAATTGGGAGCAATCCGAAGCGGAAGAAGACGATGTGCCACGCCGCGGCCGCTATCGCCATTGCCAAGAAGCCATATCCGGGGGCGAAGACAAACACGTAAAGCGACCACCAAATGGCCACGGCGATCCACGTTTTGCGAAAAATCAACCGCAGGAGCAATAGTGCGACGAGAAGATAGAGAACAAGGATCGCGATGTTGACTTGGACCTGAATGAGCTCAGCCACCGACTCCCTCACACCGCGCAAGGCGAGGAGCTCTGCCGGGTGAGCAGGAAGGTCCGGGCGTGACGGAACGCCACCCCACCAAAGCGATCCCATCTTGGCCGCCTTGTTCATGAACCCGATCCCGATCCCCCAGACGCAGCCCACCAGGACGTCCCGTCCAACGATGGGGTCGCGGAAGCGGCCGTTCAGTAGTCGAACCCACGAGATGAGCGCATGGGGCCAGAGCTTTCTCGCGTACGGCTCGATCGCGAGATACATGAGCCCGGCCAACGCGAACACGAAGGAGCTGCGATAGAGACCACCGAAAAAGATCTGCAGCTGGGTGCTCTCCGGAACGTGATGCGCGGCCAACAGCCAGTGCAGCATCATCATGCCGGCAAGAATCGACGCCAGCCGAAAGGCGAGCTTGCGGTCGCCTCGGCCGAGCTTCAAGTTGCGCCGAGCTAGAAGGGTGAGGGTGAGAATGAGTAACAGATAGAAACCATTGAAAGCTAGGCGCTCCGATGCGGAAGGCACCGCATCCGTCGCGAGTACCCACCCACTGTCGGCGGATTCGGCCGGCTCCGACCACGGCTCGACGATGCGAAACGCGACGGCGCGCCCTCGGTAAGTGGCCGCCTCGATCCGGATCGAAATCTCGGGAGCATCCGGGTAGACGCCTTCCCAAGCGGCTCGGTGATCGGCATAGCTCGGGGGGAGCCACGCAGGCTCGACGCGGGTGAAGGCACCGGGCTCGAGACCCGCCGCCGTGAACAGCGGCGCCCAGTCGACGTCCTCTGCTACGGGTGACGAATCATCGTGCTTGGGAGGCGCCGCTTGCAATCCCCGCAGTCGCCCTTGCGTGTCGAGCTGGACGTTCACCATGCCCGGAAACGAGAGCGGCGGATCGTGCTCCACGGGAAAGAACTCGGTGATGCGATGGGGCACGAGGTAGCTGGGACTCTCTCGGTACCAGAACCGTATGACGCTCGGCTCCCCTCGAGCGAGAAGGCCCCACCAATCGTCGGAGCGCTCAACTTTCATGAGCTCGTCGATGTACGTCGTGTCTCGAGTGAAACCGAAGGTGCGATCCCGCCGCGGCGTCGGGTAACCTAAAGCTCCCAGAATTTCCTGGGCATCCGCGATCAAAACTTCGGGAGATTTGGGCAGGGGGACGATCTGGGCGAGCCTCGACTGCCCAAGTAGCCAGACGGTTCCCGCGAGCCCCACGACGACGGCGACAAGGCACGTCCAAGCGATGGCGGGCGCCAGGCCGGCGTAGTCTCCGGCTTCGGCGACAAGTGCGGGCGCCGGGGTCTCTCCGCGCGCCACCGCCACGGCAAGCTGGTCGCGTCCGGGAATCGCCGCGCGAACGGCCGCCGCTGATTGCGGGCGGCGCGCCGGCTCCTTCGAAAGACACTGCAAGATGAGCTTCTCCAAGGCCGGATCCAAGTTCGAAACAATGCTCGAGGGTGGTGTGAGCTCGTCCTCGGTTGGGTCGTCGTAGGCTCGTTGCCCCGTGAAAAGCTCGTAGAGCACGAGACCGAGACTGAAAATATCGCTCCGCTCGGTAACTTCTTCACCGGCCCACTGCTCAGGCGCCATGTAGGCAGGGGTGCCACTCCGGATATCGCTGCTCTCGACGGTGCCGGCCGCCGCCGCCAGACCGAAATCGGTGATGCGAGCCTGTCCACGTTCATCGATCATCACATTCGCGGGCTTCAAGTCCCGATGAAGGACTCCCCTGTCATGCGCGGCCGCGAGCCCTGAGGCTAACTGTGCCGCGATCTCGACCGCTTTGTCCTCCGGAAGCCGGCCAATGCGACGCAACAGCGAGCGCAGATCTTCCCCTTGGATGTACTCCATCGATAGGAACTGCAAGCCCTCGGCTTCGCCGATGTCGTAGACGCGACAAAGGTTGGGATGGGAGATCTGCCGTGCGGTACGTACTTCGCTTCGGAATCTTTCGAGTGCCTTCTGATTTCTCGAAAGATCCTCGGGAAGGAATTTCAAAGCGACCGGTTGATCGAGCGTGAGATCGTCAGCACGGTAGACCTCGCCCATACCGCCTTGACCGACGCGCTCGATGACGCGGTACCGGCTCGACAGAATAGTGCCTGGGCTGAACCGTCCGTGGGTGGCATCAACGCCGCGGCGCGCCGCGGCGCGGTCGAGAGGAAGCTCGCGGGTCGGCTCGAACGAGGACTCGACGAGCGCAACGCCGCACACGGCGCAAAAACGGCTCGTCTCAGCGTTCGGACTCGAGCACGCTGGGCAGTTCACTAGCCCTCCCTCGTTTTGTCATCGTCGACCGAAGAGGATACCAGAGTCGACGGCCGGGCGTTTCGACGAGACGCGTCCCTGCTCGTTCAGAGCGCGGTTCGAATTTCTCCCTCACGCGTATTGGCGAGGACGCATTTGTTGTCGTCCTCGTCGACGCTTATCATCTAAAAAAGAAGCTCCGGGGCATCTTCTGTCACTTCGGAGTCGAGGAACCCATGGCAAAGAATGATTCGCAACGCAAGAATGCACCCGGGATCTCCGAGAACGTCAAACGCGAGAAGCTGCGCAACGGCGACTACGACAAGGCCCTTGGCAAGTTCCAGGTCGAGCTGGTCAAGCTTCAGAGATGGATCCACGACCAGGGGCTCAAGGTCGTCATCATCTTCGAAGGACGTGACGCGGCTGGCAAGGGCGGTGCCATCAAGCGCATTACCCAGAGCCTGAACCCGCGCGTCTGTCGCGTCGTTGCGTTGAGCACGCCGACGGAGCGAGAGAAGAACCAGTGGTACTTCCAACGATACGTCGCCCATCTACCTTCAGCCGGTGAGATGGTGCTTTTCGACCGGAGCTGGTACAACCGCGCCGGTGTGGAACGGGTGATGGGGTTTTGCACGGACGAGGAACACCAGGAGTTTCTGAGATCTTGTCCGGAATTCGAGCGCATGCTGGTTCGCTCGGGCATCAAGGTGATCAAGTACTGGTTCTCCGTAAGCGACGCGGAGCAGGAGCGACGGTTCAAGCAACGCATCAACGATCCTCTCCGCCGCTGGAAGATCAGCGATATCGATCTGGAATCGAGGGAGAAATGGGTCGAGTACTCGAAGGCCAAGGACGAGATGTTCAACCATACCGATATCAAGCAAGCGCCTTGGTACGTTGTGGAAGGCGACGAGAAGAAGCGGGCCCGGCTCAACGTCATTGCCCATTTGCTGAGCTTGATTCCCTACGATGAGCTCAAAGACCCTAAGCTGAAGTTGCCGGAGAGGCAGACGAATATCGGCTACGTGAGGCCGCCGATTACCGACCAAACCTTCGTGCCCGAGCTGTTCTAACTAGTGCCAGTTTCGCGAACACGGTTTTACAGCCGCGCCTCCTCACCCGACGGGGTTGGCGCCATCGGGAGAGGGGGAGTCGCGTTGACCTACGCAATTAGAGGTGCGATCACGAGCGCAACCACCGACATCAACTTGATGAGGATGTTCAATGCCGGACCGGCAGTGTCTTTGAACGGGTCGCCTACGGTGTCGCCGACGACGGCGGCGTGGTGGGCATCGCTACCTTTACCGCCGTAATTGCCGGCTTCGACGTACTTCTTGGCGTTGTCCCAGGCTCCGCCAGCATTCGCCATGAAGATGGCCATCAGGACGCCGGAGGCCAAGGAACCCACCAGGAGGCCGCCGAGGAAGTACTTGTCGGCAAAACCGGCAGCGACCGGAATGAGCACGGCCAACAACCCCGGAGCCACCATCTTCTTCAACGCTGCCGCGGTCGCGATATCGACGCACTTGGCGTTGTCAGCGACCACACCCTCTTTGCCCTCGAGCAGTCCTGGGATCTCTTTGAACTGTCGGCGGACTTCTTCGATCATCGCGAACGCCGCCTCGCCGACAGCCTTCATGGCCATCGACGAGAATAAAAATGGCACCATCGCACCGATCAAGATCCCAGCGAGCACGATCGGCTCCGCCAACGACAAAGACGCTGCCGTGAGCCCTGCAGTCTGCTGGAATGCGGACATCAACGCCATCGCTGCGAGAGCGGCCGATCCAATCGCGAATCCCTTGCCGATAGCGGCGGTGGTGTTTCCCACCGCATCGAGCTTGTCGGTACGTTCACGCACTTCTTTCGGAAGCTGCGCCATTTCGGCGATGCCGCCGGCGTTGTCAGCAATCGGTCCGTAGGCGTCGACCGCGAGCTGGATGCCGACGGTCGCGAGCATTCCGAGCCCGGCCAGAGCGATGCCGTAGAGTCCGGCGAAGGAATACGTCGCGACGATTGCGCCTGCGATGAGGACCAGAGGCCATGCCGTCGATTTCATGCCCAGCGCCAAACCGGCAATGATATTGGTGGCAGCTCCGGTCTGAGATGCCGCAGCGACTTCACGAGCGGGCTTCTTCGCCTCCGACGTGTAGTGCTCGGTGATGAAGCCGATCGCGGTTCCGACCGCAAGACCGATGAGCATCGAGACGTAGATTCCGACCCACGCCTCGGGTGTCAGCGAGCGGATGACGGGAAAAGCAATGATCAACATCAGTATCGCGGCGCCAATGGTTCCCATGTTCAACGCGGCTTGCGGGTTGCCGCCTTCGGTGGTCCGAACCGCGAACGTTCCCAGAATCGAAGCCACGACTCCGAAACCCGCGAGGACGAGCGGTAGAATCACGTAGTTCAACGGATTCGCCACGCTCGTGCCGGAGGCTTCGAGACTCTCGACAAATCCGAGCGCGAGCACCATACCGCCGATGATGGCGCCGACGTAGGACTCGAACAGGTCAGCCCCCATCCCGGCGACGTCGCCTACGTTGTCACCCACGTTGTCCGCGATCACCGCGGGGTTTCTCGGGTCGTCTTCGGGGATTCCGGCTTCGACTTTGCCGACGAGGTCAGCGCCGACGTCCGCCGACTTCGTGTAGATACCACCGCCGACGCGCGCGAACAAAGCGATTGATGATGCACCCAGGCTAAACCCCGAGAGAATCTGCAGCACTTTGGTTTGAATGACCGTTTCGTCGGTACCGTACATGCCCGTGTAGAGTAGCCACAGACCCGACAAGCCGAGCAGCGCGAGACCGACGACGGACATGCCCATCACCGAGCCGCCCGAAAACGCGATGCCAAGTGCTTTCGAAAGCGACTCGCGCGCCGCATGCGTGGTCCTCACGTTCGCGCGTGTGGCCACGCGCATTCCGAAGTACCCGGCGAGGGCGGAGCTTCCGGCTCCAACTACGAAAGACAGTCCGATGAGCCCAGCGCCAGCCGAGTAGTAAGCGAGCACGAGGAGCACGGCAACGGCACCAGCGAACATTGCGAGCACCGAGTACTCGCGCCTCAAAAACGCCATGGCACCGTCGCGGATGAAGCCTTCGATCTCCTTCATCCGATCGGTCCCGGCATCCTGCCGGGCCACAAAACCAGCCTTGTACCACGCGAACAAAAGCGCAGCCACACCAAACACGGGCGTCAAATAGATGACGCTTTCCACGGGGCGACCTCCTGGGGAATTTGTTGCACGACAATCCGGGGCTTTGTACCCCGTGCACAAGCCCGAGATTCTAACAAAAACCGCCGCTCCGCTCCGAAGTTATTTACTCCGTTGAATTACGGGAGCGTCGCGCATAGAATCTGCGGGTTCGCCTGACGGCAACGGGGGAGCCCGGCTTCGGCCAATCGGTGATAACACGTTGAAATACCTCGGCTTAGCGCTCTGCATTGCCTCGATCCAGGCCCCAAGCTCGCCTGCGGCCGAGCTGCTTTATCCCGTGGATGTCGCTGTCGACGCCCAAGGAGCGGTATTTGTCGCCGATCACGAGGCCCACGCGCTGGTAAAACTCACTGCCTCCGGGGTCGAGATCGTCGCCCAAGGGGAGGGCCTACCCCGAACCGCGCTCTACGGCATCCGGCACATTGCGCCCGGCGCAAATGGAAGCTTCATCGCCAGCGACCCGGCCACGATGAAGCTGTACCGGATCGACGCCGCCGGTAGCGTGAGCCCACTCGAGGACGATGGCCGATTCGTCACTCCGTGGGGCATTGCTATCGAGGCTTCCGGCAGCGTGCTCGTCGTCGACCGTGTCAGCCACTCGCTGCGGCGGGTGAAATCGAGTGGTGAGGTCGAAGAGCTCGCCGACATCAAGTCACCGCGCGCGGTCCTCGTCGACGGGGACGGAGCGATCGTCGTCCTCACGGATGACAACCTGGTGAGGGTCGCAGCGGGCCGTACGACACCCTTGGCCTCGTCGATGCCGTTCGAGTTTCCTCACGATGTCGTGCTCCATCCCGACGGGAACTTTTATGTCAGTGATGGGTACGCGAAAGCGATATGGCGAGTGGCGTCGGACGGGTCGGTTTCGACGCTAGTTCAGGGGGATCCCCTGGTGAGTCCTCAGGGGCTGGCGGTCGATCGGCAGGGGCATCTGCTCGTTGCGGATGCGCATGCGAGAGCGGTTTTTCGGATTACGGTCAAAGGTGAGGTTTCTCAGTTGGATCAATGATTTCTAACAAGGTCGGGCCCGCCTTCGCCTTGCGGCTTCGGCGGGCTCGCCGCGGTCCCGGATGCGACCACGGCTCGGAGGCATAGCGTATGGCAACACCTGAACGCGGCATGTGGGGGTCACGACTCGGTTTTATTCTTGCTGCCGCAGGTTCGGCCGTCGGGCTCGGCAACATCTGGGGATTCCCGACGCAGGTCGGCCAGGGCGGCGGCGCGGTGTTCGTGCTCGTCTATCTTTTGTGCGTCTTGTTCGTATGCGCTCCGATCTTCATCTCAGAGCTCATTCTCGGTCGCGGATCACAGAAGGGTCCAGTGGGCGCTTTTCAGAAATTTGCGCCGGGTACGAAGTGGTGGATCGTCGGCGGGCTCGGTGTGGCGTGCGGGGTCGGCATCCTGTCGTTTTACGCTGTCATCGCGGGCTGGACCGTCGCCTATATCTACTTCACCGCTGTCGGCGGCCTCGGAGCGACCGGCGATGAAATTACCGCATTCTTCACGAGCTTCACCTCGAATGGGGCGCTTTCGGTTGGCCTCACCTTCGCATTCCTCTTCGTTACTGCCGCATGTATTCTCGGCGGTGTCCAAGCGGGCATCGAGCGGGTCACGAAGACTCTGATGCCGCTGTTGATTCTGTTACTTCTCATCCTCGCGGTTCGAGCGCTCACGCTGCCGGGCGCTTCCGAAGGCCTCGCCTACTACTTGAGGCCGGATTTCAGCAAGGCACTGAGCATCAGTATGTTGAACGCGGCGCTCGGCCAAGCGTTCTTCTCGTTGAGTCTCGGGATGGGAGCGCTGATCGTCTACGGAAGTTACCTGCGCAAGAGTGACAACTTGGGGGTGTCTGCCA